>JBARHV010000032.1:0-28552 GCA_049799415.1 Silvibacterium sp.
TGCGGTGTAATTGGTTTTGAAGGCCGGAGCAGGCGCGGTTTGCGGCTTGTCCGCTTCGGCTGCGGGTACTGCGCCATATTTGGAGAGCGATTCGCCGGGAAGAACGATGCGTCCGCCGCTGGGCCGCGCCGATGGAGCCGGGGTGTGGCGTTCAAAGGCGGCTTCGCTTTCGTCAATGCGCGTGTCGATTGCGGGAGCGTCGTAAGGAATTTCTTCGGATCCAGCTTCCACGGGGTGGGTTTGCGCCTGATCGCCCGTGTGGTCAGGGCGGCCTGCGGTTTCGTGCTCGTTGTTGTCGCGTCCGCGTTGGCGCATTCCGCGCCCACGACCGCGGCGTCCACGCCAACGGCGAGTCCCGGAAGGCGAATCGTCGCCCTCGGTGGGTTCATCAGCGCGGGCCGGCGCAGCGGTGGATTCCTGTTTGGGTTCCTGCTCGGGCTGAGGCTGACGACCGCGTCCGCTTTCGCGTCGCGGCTGGCTGCCGGAGAGGCTGGTGCGCTCAAACTCGTCGCCATCTTCCTGCTCTTCGAGGAAGTCGGTGACGTAGAGGAAGGCGTCGCGTTCGAGGCCGATGTCGACGAAGGCCGACTGCATGCCGGGAAGGACGCGGGTGACGCGGCCCTTGTAGATGGAACCGGCGAGGGTGTATTCGTTCTCGCGCTCGTAGTAGATTTCGGCGAGCTCGTCGTTTTCGAGGATCGCCAGCCGCGTTTCATGCGGCGTAGTGGAGATGCAAATCTCTTTTGACATTCTGTCTCTTTCCTGCCTGAGGCTTAAACCCCAGGGCAACGGTCGAGACAGATCAGAGCGGGAAACCGGGCAGGCTTGGGGACGGTGAAGGGATGGCCGTAGCGAAGAAGATTCTTTGCGGGAGAGATAGTTCGCGCTCGCGCCGGTCACCCGGCGGAGGCCCACTTGAAAAACCGACTATGTTACGGGAGACATCCGGACGCAAAGAGTTTGTGACCGCTTCAGCCAATTTTTCTGGCGGGGCCGTTACCCTTCTCTGCTCACTCATTCCTGAATCCTGCCCGGCCCGTTGATCCGTTTCGGCCGGTTAAAGTTAAATTCCTGTATTGCTCACCCGCCGCGGCGGGCTTTTTCCTAATTTGTTTACGCCGGGGACTTAGTTCACGAAGCGGTTCATGCGGACGTTCATTACCATGCCCAGAGCCAGAAACGTGAACAGCACCGAGGAGCCTCCGTAGCTCATAAGCGGGAGAGGGATCCCGGTGACCGGCATCAGCCCGATGACCATACCGACGTTGACCGCAATCTGAAAAATCAGCACGGCCACTACGCCCATCACCAGGAAAGTGCCTGGGAGGTCTGCGGCTGTCTGTGCGTTTTGAATCAAACGCATCAATATCAAAAAGTATATCAGCAGTACGATCACCGCGCCGATGAAGCCGTGTTCCTCGGCGAAGGCGGCGAAGATGAAGTCGGTGTAAGGGATGGGCAGGAAGTCGCCCTGGGTCTGCGTGCCCTTGGTCGCGCCGCGCCCGAAGACGCCGCCATCGCCGACGGCGATTTTCGACTGGAGAATCTGATAGCCGCTGCCGCGCGGGTCGGAGTTCGGGTTGAGAAAGCTGGTGAGCCGCGCCTTCTGGTAAGGCTTGAGGACCTTGCTGCTGGAGAAGGCGATGCCGACCAGCAGCAGCCCGGACAGGACGAGGACGGTGGATTTTTTCCAGCCGATGCCGCCCAGGAAGAGTCCGGCGAGAAGAATGGGCGAATAGGTAAGGGCGGTGCCGAGGTCCGGCTGCATTTTGACGAGCAGCATAGGGACGCCGACCATCGCCATGGATTTGAAGATATCGGGCCAGGTGAGCTTGCGGCCGGAGAGGCTGACGAAGTAGCGGGTGACGGCGATGATAAGCACCAGCTTGACCCATTCGGAGGGCTGGAAGTGCATACCGCCGGGAAGCTTGATCCAGCGGCGCGCTCCCAGGACCTTGGTGCCCACGGTCAACACGGCGACCAGCGAAAGAAGGCAGAAGCCATAAAGCCAGTAGATGATGTCGAGTAGGCGGTGGTAGTCGATGACCGATAGAACGAACATGGCGACAAGGCCGCCGAGCAGCCAGAGGATCTGCTGCTTATAGAACCCGACGAACTTGGTGTGCAGCGTGGCCGAATAAATCTCAAAGACACTGATGACGGACAGCACCAGGACGAACCCGAGGAGGGTCCAGTCGAAGTCGCGAAAGGAGAGGATGCGATGGCGCATGGTTTAGCTAATTTCCATGTTCCAGTCAAAACGATTGTCATCCCGACCGGAGCGAAGCGAAGTGGAGGGACCCGCAGTCTCTGCGCTTTGAAACCAACATTCGCTCAAATCAGCCCATGAGGAGTTCGTTTCCTGAATACGCGCGAGTTTCTTTTCGCGTCGCCAGTTTTTGATCTGCCTTTCCCGCGCAATAGCGTTTCCAACATATTGAAAATGCTCAAACCAGACTAGTCGATGACACTTGTACGTCTTGCTAAAGCCGGGCATCTCCCCGCTCTTGTGTTCCGCTACCCGTCGGAAGAGGTTGTTTGTCATGCCGCAATAAAGAACGCGGGTTCGGCTGGCCATCAGATAAACAAAGTATGAATGCTCTTTCATTGGCTTATCCGGGAACGGACATATTTACTGCAGGTCCCTCCACTTCGCTTCGCTCCGGTCGGGATGACAAGGTATCGGGATATTTTGAAGGGTCTAATTTGCTGCATTGCCAACCTCCACCGTCTCGGCTGGCGGAACTTTGAGGTAAAAGTGTCCGGCGCGGGCTGAGGCGAGCTCGCCGTCTTTCTGTTTTGCCGGTTTTGGCGCCAGCGGCTTGCCGCCTAAGGCGTTGGGGTCTTCCGGATTGGACCAGACAGCGCCTACATCGACCGCCTGTGGCTGCTGGGCTTCGAGGTTGTGGTTGAGGCGGCGCTGTTTGTCGACAAAGGCCTGGATGACCTGAGCGGCCATGTGTGCCGAGTCGGTTCCCCAGCCGCCATGCTGCCAGAAGATGACCACGACGATGTCGGGGTTGCGGCGCGGCGCAATTCCTACAAACCATGCGTTCGCGCGCTCGCTGACGACCGTGGATACTTTCTTTGCTCCAAAGCTGTGGTTGACGACCTGGGCGGTTCCGGTCTTGCCCGCGAAATCGATGTCCGCCAGGCGTGAAGAATAGGCCGTTCCGATGGGGGACTGAGTTACGTTGGCCATGTCGTCGGTGATGATCTCCCAGTTGGCCGGATCGATGGGAATGGTCTTGTCGCCGGAGCCAGGGTAGGTGTCGAGTACAGCCTGGTGGTATTCGGGGGGCAGCTCATCGGGAAAGACGACGTGCGGGCGCTTGAAGATGCCGCCGGAGGCGATGCCTCCGATGGCGCGGGCAAGCTGGATGGGCGTGACGGCGACGGCTCCCTGGCCGATGCCGACGGAAACGGTTTCACCCGCGTACCACTTGCGATGGAAGTCACGCATGGCCCATTCCGTGGATGGCATAACGCCGGCAATTTCATCGGGAAGATCGATGCCGGTCTTTTGTCCGAGGCCGACTTCATGCGCATATTTGGCGATGGTGTCAATGCCGAGCTTGACGGCCAGGGTGTAGTAGTACGTGTCACAGGAGTAGGGAAGCGCATTGTGGATGTTCACATCTCCGTGGTGACGGTCACATGCGTAGAAATGCCCGTAGAAAGATGCTCCGCCCTGGCAATCGACTTTGAGGTCTTGCGCGACGCCCTCCTGCAATCCTGCGAGAGTCATGATGATCTTGAAGGTCGAGCCAGGGGGCGACATGGCCTGGATGGTCTTGTTGAGCAGCGGGTGGTCGGGATCGGTGATGAGCTTGTTCCAGTCGCCGCGTCCGATGCGGACGGCGAACTGGTTGGGATCGAAGGTGGGCCGGCTGACCATGGCCAGGACCTCGCCGGTATGCGGGTCAAGGGCGACGATGGCGCCGTCGCGGTCGCCAAGCGCGTTTTCCGCGGCGCGCTGAATGTCCATGTCGATGGTGAGGCGGAGGCTTTTTCCGGGAACGGAGCGCTCGGTGCCGAGGGTTCCAACTTCGCGGCCGCGACTATCGACAAGAAGGTCGTGCGAGCCGTCCTGGCCGCGCAGGATCGAGTCATACGACTCTTCAACGCCGGATCTGCCGACAACGTCGCCCGGCTCATAGAAGGCATAGCGGGGATCGTTGTTCAGCATATCCTCGCTGACCTCGCCGACGTAGCCGATGAGGTGCGCGGCGAATCCATCTTTGGGGTAGAGGCGGCGCTGCTCATCGATGGTTTCAAGCTCGGGCATCTCGTCGGTGTGGGCGGCGATGAACTCCTGCTCGTCGGGCGTGATGTCTTCCTTGAGAGGGATGGGCTGGTATTTTGGCGCGGTGCGGTACTTCTTCATGATGGCGTCGATCTGGTCGACGGTCATGTGCAAACCGCGGGCGATCAGCGGCAGGTCCAGTTGGAGGCTGTGTCCTTGTTCGCGAACGAGGAAGCAGGAGACGGAGGGGTAGTTATCGACCAGCAGGCGGCCATCGCGGTCGAAGATTTGCCCGCGGGCGGCGAGGATGGGGACTTTGCGGACACGATTGGCTTGCGCCAGCGCGCGGTAGTTTTCCGCGCCGACGACCTGCAGGCGCCACAAGCCGAAGATGAGCACCAGCATGACGGCAACAACACCGTACTGGAAGACAGCAAGCTTGTAGCCTGGTAAATCCTGGTCCCTTTTTTCGAGTTTGGGGATGAAATCGCTCATCTTCGGTTCATCTTGGCTGCGTTAGCAGGTGATTGGACGGGAGGTGTTGGCATTTATGCTACTCCCGCCTTTTTAGCCGGTCGAGCAAGGCGAAAAGGATGACGGCTACCAGCATATTGATGGCTGCGCGCAGCAATTGATAGAGCCATCCCCAGGGCAGCGGTTCAGCCAGCAGGTGACGCACCAGGATCCAGTTGGTCCCGTCGTTGAGCAGGACGAAGAGAAACGTGAGCACCAGGCGGGTGCCGAGGCTTTCCGTATCGATGCGGACCCCGAGCGAGGCGGCGAGATAACCCACCAAGGCCTTGGCGATGCCGAAGACGCCAAGAGGCTGGTGGGTTAAAGCGTCCTGTGCGAGACCCAGGAATGCCCCGCCGATGGTGGCCGCAACCGGCATGCGCAGAGTGGTGGCAAAGTAGATCACCACCAGCAGTGGAAGGTCGAGGATGGCGAAGTGTGGGAAGTGCAGCGGAACAAACGACTGCAGACCCAGAGCCAGCAGCGGCACCAGCACATAGACCAGCAGCGGAAAGGATTGGGTGTCCGCCTCGCGGCGGGTGGAAGCCATGAGGGCCATGGTTAGTGGGTCCCTCCCTGCGGTGAGCCTGCCGGGGGTGGAGCGTTTCCATCGGCGGGCGCGGCCGGCGGAGCCTTTTGAGGGCTGGCCGATGCTTTCGGAGGCTGCGCAGTTCCGGATTTATGCGGTGCGACAACAGGGCCATCCATGATGACGCTAGTCTTAGGAGGAGCGACAGGTTGAGTTGTCGTCGTTCCCTGCGGGGCGCCGGCGCTATTGCCGGATGCGGTGGTTGGGGCCGCAGACGCCGGAGAGTTCTGCATGAGGCGTGAATGGCTCGGCGGAGTCTGGTCTTCGGCGCCGTATTTCACCGGCGCCCAGCGGTGGCCCGGAACCATTTGGTCCGCATTCGGCTCGGCGTTGGGGCTGAAGCGGTCGGGATGGATGGGCCTTGGCGGGGCCATTGGCTGCACTGCATTTCCGGCGGCGTCTACGACGTTCCGCGGGTTCGTGTCGGCAGGGGCGTTGGGGTCGATGCGGCTCGGCAGGCGTTCGGACAGAATGTCGGAGGCGCGCTTCTGCTCGGCTTCGCTTTCGGCCTCGCTTGCAGCGAGGTCTTTTGCTTCCTGCGTCGAGGCAGCATCGCCGAGGTCGGTGATCACCAGCACCTCTTCGAGCGAGGAGAGTTTTGCCGCGGGATGGACAAGCACATCCACCAGGGGATCGTGCTCGGGGTCGGGAAGGACGCGATCCACGGTGCCTACGGGGAGGCCGCGAGGGAAGATCTGATCGCCGCCGCTGGTGAGAATGGTCTCGCCAGCCTTGATGCGGCTGTCGGGAGAGATATCGACGACCTGAAGCTGGCCGAAAGCGCGGCCTTTGAGAATGCCGCGGGTGCGCGTGTCCTGAAGAATGACGCCGACACCGCTGGTGGGATCGGTGATGAGCAGCACCTGACTTGTCTGCTCGAAGACGTCCTTGAGTTTGCCGACGATGCCGTCGGCGGTGATGACAGGCATGTCCTGCTGCAGGCCGTCGTCGGAGCCTTTGTCGATGTAGAGGATCTGCGATTGCTCGGAACCGCCCGTGCCGATGACCTGGGCGGCCAGGGTCTTGTCGATGTAGTGCTCTTTGAAGCCGAGCATATGCTGGAGCCGCTGACCCTGAGCAGCGTCCTGAGAGATGCTGGCTTGCTCCAGCCGCAGACGCTGCACCTCCTGCTGGAGGCCGGTATTTTCCCGCCGCACATGAATGAGGTCCACATAGCCGAACCACAGTGAGCCGAACCATTGGCCGATGCCACGCACCAGTCGCTCAGGCGGCGTGATGACGATGACCACCGCATGGCGCAGCAGGCTGACGGAAGGCTTGTCGATGCCATCGGCTGCCGGTCGCCGGGCCTGTACGGCCAGCGCGAGCAACTGCGCCACAAGCACCACGATGAGCACCAGGGCGTTCCTGTAGCGGCTGAAGAAAGATTCCATGCGGCTGGAACTTCGGCGTATGCCGAACTACTCCTCTAAGCGCCCGCGATCCGGGTGCATTGAAACTATGCTAGAGCATTCTGAGAGACGGGAGAATACTCTAATCGATCTTGATCTTGCGCAGCAGGCGGAAGTCGCTGAGCATCTTTCCGGTGCCCAGGACCACGCTGGCCAGCGGATCGTCGGCAATGGAGACGGGCAGGCCGGTTTCCTCGCGGATGCGCTTGTCGAGGTTCTTAATAAGCGCGCCGCCGCCGGTGAGCACGATGCCGCGGTCACTGATATCAGCGCTCAACTCGGGAGGCGTGCGCTCAAGAGCCACGCGGATGGCGTTCATGATGGTCGAGATGGACTCGCCGAGCGACTCGCGAATTTCGCTGTCATCGATGGTGATGGTTTTAGGCACGCCTTCGATCAGGTTGCGGCCCTTGATCTCCATGGTCATCGGCTTGTCGAGCGGATAGGCGGAGCCGATTTCGATCTTGATCTGCTCGGCGGTGCGCTCGCCGATGAGCAGGTTATATTTTCGCTTGAGGTAGTTCATGATGGCCTCGTCCATCTGGTTGCCGGCCATGCGGACGGAGCGCGAATAGACGATGCCGGAGAGCGAGATCACGGCGATGTCGGTTGTGCCGCCGCCGATGTCAACCACCATGTTGCCGCTGGGCTCGGTGATAGGAAGGCCCGCGCCGATGGCGGCGACCATGGCCTGCTCGACCAGGAAGACTTCGCTGGCCTTGGCGCGATAGGCCGAGTCCTCAACGGCGCGCTTTTCTACCTGCGTAATCTCAGAAGGCACGCCGATCACGATGCGCGGATGCACCATCATCTTGCGGTTGTGGGCCTTCTGGATGAAGTAGTTGAGCATCTTCTCAGTGACTTTGAAGTCGGCGATCACGCCGTCCTTCATCGGCTTGATG
Source organism: Silvibacterium sp. (assembly GCA_049799415.1). GTDB lineage: Bacteria > Acidobacteriota > Terriglobia > Terriglobales > Acidobacteriaceae > Silvibacterium. Next base: position 7,663 of record JBARHV010000032.1, read on the forward strand.
GCAACGATGTTGCCGGGCGTGCGCCCCAGCATCTCTTTGGCTTCCTTGCCGACGGCTTCGACCTCGCCGGTATTTTTATTGATGGCCACAATCGAGGGCTCGTTGACGACAATGCCCTTGCCCGCGGCGTAGACGAGCGTATTGGCCGTTCCAAGATCGATCGCGAGATCGCTGGAAAACACACTAAACAGCGAGCGCAGACTATGCGAACGCGAGGAACGCGATGAAAAGCCATTCGATGACATGGAAAGTTGAGCTTTATCCTGTGGGACTCGCTTTCATTGTAAGGCTATTCAACGGCCACAAAAGGCTGTTCCTGCGATTTCCACTGGTTTTCCCAAAAAAATCACAAGATGCAGTCGGGACAGGGCATTTCCGGGCGGGGTCCTCAGTCACCGCTTTCAATCTTCTTGTTATGCTGGAATGTTTCGCTTAAGGAGAATTCTGTGTCCAGCAAGCTTTATAAAAACCTGATCGGCGGCGAGTGGGTCGCCTCGCATACCGGCAAGACCTTTCTGAATGTGAATCCGGCCAACTCGGACGACGTGGTGGGGGAATTCCAGTCGTCCGGCGCAGCGGACGTTGACGACGCCGTGGCTGCGGCGTCCGAGGCGTGGAAGACGTGGCGGCTGACTCCGGCTCCGAAGCGGGCGGAGATTCTGTACCGGACGGGCGAGATTCTTACACAGCGAAAAGAGCAGTGCGCCCAGGATATGACCCGAGAGATGGGCAAGGTGCTGAGCGAGACGCGCGGCGATGTGCAGGAGGCCATCGACACGGCCTACTACATGGCCGGCGAGGGTCGGCGACTGTTTGGGCAGACGACGCCGTCGGAGCTGAAGAGCAAATTCGCCATGTCGGTGCGGATGCCGGTGGGCGTGTGCGGCATGATCGCGCCGTGGAACTTTCCCATGGCTATTCCGTCGTGGAAGCTGTTTCCGGCGCTGGTATGCGGCAATACCTGCGTGATCAAGCCTGCCGAAGATACGCCGCTCTCGACCTTCAACCTGGTGCAGGCGCTGATGGATGCAGGCCTGCCCGCGGGGGTGGTCAACATCGTCACCGGCTTCGGGCCGGATGCGGGTGCGCCGATCGTTTCGCATCCCGGTGTGCGCGCGGTTTCGTTTACCGGGTCGAGCGAGGTGGGTCGCATGGTGGGGCAGACGGCGGCGGCCAACTTCAAGCCCTGTTCGCTGGAGATGGGCGGCAAGAACGCAATGATTGTGCTGGAGGACGCGAATCTCGATCTGGCGCTCGATGGAGCGGTGTGGGGCGCGTTCGGCACCACCGGCCAGCGGTGCACGGCGACCAGTCGCATTCTGTTGCATAAGAAAATTGCGGCGGAGTTCGCGGCAAAGCTGGTGGCGCGCGCAGATGCGCTCAAGGTGGGCAATGGGCTGGATGAAGCGGTGCAGATGGGGCCGCAGATCAACCAGCAGCAGATTGAGACTTCGATGCGCTATTGCGAGATTGCGCGGAAGGAAGGCGCGAAGGTGCTGACCGGCGGAGCCGCGCTCGAAGACGGCGTGTATGACAAGGGGCACTTTTTTGCGCCGACCGTCATAGGCAGCGTGAAGCCGGGCATGCGGATTGCGCAGGAAGAGGTCTTCGGGCCGGTGGTGAGCCTGATTGAGTGCGTGGACTTCGACGAGGCTCTGGAGGTTGCGAACGGCATTCAGTATGGGCTTTCGACGGCGCTGTATTCGCGCGACGTAAACAAGGCCTTCCGGGCGATGCGCGATCTGGAGGCGGGGATCACGTACGTGAATGCTCCGACGATCGGAGCGGAGGTGCATCTGCCGTTTGGCGGAGTGAAGCACACAGGCAATGGGCATCGCGAAGGCGGAACGGGCGCGCTGGATTTCTACACAACGTGGAAGTCGGTCTACGTGGACTATTCGGACAAACTGCAGCGGGCTCAGATCGATACAGGGGAGTAAAGATTGCGCGTCGGCGTAGACTTCCGCCAACCATGATTCGTTCCGCGAGCGTGCGTCGGGTGTGCGCGCTGGTCCTGGCGCTGGCGGGGTGGTTTGCGCTCGGGCTGCAATGGCATTTGACACATGCGCAGGTAATTGCGAGCGGCAGGAGCGGCATTGCGGCGCTGGGTGTTTTCTTCAGCTTCTTTACGATCCTTACCAATCTGCTGGCGGCGATTTGCCTGACTGCGCTGGCATTCGTGCCAGTAGCTTCAGATCGCCTGGCGCGATTTACGTCCTCCGTAGCGGTCTATATTACGGTTGTTGGAGTTGTGTACTCGCTGCTGCTGCGGCATATCTGGGCGCCTGTGGGATGGCAGAAGGTGGCGGATGTTCTGCTGCATGATGCGATGCCGGTGCTGTTTGTTCTGTTCTGGCTGACGTTTGTTCCGAAGGGGCGTCTGCGGTGGGTGTCGCCAGTGTGGTGGTTGATCTATCCGCTGGCGTATCTCGGGATGACGCTGGTGCGTGGGATGTCTGGTGCGGCTTATCCGTATCCGTTTGTGGATGTAGCGGCGCTGGGGTATGGGCGGGTCATGCTGAACTCGCTGGGATTGACGCTGGGCTTTCTAGCGCTGGGATTTGCTTTTGTGGGTGTGGACAAATGGATTGCGCGGAGGAGCCTGGGAGCCGGCCTTCCCTATCCTTTGCGCCCACCCTTCACGCGATGAAACTGCGTGAAGGATGGGGCACCCGGGATTCAGCGGGGTTTGGATCGCAGGCTCCACGACCAGCAGGAGTGGCCATGCGAACCGGGGTCCCCGGCACGCGTGTTTTTCGCGTGCTGGGGTGGGAAGCAATTGCCTGGACGGCCAGCCCTTAAAAGCTGAACACCATTTGTGCGAAGATGCGGCGACTCGCTGAGCCGGAGGAGAAGATGCGTCCGGCGAGGGCGTTCGATTCACCGAACTGGGGCGAACCGAGGACTCCTGTGGGCGGCGCGTAGTTGATGTCGTTGAAGAGGTTCAGCGCCTGCACATTCAGGGTCATGTTGAAGCGCCGGTTGACCGCGTTTTGCGGGCCGCCGAAGGGGCCGCCTCCACCGCCTCCACCGCCGTTGAGCCCGCCGGGGCCGAGGCCGTGGCCGTGATAGTGACCTCCGCCACCCCCGCCGTCGCCTCCGCCAAAGCCGCCGTGCGCGACCTTGGGTCCAAAGGCAAGGGACTTGCTGGCGCGAAGATTGAAGGTGAACAGCGTGGGGCCGTTGCCGAGGTTGACGGGGATGGGAGTGTAGTTTGTGCCGGGGTTGAGATTGAAGTCGCCGTAGGCGGTGGACTGGGTGTCCGTGTCTCCGGGCTGCGCGTAGGAGGGGCGGTCGTTGAAGAACGAGTCGCCGTTTACGTCCTGGCCGAGGGTGATGTTAAAGGGAGTCCCGGACTGAACGACGACGAAGGGACTGAAGCGCAGATTCCAGGGAGCGGACCAGCTGCCGATGAGGAACATGCGGTTGCGGACATCGAAGGAGGCTCGTCCATAGTCGAGCTTGAGATTGGCGGAGTTGGAGGGGTTGGAGCTGACGCCGTCGGTGTCGCTGTTCGCCCAGCTTGCGGTGTAGAAGCCTAAGACCGAAAGCCGCGGGCTGAAGCTCGCGTTGAAGTTGGCGATGATCTCGTTTTGTTTGTAAACCGCCTCCGAATAGTACTGGTAGATGTTGGGCTCGTCGGGGTCATATCCGTCGACTTGCGGCGCATTGGCGTTGCGCGTGATGAGCTGGTGCTGGCCGAGTGAGTAGAGATAAGTGACGGCGACGGTGGAGGCTTTGGTGACCTGGCGCTCGATGCTTCCCGCGGCCTGCTCGTTGACGGGAGAGTGGAGATCAGGCGCGATTTGATAGACGGCGCGCGCGCCGCTGGTACTTCCGGCCTGCTGGCAGCCAGGAAGATCGGCTGCGGTGATGCTGGTGGCGCTGTAGCAGGTCGGGTTGTCGATAACGGCTTCGTACTGTGGCGAGTTGGCGTTGTTGTTAAGGCGGTCGGCCTGCAGAATCTGGTCGAGGCCGAAGCGGTCGTAGAAGAATCCATAACCGCCGCGGATGACGGTTTTAGGCTGCTTGCCGGAGTTGCCTAATGCGTAGGCGAAGCTGAGGCGCGGCGCCCAGTCGTTCTTGTCGGCGATGCCGCTTTGCGACTCCCAGCGGACTCCGTAGCTGAGGGTGAGGTTTTTACGCGCGCTCCAGTCGTCCTGGTAGTAGAGGCCCACGTCGGCCATGGTTCCCAGGATTTTCGGGTTGCCGTAGATGAGGTTGAGCTGGCTGGGGCCGCCGCCGTTGGCGTGAATCTGGGTCCATGTCTGCCCGGTGCCGAGGCCGTAGATGGTGTTGCCGTAGTTCTCGGCGGCGGAGACGGGGGTGCAGCCAGTTTCGCCGGAGTTGCAGCGGTTGCCGCCGAAGGTGAAGGTTCCGTTGAAGCTGGCGTTGGAGGTATTGGCGTCGCGGGCTACGCGAAGGCGTCCGCCGAAGTTGATGGCGTGGGTTTTAAGCGCGATCTCGGTAAGGTTCTGCAGCTCGTAGTGCAGCGTGTGGTCGGCGTTGAGCTGGCCACTATAACCGCCGAAGGTTTCAATGCCTGAGACCTGCACCTGAGGGGTGACTGCGGACGGCGTTTCGCTGGACGCATCACGCAGAAACTGGAAGCGCGTCTCATTGATGATCTTGTCGTTGATGATCTGGGTGTCGCTTATCTGCAGCGTGTTCTCGCTGGAGGAGTCTTTGTAGGCCTGATCGCGCAGGCTGAACTGGCCTACGCCCTGATTCTGCTCGCCGTCGCTGTAGTACTGGTAACGCACGGTGAGAGTGTTCTTTGCGCTGAGCTCGAGATCGATGCGCGGGCTGATGTTGACGCGGGTGCGCGGAGTCACAAGGGCGTCGTTGAAGGTGACGGTGTTGTAGTCGGCGGCATTTGTGTAGATCCCGTTGGCGAAATCGCCGTTGACTTCACCGGCGAGGCGATAGGCGTCCACGATGGCGTCATCCTGGATCAGGCGGCGCTCGCCGCTGAAGAAGAAGGAGGCATTTTTGCTGATGCGTCCACTGATGGTGCCGTTGAACTGATAGCTGTAGTAATCGGGAATGTTCTTGTCGAAGGGATTGCCGGTGTTGAGCTGCGACGGATTGCCCATGATGAAGGCCTGTCCATGGAGTTGGTTGGTTCCGGGCTTGGTGAGAATTTCGATGCGCCCGTAGCCCAGCTTGTCGTACTCGGCGGAGAAGGGATTGCGGTTGATGCGAATTTCGCGGATGGCGGATTTTGGCGGAAGCTCTCCAGCGGTGAATCCATCGATATAAATCTGGCCGCCGCTGGGGCCGGCGCCCGGACCAGCGAGGGCCTGAAGCTCATTCTGCAGCTCGTCAGGATCGTCGGAGAGCGCGTCGAGGTCTTTGCCCTTGATGACCAGGCTATTGGCGTTGCTGGTGGGCTCCACACTGACGGTGGGCGTCTCTTCATTGACGACCACCTGCTGCTTTTCAACAGCAATCTTGAGCGAGATATCGAACAGTTTGCTTTGTCCGGCAGCGATGGTGACAGCCTTCGACTGGGAGGGTGCGAAGCCTTTCGCCGTGGCGATGACGATGTACATTCCAGGGGCGAGGTTGCTGACCTTATAGCTTCCGGAGGCGTCAGAAGTGGCCGTGGCTACGGTGTGGCCGTCGGGCGTGGTAAGGCTGATGCTTGCGCTGGGAATGACGGCGCCGCTCGGATCGGCAATGGTACCCCGCATGGTGGAGGTTTGTGCGGCGGCGATGCAGAAGGCTCCGGTGAGGAGCGCGGCGAAGAGAGCGAGATGGCGGCTAAGAGAGATCACATTACTCCGAGTCACAGGTGCGGGAAGAACGGCTTTTCCCTTGAGCGGCTGAGACCGCGTGTTGTCTGGTTTCTGTCCGGGCATTCGGCACGGACGCTTCTTCGCTTGACTTGCTTATGACGCATGACCGGCTGGCGAGGCCGGGATTTTTATTGTGTTCCTTCTTGTCCTGCGCCTTCTTCTGCACCCCCGCCGACATTCCAGGAAGCAGAAAACATGCTCTGGCTAGCGGAGGGTGAGGCGGTGAGGATGGGTTCGACTCCCGCGAGCAGCGTTACCGCGCTCGCGGAGTCGGGCGTGCCTTCGGTGGCGACGATCATGACGGCGTCGCCTTTATGTAGTTCGGAGAGTTGCACGGGCGGTGTGCGCTGCAGCATGCGGGAAAGATCATCGCCACGCTGGACGCCGCCGGATTGCTGCCCAACAGCGTGTTCGCCCTCATGCTCCGGGGCTTGCGCATTCCCTTGCGGGTGCTCTCCGCTGGGGCGTTTGAGGCGGGCGGCGAGGGCCTGCGCCATTTGCTCGGGAAGCTTATGCATCTGCGATCCCGTATTGATGTGAATGACGACCGGCTTCTTTGTGGCAAGATCTCTCACGGTGACGGTGTTGGCTGCAGGGTCGATAGAGAGGATGGTTCCGGCGATATTGCGGAAGGTTCCGGCAACAATCTCGTCAGCAGTCACCTCGCTGCCGTTGGCACTGTTGTCGCCGCGGGCGCGGAGCTGATCGCCTGGATGGATGGCGGCAAGCGCGGAGGGCTGCGTGTCAGAGAACTTAATGGAGTCTGGGTTGTAGCGGCGAACGGTGGTTGCGGGCGTGGCGTGAATGGTGAGGATGCGCGAGCCGGAGGCGATGGTGATGGTTCCGGTGGCTGCGTCAACGGTCTTCACTAAGCCGCCTACGCCGCGGCGCTGCCAGTCGGCTTCCTCGGCCTTTTGGCGTTCGGCAATGGCAGACTGCTTCATGGCGATCAGCGTGGTAGCCATCAATGTTGATCCGTCAGCGGAGGGGCGGACGGCGGCGAGAATGCGGTCGCCGACGGCTACGCCACTGAGTTGGATGGGTGTGGCTCCGGCCAGGGTTTTGGCTCCGGGCTGAGTTTCGAGGATGCGCGCTGTGTCGCTGACAGTGAAGGTGACTGGGGCTCCCTTGTCAGGTTGGACAGTGAGAGCCTGGCCGTTGACGGCAGTGACGGAGCCGACGATCCGCGAAGGTGTGGCGGCTGTCTGCGACGCGGCTTGAGCCGCATAGGCAGGGCATGCGGGGGCGGCGCCCGCGAGAGCCAGGATGAGTGGGATGGCGCTGAATCGCATCAATAAAATCTTATGCCTTTGCGTGTTTCATCAGGAAATGCCGGATACGCGTGGATGGCGATTGCGTTTCCTGCTTAAAAGACGCAGGGAGGGGGTGAAAGTTTCATTCTTTCTGTGAGATGCGCGGGCTAAGGGGGCAAGAAAGGAAATTTCGGCGGAATTGGGCTGAAAACGGATTCCGCTGCAATGAATCGATTGAGCAGGATATGATGCTTCGGGATAGCGGTGTTCTTGCGGGTGCTGGAAAAAGCCGCAAAATCAGACACAGGACAAACGATGGCAATCGGAACCACAGGCAGCTCCACTCAGGTCGACGTCGAATCGGGCGGCGGCGGCAATTATCGCAGCGCATTTGTGATGGTCACCACGTTGTTTTTCATCTGGGGCTTTCTGACCTCACTGAACGACATTCTGATTCCGCACCTTAAGGCGATTTTTGATCTGAATTACGCCCAGGTGATGCTGGTGCAGTTCGCATTTTTCACCTCCTACGCGATCTTCGGGTTTCCGGCGGGCAAGGTGGTGGAGTGGATCGGCTACCAGCGGACGATGGTGGTGGGGCTGTTCACGATGGCGCTTGGGGCGATTCTGTTTATCCCGGCGGCAAACCTGCCTTCCTATCCGTTGTTTCTGGCGGCGCTGATTGTGCTGGCGGCGGGCATGACGGCGCTGCAGGTTTCGGCGAACCCCTATGTGACGGTGCTGGGGCCTGCGCATACGGCCTCAAGCCGGTTGAACCTGGCGCAGGCATTCAATTCGCTGGGAACGACGGTGGGGCCTCCGCTGGGCGGGTTCCTGATTCTGAAGGGCGCGGAAAAGCTGGTGCAGAATGTGAGCACGATGTCTCCGGCGGCGCTGCATGCGTATCGCGTGCACCAGGCGGCCACGGTGAAGATGCCGTATATCATCTTTACGCTGGTGCTGGTGCTGGTGGGACTGGCGATTGCATGGTACAAGTTCCCGCGCATCGATACGACGAAGGACTTTCGTCCGATCAAGGACGGTGGGAAGAAGATCAGCATCTGGCGGTATCCGCATGTGGTGCTGGGAGCCGTGGCCATTTTTGTATATGTGGGCGCGGAGGTTTCCATTGGAAGCTTCCTGATTAATTATTTTGGGCAGTCGTACATTGCGGGCCTGACGGCGCTGGCGGCGGCGAACCTGGTGCCGTTCTACTGGGGCGGCGCGATGGTGGGGCGGTTTATCGGCTCGGCTGTGCTGCAGAAGGTGAAGACGAGTACGCTGGTGGCCCTATGCGCGATTGTTGCCATGGTGCTGACTCTGGTTTCCATGTTGACGTTCGGGCATGTGGCCATGTGGAGCATTCTGGCGGTGGGGTTGTTCAACTCGATCATGTTCCCGAGCATTTTTACGCTGGGGATTGCGGAGATGGGTCCGCTGACGGGCGAAGCTTCAGGCCTGCTGGTGATTGCGATTGTCGGCGGCGCGATTATTCCCGAGATCCAGGGGATTCTGGCGGACCATATCGGTATTCATCACGCGTTTATTGTGCCGGTGCTGTGCTACCTGTTCATCTTGTATTACGGGTGGAGGGGTTCGCGGGTGATTCTGCCGGCGGAGAGCCATTAGCCATAACTGATTTGTTAATGGGAGAATGGACGGTTCATTTTGAGCCGTCCATTTCTTTTTGCGACGGCGTGGATGGTGGAGATGAAGACGGTAGAACTGGACGGGCGTTCGCTTTCCTTAGCAGAAATAATTGCAGTGGCCGTGGAAGGCTGCGCGGTTTCGATTGCGCGCAGCGCGTATCCGCGCATGGAGGCCTCGCGGGCCGTGGTGGAAGGGCTGCTGGCGCGGGGCGAGACCGCTTACGGCATCAACACCGGCTTTGGGAAGCTGAGCGATGTGCGCATTGCTCCGGATGAGCTGGAGGCTTTGCAACGAAACCTGGTGCGGAGCCATGCGTGCGGCCTGGGCGAGCCGCTGCCTGAAGACGAAGTGCGGGCGATGCTTCTACTGCGCGCCAATGTGCTGGCCAAGGGGCTGAGCGGCGTGCGTCCCATAGTGGTGGAGACGCTGGCGGCGATGCTGCAGGCGCGGGTGCATCCGGTGGTTCCGGCGCGCGGGTCGGTGGGCGCGAGCGGCGATCTGGCTCCGCTGGCGCATCTGGCGCTTGGAGCGATGGGCGAGGGCGAAGTCTTCTTTGGCGGCGCGCGGATTGCTGCGTCGGACGCACTGAAGCAGGCGGGAATTGCGCCGCTTCGTTTAGCAGCAAAAGAGGGGTTGGCATTGCTGAATGGCACGCAGGCCATGGCTGGAGTGGGTGGGCTGGCTCTGGCGCGAGCCTTGCGCGTGGTGGAGCTGTTCGATCTTGCCGGTGCGATGTCGCTCGAAGCACTGCGGGGAACTCCGGCGGCGTTCGATGCGCGCGTTCATGCGGCGCGGCCCCATGCAGGGCAGCTGGCAGCGGCGAAGCATTTGCGTCTGCTCCTTGAAGACAGCGAAATTCGCGAATCGCACCGGCATAACGATCCTCGCGTGCAGGACGCTTACTGCCTGCGCTGCATGCCGCAGGTACACGGCGCGGTGCGCGGGGCGCTGACGCATGTACGCGAGGTGATTGAGATTGAGGCAGGTTCGGCGACGGATAATCCGCTGATTTTTTCCGAGAGCGCCGAGATTATTTCCGGAGGTAATTTTCATGGCGCTCCGCTGGCGCTGGCGCTGGACTATGCCGCGATTGCGCTGACGGACTTGATCAGCATCAGCGAGCGGCGCATCGACCGGTTGATCAATCCCGATATCAATGAGGGACTGCCGGCCTTTTTGTCTCCACATGCCGGGGTCTCGTCCGGGCTGATGATTGCGCATGTTGCCGCAGCCGCTTTACTGAATGAGGCGAAGGTGCTGGCGCATCCGGCAAGCGTGGACTCGGTGCCGACCTCCGGCGGCAAGGAAGATCATGTGTCGATGGGCATGACGGCGGCGTTGAAGTTGCGGCAGATTGTGCAGAACGCAGAATATGCGCTGGCCATTGAACTCATAGCGGCTGCGCAGGGGCTGGAGTACCGGCTTCCGCTCAAGCCTGCACGCGAGGTTGGCCGCGCGGCAGCGGTGGTGCGGGAGGTGGTGGCTCCGCTGACCGAAGACCGTGTGCTTTCCGGCGATATTGAGGGATTGGCGCGGGAGATTCGCGGAGGAGGGTTTGACGCTTTCAGGGACTAGCCGTCCGGGCACACGCGCTTCGCGCCAGCCTTGAACTGGCTGTTCTAGCCACTCCCGATGGTCGTGGGATAGCACTTTATGCTGGATGAGTCTCTAAGGCTCGACAGGCTCGACGTAGAACATTTCATTGGTGCGGCGGAAGCTGTTGCTTTCGTACAGGCGTCGTCCGGCTTCGGTGGAGTGCAACGCGACGACGCGAATCTTGCGGCGGCGCGCCTCAGCAAGGGCAAGCTCGATGAGTTGGCTGGCGAGCTTTTTCCGGCGGTAGTCCGGCTCCACATAAACATTCAGCAGGTAGCCGCGCTGGGTGGAGCGGGGATCGAGCGGGTGCGGCGCCCAGTCGAGAAGCATGAGTCCGGCTCCGGCGACCACGCGGCCGTCGTCGCTGGTGAGCCAGCCGATGTATTTGCCGTCTGTGATGGCCTTGGCGACCCAGGGTTCAAAGTTGCGGGCCATGACGTCGAGCACCTGATTATCCGCGCGCCCGGCGTCGACAAACATGCGCCGGCGATGATGGGTGATAAGGCTGGCGTCTGCCGCGGTTGCCGTTCTGGTTTCCAGCATGGCCAAAAGTATAGCCGAGATAGCGATCAAGACCTACAGCTGTGATTGAGGCGGGAAGGTTGGATACGATAAGAGTCGATGTCAGAGAAGCCTGAGCTCAATCGCGCACTGCTGCGTCCCGGGATGCGGCTGGCAGTAGCTGTCTCCGGGGGCGCGGACTCGGTCGCGCTGCTGCGGGCGCTGCTGGAGGCCGCTCCGGAGATTGGGCTGGTGCTCTCGGTGGCGCATGTCCACCACGGGATTCGCGGAGCCGAGGCAGACGCGGACGCGGCGTTTGTAGCCGGACTGGCGGCGCAGTTTGGGCTGGCGTTTCACCGGAAAGACGTGGATGCTCCGGCGGCGGCACGAGAGCATCGGGAGACGCTGGAGGAAGCGGCGCGCAATCTCCGCTATGCGTGGTTTCGCGAGTTGCTGGCTTCGGGCGTGGCGGATGCGGTGGCGACGGCGCATACGCTGGACGACCAGGCGGAGACGGTGCTGCACAAGCTGTTGCGCGGGGCGTGGACGGAGGGTTTGAGCGGGATTCATCCGGTGCTGGCACAGCCCAAGGGGACAATTCTGCGGCCTTTTCTGGGAGTGCGGCGGGTGGAGATCGAGGATTGGCTGTCCAGAATAGGACAGTCCTGGCGAGAGGACGCCACCAATGCCGATACAGCCTATACGCGCAACCGGCTACGGCGCGAACTTCTTCCTGCCCTGGCAGCGTACAATCCCCAGATTTGTGGGCATCTTGCCAATCTGGCAACGCTGGCGCGGGACGAAGACGCATATTGGCAAGGGGAACTGATGCGGAGCCTGCCGCAACTCCTTTTGCCGGGCAAGCCGGTACGTGGCGGAGGACGGGCGGCTTCGACGGATCCTGGCGAAGCCTCCCTCGCGCTGGAAGTAGAGCGGCTGCCCGCATCCCCTGCGGTGCGGCGGCGCATCCTGCGGGCGATGGCGCGGCAACTCGGCGTATCCCTGAACTTTGAACAGACGGAGCGGCTGCTGGCCATGTGCGGACCGCATCCGACGAGGCGGCAAACGCTGACGGCGGCGCTGCGGGCGGAGCGTTCTCCCCGCGAGTTGCGCCTGGTGAAGAGGGCAGAGGCACGGCACAAGGGTGAGGGAGTAGAATAAGTTTGCATAGCCGTCGCCGTTTGCCGGGCAAGGTCTGCCTTGAGGTGGTAAATATCAAGCGACTTCAACCCACTGGCGGCGTCTAACCCGGTAAGTGTATGGAAAGCAGCGAGTCTGCCATGAGGGAGACCGTGTCTCGCTGCTTTTACCGTCTTTTACCGGCGCTTGAGAGAAAAGAGGGTCGTCCTTCGTGAATTCAACGGTCAAACAGATCATCTTTTGGGTCTTCATCTTTGCCTGCCTCGTGGTGCTATGGCGTGTCTTCCAGACCGGCACGGGCGGTGGGAAGGACCGTGAAATTTCGTTTTCAGAGTTTTTGCAGGACGCGCAGCAGGGCCAGATCAGCGAAGTCACGATTAGCGGCAGCGACGCGCGCGGTGCGCTGCATAACGAAAAGCAGAATTTTCACACAGTCATTCCGGCAAACTACCCCCACCTTTACGATGTGCTCGACCAGAACAAGGTCAAGGTAACCATCAAGGACAACCAGAGCAGCGAATGGTGGAGCATCCTGATCAACGTGGCTCCGCTGCTGCTGTTGGGCGCGCTGTGGCTGTTCATGATCCGCCAGATGCAGAGCGGCGGCAACAAGGCAATGTCGTTCGGCAAGAGCCGGGCACGGCTGCTTTCGATGCAGCAGAAGAAGATCACCTTCAAGGACGTGGCCGGGGTGGACGAGGCCAAGGAAGAGCTGAAGGAGATCATTGAATTCCTGCGCGAGGCGCAGAAATTCCAGAAGCTGGGCGGCCGCATTCCGAAGGGCGTGCTGCTGGTGGGCCCTCCGGGAACAGGCAAGACGCTGTTGGCGCGCGCGGTTGCGGGCGAGGCCAATGTTCCATTCTTTTCGATTTCCGGTTCAGACTTTGTGGAGATGTTTGTCGGCGTCGGCGCAAGCCGCGTACGCGACCTGTTTGAACAGGGCAAGAAGAATGCCCCTTGCATCATCTTCATCGATGAAATCGACGCTGTGGGACGGCATCGCGGCGCGGGACTGGGCGGCGGACACGATGAGCGTGAACAGACGCTGAACCAGTTGCTGGTTGAAATGGATGGGTTCGAGGCCAACGACGGTGTGATTCTGGTTGCGGCGACGAACCGGCCCGATGTGCTCGATCCGGCGCTGTTGCGTCCCGGACGCTTTGACCGGCGCGTAATTGTAGGGCGGCCTGACGTGCGCGGGCGCGAAGAGGTTCTTCGTGTGCATTCGAAGAAGGTTCCGCTCGCCGAGGACGTTGATCTGCGGGTGCTGGCGCGCGGGACACCGGGCTTCAGTGGCGCGGACCTGGCCAACATGGTGAACGAGGCGGCGCTGAATGCGGCCCGCTATAACCGGAAGTCGGTCATGATGATCGATTTCGAGCAGGCCAAGGACAAGGTCCTGATGGGCGCAGAACGCAAGTCGATGCTGCTGACCGACGAGGAAAAGCGCGTGACGGCCTATCACGAGGCGGGACACGTGATGGTGGCGGCCATCCGCGACCATGCCGACCCGTTGCACAAGGTCACCATCATTCCACGCGGCATGGCGTTAGGTGTCACCATGCAGCTGCCCGAAGACGACAAGCACACCGTCACCAAGGATTACCTGGAGACGCAGCTTGCCATCCTGATGGGCGGACGCATTGCGGAAGAGATCTTCCTGAAGCAGCTCACGACCGGCGCGGGCAACGACATTGAGCGCGCAACCGAACTCGCGCGCAAAATGGTCTGTGAGTATGGCATGAGCCGGCTGGGCCCGCTGACCTTCGGCAAGAAAGAAGAGCAGATCTTCCTGGGCCGCGAGATTGCGCAACACCGCGACTTCTCAGAAGAAACGGCGCGGCAGATCGACGGCGAGGTGCGCAGCCTGGTGGATGCGGCGTACCGCTCGGCGTACAACATCCTGGATACGCACCAGGACGCGATGCACCGTATGTCGGCTGCCCTGCTGGAACGCGAGACGCTGGATGCGAACGAGATTCGGCTGCTGGTCGATGGCAAAGAGCTGCCTCCGTTCACGAAGCCCTCGGGTGGCGCAGGCGCCACGGTGACGGATGTGCAGCAGGTCCTGAAACCGGAGCCGGGACGCAGTCCGGGATTGCCGGAAGGCAGCCCCTCCCCGGCTTAAATCTTGCTTGCATCTATAACCACTGACCCGCTGGATTTCGATCCGGCGGGTTTTGCTTTTTCTCGCCGCTAAAGTACATTTTTACCGAAGCTTCTGGCGGAAAAGTGCGTCTGAGTAAGTGAGAGGTACGACACGAATGCGTTTTTCGATCTTTTCTTTTTTGCTTGCGCTGCTTTTACCCGCCGGAATGGTCCAGGCCCAGACCGCCATCCCCGCGGGGTCTTCGCGCTACACAATTTATCAGGGTGACAAGACGGTTGGATCGTCGGAGTTCACGGTTACGCCGACAAGCGCCGGATATTCGGTTGCTTCGAACGGCGACCTGCATCTGTCAAAGTTCAGCTACAGCTTTCACAACACGCAGAATCTTGACCACATGCTGAATCTGGTGAGCGACCAGATTACGGGGACGGTGAACGGCAGCCCAGTGACATTCTCTGTGAACGCCGACCCGACCGGACGGCAGTTCCAAATCAAGATAAACGCCAAGGGCAAAGATACGCAGAATACGATTGACCGGCACCAGCACCTGGCATTGCTGCCTGATCTTGATCCAGCGGGCTACACGTTGCTGGCGCGCATCGGGCTGGAGAATCCGGCGGTGTCCTGGGTCCTGATTCCCAAAGAGACCGGACTTTTGGTTCCCTCGGTCTATGAGGGCGACGCAAGTGTTCGTGGCCGGCTGGATGGCCGCGAAATGGACGTAGAGCACACGACGGTGACGGTGAGCGCGCAGAATGCGATCAGCGTGGAGCTGTTTTACACGCACGACGGGCGGCTGCTTGAGGCCGATCTTCCCGAGCAGAACTTCTTCGTGGTGCAGGACGGCTTCAAGTTGATCAATCGGCCAAAGTATGCGGCTCCGCGCAGCCCTGAACCGAATGGTCCGCAGCAGAACGGCGCTCCGCAGGGTGCGCCTCCGCAAACCCAGCAGCAGTAGGACTTGCCCCTTCGGCTTTGCTCAGGACTTGCCGTCCGGGCAATCGCTTCGCATGGCCACTCCCGTTGGTCGTGGGAAGCACCCTGTTTTCGCCACAGGAATCGCACCGTGTTTCTCGCTGCGCTCTCGTACAATAGAGCGAGTCATTTCAAGCGAAGGAACACGGGTGTCGAACTCCTCTTCTGATGTACGGAAGCGCGTGCTCAGCGGCATGCGCCCCACCGGCAAACTGCATCTGGGCAACTATATGGGCGCGCTCTATAACTGGGTGCGCCTGCAGCATGAGTATGAGTGCTACTTTTTCATTGCCGACTGGCATGCGCTCACGACGGACTACGCCGACCCTTCGCAGGTGGCCGAAAATACCCGCGAGGTCGCGCTGGATTGGCTGGGCGCGGGACTCGATCCTGAGCAGTGCGTGATCTTTGTGCAGAGCGATGTGAAGGCGCATGCAGAACTGCATCTGCTTTTTTCCATGATCACGCCACTGGGCTGGCTGGAGCGGGTACCCACCTATAAAGAACAGCAGGAGAACCTCACTGGAAAAGACCTGAGCACCTATGGGTTTCTGGGGTATCCGCTGCTGCAATCCGCAGACATTTTGATTTACCAGGCCGATTTTGTTCCTGTGGGGCAGGACCAGGTAGCGCACGTGGAGCTTACGCGCGAGGTTGCGCGGCGATTCAACCAGTTCTATCCGGACGTTGCGCATCGTAAGCAGCCGATTCTTCCTGAGCCAAAGGTCCTCCTCACGCCATCACCAAAGCTGCCTGGCACCGACGGCCGCAAAATGTCCAAGAGCTACGGGAACACGATTCTGCTGACTGATCCGGAGGCAGTGATCCGGCAGAAGCTGAAGCCGATGGTGACGGACCCGGCGCGTGTGCGGCGGACCGATCCCGGCAATCCTGAGGTCTGCCCGGTGTTTGATCTGCACAAGGTCTTTTCAGGCGCGGAGACGCAACAAAAAGTGCGCGAAGGCTGCACGACGGCGGGCATTGGCTGCATCGAATGCAAAGGATGGCTGGCGGATGCGGTGGTTGCGCAACTGGCTCCGATTCAGGAGCGGCGTCGCAGGTTTGAAAACGATCCGGCACTGGTGAAAGAGATTTTGAAGGCCGGGGAGCAGCGCGCGACAGCCCGTGCCGAGCAGACAATGGTTCAGGTGCGCGCGGCGATGGGTTTGGGTGAGTGAGGACTGCGGTGACGGACGAACGGGAAAAAATCGCAGGGCAGGAACCGGGACTCGAACAGAAGCCCAACCAGGAGCAGAGCGCAGAGAGCGTGACTACCGCGAAGGCTCCGGATGTGCCGAATACGTCGAGAAAAGAGACGGACTCCGCGTATCCATTCTCGGTAGCCGTGGGCAATGTTTATGACGGACCGCTCGACCTGCTGCTGGACCTGATCCGCAAGCAGGACATCGATATTTACGACATCCCGATTGCCAAGATCACCGCGCAGTTTCTGGCCTATGTCGAGCGCCTGAAAGAGACCGACGTGGATGCGGCTGGAGACTTCATTTATACCGCCGCGCTGCTGATTCACATTAAGAGCCGCATGCTTCTGCCGCGCTCTCCCGCGGAGACGGCGGAAGAGGCTGACGATCCGCGGCGCGAGCTGGTGGAGCGGCTGCTGGAGCATGAGCGATTTAAGAATGCCGCGCAGATGCTCCATGAAAAGCAGCAGGTGGAAGCCGCAACGTGGACGAATCCCGGCATCCGGGAATTTCGTAATGCTGAGGGTACTGAGCCGGAGATTGCCGCCGACACCATGGATCTGGTGCGCGTGTTTCAGGAGATTCTGGACCGTGCAAGGAGCCGTCCAGTGCTCGATATGGAAGAGGATGCGGTGACCGTCGGCCAGATGATCGACTTTATGCGCCGCCGCCTGATGATGGAAGACCGCCCGGTGGCGCTGCGCCGTCTGCTGGCTAACACCAAGTCGGAGAAGGCGCTGATTGCAATGTTCCTGGCGCTGCTGGAGCTGGTGCGTTTGCAGGCAATTCTGCTGCGGCAGGACAGGAACTTCAGCGAAATTTTTGTGAAGAAGCACGAACAGTTTGAAGAAGTGCTGAATGAGCGTATAAGCCAGATGCGCGATGACTGGTCCTGACGCCGGAGACGCTCTTTAGCAGCATCACGCATTCGACGTTGCTTCTGTAGTATCAAAACAGCGCCATTTTTATTGACCCATGAGTCTGAAAGCCAAAATCGAAGCCGTCATTTACGCCGCGGAAGAGCCAGTCACGCTGGCGCAGATTGCCGCATTATTTCAAGCCGAACTTCTTGAAGAACGCATGGCGCGTCTGAGCGCCGAGGCTGTGAGCCGGGCGGAAACGCTGACCGGGGTTGAGCCGGAGGTTCTGGGTCTTGCTCTGGAGGAACCCGAGATTGTGCCGGAGGAAGCATCTGGGGAGAGCAACTCTGCGGCGGACCCGGAAAAGCAGGCGGCGGAAGAAGAGAAGCGCGCAGCGCGCCAGAGGGATCGCGAGGTGCGCGAAGAAGTACGGCGAATCGTCGCCGGGTTGATCGCCGAATACAGTGAAGGCGACCGCGGTGTGGAGATTCGTGAGATTGCCGGCGGTTATCGCGTGGCCACCAAGCCCGAATATCACGACGCAGTGCGGGGGTTCGTCAAGAGCCTGAAGCCTCCAATGAAGCTGTCTCTTCAGGCATTGGAGACGCTGGCGGTAATTGCTTACAAACAGCCGGTGACGGCGCCTGAAGTGAGCGAGATTCGCGGCGTAGATTCGGGCGGCGTGCTTGGCTCGCTGGTGAGCCGCAAGCTGATCACGACGGCGGGACGCAAACAGGTCATCGGGCGTCCGATTCTGTACAAGACGACGAAGGAATTTTTGCTGCGCTTTGGGTTGAAGGATCTGAACGAGCTGCCGTCGATCGAAGAGTTCGAGAAGATGGCGGGTGAGCTGGCGGAGACGGAGGATAGCGTGTCTGCAAGCGCCCAGGGGAGCGAGCTTCCGTTTGAGGGCGCTCAGGCTGAGGATCTGGTTGCGATGCGCGGCGATGGAGAAACATCCGAGGACGAGACAGCTGAGGACGCCACATCCGCTGAGGCGGAACGCGCCGATGAAGGGAACGGATGAGCGAAGACGGCACGCAGAATCGTCTGCAAAAGATTCTTGCCGCTGCCGGAGTGTGTTCGCGGCGCAAGGCGGAAGAGCTGATTCTGGCCGGGCGCGTGCAGGTCAACGGCAAGGTCGTAACCGAACTGGGAACCAAGGCTGACGCGACGCGGGACCATATCCGTGTGGACGGCAAGCTGTTGCAGGGTGCGGAACGGCCTCGCTATTACATGGTCAATAAGCCGAAAGGCTACGTCACAACAGCCAGCGATCCACAGGGCAGGCCCACGGTGATGCAGTTAGTCCGGCGTGGTGAGCGGGTGTTTCCGGTGGGGCGATTGGACTACGCCAGCGAAGGCCTGCTGCTTATGACCAACGACGGCGAGCTGGCCAATGCGCTGACGCGGGCCGCGGCCAAAGTCGAGAAGACCTATCTGGTGAAGGTGAGTGGCAAACCGCCAGAGGCCGGGCTGGAGCAGATTCGCTCAGGGTTAATGATTGAGCGCGGAAAGCCGGGAACGCACGAGGGACGGGTGCTGACGGCTCCGGCAAAGGTACGGCTGTTCCGCGACGCGGAGAATCCCTGGTATGAGCTGGTGCTGATTGAGGGCCGGAACCGCGAAATTCGCAAGATGTTTGAAGAAATCGGGCATCACGTGGAGAAAATTCGGCGGATCGGTTACGGACCATTGGTGCTGGACGTGGAACCGGGCGAAGCGCGTGAGCTGACCGAGCAGGAAGTGGAGAAGCTGCGGCGGGCGGTGCGTCCGGCGAAGGCGAAAGCGGTTAAGACAGTGGCGAGGAAGAGATAACGCGTAAAATCTTTGGCGCTGCCTGAGACATCTAATCAGCGGGGGTTGCTATGGCGAAAGCGACATTTGGAGCAGGATGCTTCTGGGGTGTAGAGCTGCGGTTTCAGCAGGTTCCGGGAGTGACGGAGACTGCGGTTGGTTACGAGGGCGGCAAGACGGAGCGGCCCAGCTATCGCGATGTCTGCACGGATGCGACGGGACATGCGGAGGTGGTCGAGATTGACTACGATCCGGTAAAGGTAAGCTACCAGCAGCTGCTGGACCTGTTTTTTGAGCTGCACGATCCTTCGCAGTTGAATCGGCAGGGGCCCGACTGGGGCAGGCAGTATCGCAGCGCAGTGTTTTTCCATTCGCCTGAACAGGAAGCCGAGGCAAAAGAGGCGATTGCGAGGCTGACCGCTGACAAGCGGTTTGCGAAGCCGATTGTGACAGAGGTGGTTCCGGCGCAGACGTTCTGGCGTGCGGAAGACTATCACCAGAAATATCTGGAGAAGCGCGGAGCGGCGAGCTGCCACATCTAAATCTCGGCCTTGCCCGGCCGGCAATCTTATATGCTGGCGAATATGGAATTCTTCACGCTGGATACTGCACACGTTTCACGCATTGGACTCGGCACCTGGGCCATCGGCGGCTCCGAGTGGGGTGAGGTGAGCGACGGCGACGCGATTGCGTCCTGCCTCGCGATTTTCGAACACGGCATCAACCTGATCGACACGGCGCCGATTTATGGTCGCGGTCGCGCGGAAGAACTCATAGGCAAGGCGATGCGGCAACATGGGCATCGCGAAAAGTTTTATATAGCAACCAAAGCGGGGCTGGAGTGGAATGACCGCGGCGTCTTCGCGAACTCCGATCCGGCGCGGTTGCGGCAGGAGTTCGAGGACTCGCTGCGGCGGCTGGGTACGGAGTACGTGGACCTGTACCAGATTCACTGGCCGGATACGACGATTCCGGTGGAGCGCGCGGCAGAGGTTTTGCTGACGCTGTATGTGGAGGGCCGGATTCGCGCCATCGGCGTAAGTAATTTCTCCGCGGCGCAAATGGAAGCGTTCCGGAGCGTGGCTCCGCTGCACTCGAATCAGCCACCCTACAACCTGTTTGAGCGCGCAATCGATGATGAGGTGCTGCCATATTGTCGCGAGCATTCCATTGCCGTGCTGACGTACAGTTCGCTATGCCGTAGCCTGCTGGCGGGACGGCTCACGCTCGACACAAAGTTTCCGGAAGGCGATGTTCGCCGCGTTGATCCTAAATTTCAGCCGCCGCGTTTTGCGCAATATCTGCAGGCGGTGGCACGGCTGGGAGATTTCGCGCGCGAGCGCTACGGCAAAAGTGTGCTGGAGGTAGCCGCGCGCTGGGTGCTGGATCAGCCGGGAGTGAGTGCGGCGTTGTGGGGCGCGAAGCGTCCGGAGCAATTGAATGCGGTAGACGGGATCTTTGGATGGAAGCTGGACAACGAGGCTATGGCGGCAATGGATGCGATCGTCTGCGAATCAGTCGTTGATCCAGTGGGGCCGGAGTATTTGACTCCCGCTGTGCGTGGTTAGAAAAAAAGGCCCGCGCCGGAGCGAACCAACGCGGGCTGTGACGAGTTGTTCTGCGTTACTGGCCGCTTACTGTAGCCGCGATGCTGCCCGCATCGTGATGGCGCGAGGGAGCGTCCAGTCTTGATGTGACCTCGGGGCCAAGCTGCACAGTGCGCAGCGTGTGTTTGTTGCCCAGGTCATCGAACTTGAGGATCAACTTTTCATCGTTGGGGTTATCGCCGGCGGGGCCTGCTACCCAGTGGGCCGATACCTTGGTGTTGGTTGTGCTGCTGAGCGCAAGCACGTTGTGATTGGTGTCCACGGTTGCGACATATTGGCCTGCAGGGAAGCTATGTCCCTGGCTCACGAAGTTGAAGGGAATATTCACCACGGCCTTGTTGGCGGCAAAAGCGGAGGTTGCGCACAGCGTGGCTGCGGCGAGAACGGCGGAACTAATC
>JBARHV010000033.1:0-11089 GCA_049799415.1 Silvibacterium sp.
TTCTCACCATGAGCGATGTCCTGCTCGAAAAGGCCGACCTCGAGCTCCTGGTCGAAGAGCTGCAGGAGGCCAACTTCCCTGACAACGACGCGCCCGAGCTCGACGAGGCGCAGTCTCTCGCAACCTACGTCGGCAAAGTCGGCTACATCCAGCTCGGCTTCGCCTATCAGGGAGTCGTCTTTCTCCACGAAAGCACCACCAGCTGGTACGAGCGCTACCAGAACCTCCTCGAATCTCTCGACCACTTCGGCTCCGTGACCTTCGGCGACGATGCCGATGAGGACGAGAACTAGGGCCTGTGAGCACGTCCGAGGCAACGCCTCTCAGCAGCGCAAAATCAATACGTCCGCTGCAAAAGTGGGTCGTCCATCAACCGCCCCCCTTTGCGGAAGAAGCCCTCGCCCGCGAAGCTGAGTTGCCACCGCTCATCGCGCGCCTGCTCATAGCCCGCGGCATCTGCACCGCGGAGCAAGCCGCTCGCTTCCTCCATCCCAGCCTCGATCATCTGCACGATCCCTACCTCATGCTCGGCATGGCCGCCGCCGTCGCGCGCATCCAGCAGGCCATCGCCGCCCGCGAGCCTATCCTTATATACGGGGACTACGACGTGGACGGAACCACCGCCGTCGTCCTCCTCAAGACCGCCATCGAGCGACTCGGCGGCACAGCCCGCTTCCACGTCCCGCATCGCCTCCGCGAGGGCTACGGAATGCAGCGCGAGATTCTCGAAATCGCCGCCCGCGAAGGCATCCGCCTCGTCATCAGCGTCGACACCGGCATTCGCGCCTTCGCCGCCGCCGAGGCCGCCGAAGCCCTCGGCCTCGACCTCATCGTCACCGACCACCACTTACCGGAGACCGCGCTCGGTTTGCCCAAGGCTCTCGCCATCCTCAACCCCAACCAGCCCGGATGCGCCTACCCCTGCAAGCATCTCTGCGGAGCAGGCGTCGCCTTCAAGCTCTCCCAGGCGCTCTTGGAGAGCCACGACCCCGCCCTCGCCCGGACCAAACTCCTCCCGTCCTTCCTCAAGCTGCTCGCCATCGCCACCGTGGCCGACGCCGTGCCGCTCCTCGGCGAAAACCGCATCTTCGTAGCCCTCGGCATTCAGGAGCTGCAGCGTCCCGTCCACTCCGGCCTCCGCGCGCTCATGCAGGTCGCCCAGATCGATCCCGCCCACACCGGGGCCCCCACGGACAGGTCTTCGTCCGTGGGGTGGAAGCGCGCCATCACTCCACCCAGGCTTCTTACAGTAACCGACATTGGCTTCCGCCTCGCCCCGCGCATCAATGCCGCCGGACGCATGGACATCGCCTCCGAAGTCGTCGAGCTCTTCACCACCCGCGACCCCGATCGCGCCCTCGCCATCGCACAAAAGCTGGAGCAGCTCAATCAGGACCGCCGCAACACCGAGGCCTCTGCACTCGCCGAAATTCTCACCCAGCTCAATCAGCCTCAATTCAGCCAATCCCGCTGCCTCGTCATCGACGGAGACGGCTGGCATCGCGGCGTCATTGGCATCCTCGCCTCGCGCATCGTTGAGCGCACCGGCAAGCCTACGCTCGTGCTCGCGCACGAAGACGGCGAAGCCTACGGCTCCGGCCGCTCCATCCCCAGCTTCCATCTGCTCAACGCCCTCGAAAGCTGCCACGATCTCTTCACCCGCTTCGGAGGCCACGCCCACGCCGCAGGCTTCTCGCTTCCCTCCGACCGTGTCCCGCAACTGCGTGCGCGCCTCGCAGCTTACGCTGAAGCCAACCTCAGGGAAGAGCAGCTCGGCAGCCCGCTTCAGTGCGACGCGCTACTCCCTCTCGAAGAGGTGAATGAAGCGCTCTATGCGTGGCTGAAGAAACTCGAACCCTGCGGCGTGGAGAATGAAGAGCCCATCTTCATTGCGCACGACATCCGCATCGCCACGCCGCCGCGCATCATGAAGGAAAAACACATCCGCCTCCAACTCAACGCACAGAACTCCCCCACAAAGATCTCGGCCGTAGGCTGGAACTGCGCCGAAAAACTCGCCGCACTCAACCTCAAGGAAAACAGCCGCATCGACCTCGCCTACAAGGTCCGCAAAAATGACCACCCCACCTTCGGCGGCATCGAACTCGAAATCGCCGACCTGCGATTGACCACCGCACACGGATCGATGACTTTTTGATCTCTGCCTTTTAGAGGTGCCATATCGGGTAGTGTTTTTGCGCGAAGCGCGTCTGCCTGGACAGCCTGCCCTGAGTGAAGCCGAAGGGGCCAGTCCTTGCTAATCTTCGGCGTCGCTGGTATTGGTGGAGTGCTCCCCAAAAGGCCTATCTATGAGACGTTTGCTGTTTTCACTACTGACCGCATCGCTCTTTGCATCGTCTGCCTTCGCTCAAGGTCTCTCCACTCCCGGCACTGCGCCGCAAACAAGCATCACCCTCGGCCACTCCGCCATCGCACTCAACGGCCCGTGGCGCTTCCACATTGGCGACAACCCGCAGTGGTCCGACCCAAGCTTCGACGACTCCGCATGGGAAACCACCAACGTCGGTGTTGCCGCCGACTCCTTCGATCCTGGACAGGGAACCCCGGGCTTTGTCCCCGGCTGGACCGGCAAAGGCCATCCCAGCTACTCCGGATACGCGTGGTATCGCATCCAGGTGCGCCTCACCGGCGTAGACGCTCCGGTTACCCTGCTCGCTCCCGACGACGTGGACGACAGCTACCAGGTCTTCGTCAACGGCCATCTCCTCGGCTCCTTCGGAGACTTCAGCGGCTCCGTGCCAACTGTTTACGTCACGCAGCCGCGCATGTTTCAAATTCCAGCATCCGTCATTCAGAACAGCCCCGGCGGCAATCTCCAGATCGCCTTCCGTTTCTATATGGCGCCGCGCGAACTGCTGCAGGTCAATAGCCCCGGCGGCATGCACAACCCGCCCTACATCGGGTTCACGGATGCGATTGTGCCGGTCTACCACGTAAAGTGGGAGGACCAGTATCTGCAATCGTCCTCACTCATCGTCAACTTCCTCATCTATCTGCTGTTCACGCTCCTCATCCTCATGCTCTACGTCTTTGACCGCACCGAGCGAATCCTGTTGTTACCGCTCGCGGCCTGTGCATGCAGTGCGCTTGATATGCTCATCTCTGCGTTCTCGAACACTAGCATGCACCTCACGGCAATTCAGCAGGTATATGCCGGCGCCATCATCATCGCGGCCTTCCGCGCTCTCTGGGCCATCACCTGGTGGGCCTACTTCGACCTGCAGCAGAAAAAGTGGATTCGCAACGCGATCATCGTGATAACCGTCTTCTATGCGGCCGTAAAGTTGCTCTTTCCATGGCTCACCACCAGCGGCCCGAAGGCTCCGCATTTCATCTTCAACGCCTATCGCCTCGGCAACCAAGTCACGGACGCCGCGATCATCACACTCCTGATCTTGATCGCGTATTACGGCATCCGCAAAGCGCCAAAAGTCGACTGGATGCTCCTGCTCGCCCTCATCTTCTACGGCCTGCCCAATCTCTATTACGTCTACAAAGCGCTCCACATCCGCATTGCCTGGTTTCCCTTCGGAGTCGACGTTCCGCTTGTGCTGCTCACCTCTCTTGCCTCCCTGTTTTGTTTCTCGTTTGTCCTCATGCGCCGCTTCCGCGCCTCCCAGCGCCGTCAGCAGGCCATGGTCGAAGACGTAAAACAGGCGCAGGAGGTCCAGCAGGTGCTCATTCCTGAAGAGCTTCCGCAGGTCCCCGGCCTCACCATCGAGAGCGAATACCGCCCCGCACGCGAAGTCGGCGGAGACTTCTTCCAGATCATTCCGCACGCCTCCGACGGCAGCGTCCTCATCGTCGCCGGAGACGTAACCGGCAAAGGCCTCAAAGCCGGGATGCTGGTCGCCGTGCTGGTCGGAGGCATCCGCAGCACCGTCGAGCTCAACCCCGATCCCGTCTTCCTGCTGAAGGCCCTCAACCGCCGCCTCATTGGTCGCGGAGACGCCCACGCCACCGCACTCGCCATGCGCATCGCTGCCGACGGAAGCATCACCCTCGCCAACGCCGGACACCTGCCGCCCTACCTCAACGGAAAGCCCGTGCCCGTCGAAGGCGCGCTGCCGCTGGGCACAATGTCCAATCCCGAGCCGTCCATCACCCGCTTCAAACTGAACGAAGGCGACCGCCTCGTGCTCGTCTCCGACGGTATCGCAGAAGCCATGGACGCCGACGGAAAGCTCTTCGGCTTTGAACGCATCGAGCAGCTACTGGCCAGCGATTCAGCCTCCAGGCCTGTCTCCGTAGCTGCGCTGGCCGAGGCCGCGCAGGAATTCGGCCAGGAGGACGACATCAGCGTAATCGCCGTCACTCGTGAGCACTCAATGCAGGCAGCCTTTGCATGAAGAAGACCTTCCTGCTTGTTTTCTTGCTCCTGCTCTCTGCATGCGCAGGACTCCACGCCCAGACCTTCAGCCTGCAAACCGGACGCGAGCCCGTCGTCTCCCTCGACGGCCTCTGGAGCTTCCACACCGGAGACAACCCCGCCTGGGCCAGTCCCGCCTTCGACGACTCCCAATGGCCGCTGCTCCGCTCAGACCAAAACTGGACAGCCCAGGGCTATCCCAACTATGGAGGCTACGCCTGGTACCGCTTCAAGCTTCAGGTTCCGGACGGCAGTAAGCCGGTCTCTCTGGTGCTCACAACAATCTATTGCGGCTATCAGGTATATGCGAACGGAAAACTCATCGGCAGCGCAGGTTCAACCACACCGACCGCATCTCCCGTTGTGAATTTCGCCCCCATGCTCTACCGTCTGCCCGGCGGGACAGGACCACAGATAATTCAGATCGCCGTGCGCGTGTGGAACTCCCAGTCTTACGCCTCCGCCTTCGGCACCGGCGGCCCTCAAGGCCCGGGTAGCCTGGCAGGCAATCCTTTCCTTCTGCAGCAGCGCTTTCATGCCGACCGGAATGCAAGCGCGCTGACCAGAGTCAACATCTATGCGTATTGCCTCATTACCGCGCTGGTCGGACTCACGGTCCTCGTTCTGTTTTTCCTTCGTTCCGCCGATCGTGAATATCTCTGGTTCGCCATATATATTCTTGCCGCCGGCACAAACGCAGCGTTGGCTGCTGAGAATCACCTGCTCGCTTCGCTTCCGTTAAGCCTCATTGTCTTTCTCGACGCCGCAACGGACGCCATGTCGGTGGTTGCAGGTCTGCTGTTTTTCTCGCTCGTTCTGCGCCGGAAACGGTCGTGGCTCTGGTGGGTGGCCTGCATTGCCATGGCGCTCTCTCCCTTCGGCGTAATTCTTACCTGGCTTCAGTGGACGGCATGGGCAATCGGCCATGTGGTCGGCGCAAGCCTCATGCTGCCGGCCTATTTCTGGATCATCGCCGCACTCGCTGTGTGCGCCTACAGAGGCGACAAATCCGCGCGCCTGCTGCTGGCGCCCGCCACACTTCTGTATGGCTTCAATATCCTCATCCATATCTCCGAAATAACCGGGCAGCTTGGATGGCCGGCCCCATGGCAACCCCTGTTCAAACCGATCTCGCTGCACCCGTATCCACTCCTGCTCACCGACATCATCAATTACCTCTTCGTGCTGGCGCTGCTCATCTTCCTCGTGCGCCGCTTTTCCCTCGCAAGAAAAGAAGAAGAGCGCCTCGCCGCCGAGTTTGAAGCCGCAAAGACCATTTAATCGCTCCTCATTCCTGCAACCGCTCCCAGCACCCCCGGCTTCACCGTCGAGAGCGTCTACCTCCCCGCCAGCGAAGTCGGCGGAGATTTCTTCCAGGTCCTCCCCGCCAGCGACGGCTCCCTGTTAATCGTCGTAGGCGACGTCAGCGGCAAGGGACTCAAGGCCGCTATGACCGTAAGCACCATCATCGGAGCGGTCCGCGATCACCCCGAGCGTCAACCCGCGCAGGTGCTCGCACATCTCAACCGCGTCCTCCACGGACAAATCACCGGATTCGCCACCTGCACCGCCGCCGACGGCGAAATGACCCTCGCCAACGCCGGAAACCTCGCGCCCTATCGCAATGGAAAAGAACTCGCTGTTGAAGCCGGACTCCCGCTCGGCATCGTCTCAAATGTCAGCTACTCCGAATCGAACTACCAGCTCCATCCCGCAGATCGCCTAACCTTCGTCTCCGACGGAGTCGTAGAAGCCACCAACCAGCACCGCGAACTCTTCGGCTTCGACCGAACCCAGGCCATCAGCAATCAACCCGCCGCAGTCATCGCCGAAACAGCAAAACAATTCGGCCAGAACGACGACATCACCGTCCTCTCCATCACCCGATCACCAATCCGGAAAGCCGCTCACGCAACATAAAAACACGGACCGCTCCGTGCAAAACAAAATCCAACTCAACTGGGGCCGCCTCCTGTGGAACATTCCCGTTGCGCAACCCCGCGATTACTGATATCAATGAAGTTCTCCCTCGGAAAGCTGCAAATGAGACGTCTGCTGTTCTCTGCACTACTGCTGCCTTTTCTGCTGCTGCAGACTCGCGCACAGAATGTTTCTCCCACTGCCGCTCCCGCCGCTCCCACTGCCGCGCCAGCTGCTCCCGCTGCTCCCGCCGCAAGCATGGCCCTCGGCCAGTCGGTCGTCGTGCTCAATGGACCGTGGAAGTTTCGCGTCGGCGATGAGCCCGATTGGTCTGACCCAACCTATGACGACTCGTCATGGGAGAACATCAGCCTCACGCCCAGGGCCGGCTCATACGATCCGACCACCGGATGGCCCAACTATGTAGCTGGTTGGATCGATCAAGGCCATCCCGATTACTGGGGCTACGCCTGGTATCGCATCCGCGTGCAGCTCGATGTGCGCCCTGGAGAAAGCTTCGCCCTCATCGGGCCGCCAAACGTTAACGACGCCTACCAGGTCTTCGCCAACGGAGCCTTGCTGGGCAGCTTCGGCAAATTCCCCGGCAACGGGACCGCTCCGGTCGCTTTCTACAGCCAGCCCAGGATGTTCCAGATTCCGCACCTTAATGCTGAAGGCCCGCAGGTGCTGGTGCTGGCCTTCCGCGTCTGGATGCAGCCCCTGAGCCTCCTCAGGGCCCCCGACGCGGGCGGCTTTCACACCGCGCCGCTGGTCGGCGACGCCGACGCCATCGCCGCGAACTATCAACTGGCAAAGCTCGGCCTGATTCGTACCTACGAATTCGGAGCAATCACCGGCGTGCTGTTTTGCCTGCTCGCCATCATGGCCGCCAGCCTGACCATGTTCGACCGCGCCGACCGCGTCTACTGGTGGCTCGCCTTCGTCTTTCTGCTCACCGCCATCCAAAGCATCGCCGCATGCATTGCGTCCTGGACCCATGCGGAAAGCATCCCCACCGCCGTCTTCCTCCAGGACGTCCTCCTCGGCCCGCTCATCCTCGGCGGATGGGTCATGGTCTGGTGGGCCTGGTTCCGGCTCCGGGACCTGCCGTGGATGCCCAAATTCATCGCCTTCTTCACCGTGATGTATGCCATCAGCAATGCCCTCGGCGAAGACATCTTCTACAACGCCATCCCGCATCCCGTCAGCGCGCTCTTTCGCCTTATCTCCGTCGGCATCCGCATCCTCTTCCTGTTGCCTCTCATGTTTATCGTCATCGAGGGCGTCAATACTGAAGGCTGGGAAGGCCTGCTCGCCCTCCCCGCCGTCATGCTGGTCGTCGTCGCCCAGTTTCAGGACGAGCTTTCGATCCTCCACTTCCGCACCAACTGGTTCCCCTTCGGTGTGCAGGTCACCATCGCTGAGATCGCTTACCTGGCTCTGGCCGCAGTCATCTTTGTGCTGCTGCTGCGCCGTCTCATGCTCTCCCTACAGCATCAGCGGGAAGTGGAAACCGACGTAAAGCAGGCGCAGGAGGTGCAGCAGATTCTCATTCCCGAAGAGCTGCCCCAGGTCCCCGGCCTGAAATTCGAGAGTGAATACCGCCCCGCGCGCGATGTCGGCGGAGACTTCTTCCAGATCATTCCCAACCCCGACGACGGCAGCGCCCTCATCGTAGCCGGAGACGTAACCGGCAAAGGCCTCCAGGCCGGAATGCTCGGCGCGCTCATCGTCGGCGCCGCCCGCACCGAATCCGCGCACTCCAATGACCCCGCCGTCGTTCTCCGCGCCATCAATAACCAGCTCGTCGAGCGCGGACACGCTCACGCCACCTGCCTCGCCCTTCGCATCTCTATCGATGGAGACGCCGTCCTCGCCAACGCCGGACACCTCCCTCCCTACCTCAACGGAAAAGAGTTGCCCATTGAAGGATCTCTGCCCCTCGGCATGATCCTCGACTCTGATTTATCCGAGCTCCGCTTCGTCATCGACCCATCCGACCGCCTCATCCTCCTCTCCGACGGTGTCGTAGAGGCCCAGAACGAGGAGGGCCGTCTCTTCGGCTTCGACCGTGTCCGTCAAATGCTCACTGTGCCCATCACCGCCGCCGAAATCGCCACCGCCGCCCAGCAGTTCGGCCAGACCGACGATATCAGCGTAGTTGCCATCACCCGCGTAACTATCCCCGGCCAGCCCGTCATATGGAGAAGCCGGGCAACAACAACCGTCTAAATCCAGACCTCTTCCTCACCGGCACATGCCGTCGAGGCAATTTGCACCGTCGGCAGGTCAAATGTGCCCGAAATTGCACATCATCCATTGAAATAAATATGAGCGTAATTCACTCACTTTTTACACCCCACCACTTGACATCTGTCTTCTCAACGCAGTACCTTAGCAATCGGAAGGCGTAAGTGCTAACGGGCCGCCAGGCCCGGATTCCACCATCCGCCGCCGGAAAGTCCGGCCCATTTCTTTTGATTTGTACCAATACCCGCGAGGCAATCCCTCGCGCGAAGGAGAAGCAACGCAATGGCAACTGCATCCGTAGCGACCACCTTTACTCCGCTGCACGATCGCATCCTGGTTCGGCGTATCGAAGAGGGTGAGACCGTCCGTGGCGGCATCATCATCCCCGACAGCGCCAAGGAAAAGCCCCAGGAGGGCGAAGTTATTTCCGTAGGCAAGGGCAAGTCCAACGACGAAGGCAAGGTCTTCCCTCTCGACGTCAAGGCTGGCGACCGTGTCCTCTTCGGCAAGTACTCCGGCACCGAAATCAAGATCGACGGCGAGGAGTTCCTCATCATGCGCGAGGAAGAAGTCCTCGGCATCCTCAAGAAAAAGTAGGACTCCGCGTCCAGCGACACGGGCCTTCGGCCCAAAACCTTGTAAACCGGAGCACCGCTCCGTGACTGTTTAGGAGAAATAGCAATGGCAAAGCAAATTCTGCACGGAGAAGATTCCCGCCAGGCAATTCTGCGCGGCGTGAATACTCTGGCTGACGCAGTGAAGGTGACCCTCGGTCCCAAGGGCCGCAACGTCGTCATCGAGAAGAAGTTCGGTTCGCCCACCATCACCAAGGACGGCGTGACCGTAGCCAAGGAAATCGAGCTTAAGGATTCACTCGAAAACATGGGCGCGCAGATGGTGCGCGAAGTCGCCTCCAAGACCTCTGACGTAGCCGGCGACGGAACCACCACCGCCACCGTCCTCGCCCAGGCCATCTATCGCGAAGGCGTCAAGACCGTTGCCGCCGGAGCCAATCCCATGGCCCTCAAGCGCGGCATCGACAAGGCTGTTGAGGCCATCGTCGGCAAGCGCGACGAGAACGGCGTCGTCACCGGCGGAGCGCTCTCCAAGTTCTCCAAGCCCGTCACCGGAGACATGATTGCCCAGGTCGGCACCATCTCCGCCAACTCTGACTCCACCATCGGCACCATCATCGCCGAGGCCATGAAGAAGGTCGGCAAAGACGGCGTCATCACCGTCGAAGAGTCCAAGACCCTCGAAACCCTGCTCGAAGTCGTCGAAGGCATGCAGTTCGATCGCGGCTACCTCAGCCCCTACTTCGTCACTGACCCTGACCGCATGGAAGTCTCGCTCGAAGATCCCTACATCCTCATCCACGAGAAGAAGATCAGCTCCATGAAGGATCTTCTCCCGCTGCTCGAGCAGGTTGCCCGCAACAGCAAGCCACTCGTAATCATCGCGGAAGACGTCGATGGCGAAGCCCTCGCCACCCTCGTCGTCAACAAGCTGCGCGGAACCCTGAACGTCGCTGCCGTCAAGGCTCCCGGCTTCGGAGACCGCCGCAAGGCCATGCTCGAAGACATCGCCAAGCTTACCGGCGGCAAGGCCATCACTGAGGATCTCGGTATCAAGCTTGAGAACGTAAAGATCGAGGACCTCGGCAGCGCCAAGCGCGTCACCATCGACAAGGACAACACCACCATCATCGAGGGCCGCGGAGACTCCAAGACCATCGAAGGCCGCGTCAAGGAAATCCGCAACCAGATCGACAAGACCACCTCCGACTACGACCGCGAGAAGCTCCAGGAGCGCCTCGCCAAGCTGGTCGGCGGCGTCGCCGTCATCAAGGTAGGCGCGGCAACTGAGACCGAGATGAAGGAAAAGAAAGCTCGCGTCGAAGACGCCATGCACGCAACCCGTGCAGCAGTCGAAGAAGGAATCGTCCCAGGCGGCGGTGTTGCCCTGGTTCGTGCGATTCCCGATGTGGACGCGCTCATCAAGACCATGGAAGGCGACGAGAAGATCGGTGCACAGCTCATCCGCCGCGCCCTCGAAGAGCCACTCCGCCAGATCGTCGGCAACGCCGGCGAAGAAGGCGCAGTGGTTGTCGCCAAGATCCACGAGCACAAGGACACCAATTACGGCTACAACGCTGCGACTAACAAGTACGAGGATCTGGTGAAGGCCGGCGTCATCGACCCCACCAAGGTAACCCGCACGGCGCTCCAAAACGCAGCCTCGATCGCGGGCCTCATGCTCACCACCGAAGCCATGGTAGCCGACATCCCCGAGCCAAAATCCGCCCCAGCAGGCGGAGGACACGGCGGCGGCATGGAAGGCATGTACTAGGACTCGCCGTTTAGCGAGCCTGTCCTGAGAGAAATCGAAGGACGCCTACGGCGCAAAACCAAAAAGCCCGGCCTCGCGCCGGGCTTTTTATTACGACAATCGCCGCGCAACGAATACCCGGCGCGTTCTCTCCAGGAACGCCAATATGATTCTCCTGAAGTAGTACGCTGAGAGCTACGA
>JBARHV010000034.1:0-18804 GCA_049799415.1 Silvibacterium sp.
AATTAGTTAAATAAACAATCTACCTGCATGTCAGGCTTCCGGCTGGCAATAACTGCGTATTTTTTACCCATCCGCGAAGAAACCATCCAGCCACTTGTCCGCAATCTGAGCTCTTGACTACAGAAAACGGTTAGAAAAGTTAGGTTCAGAAGGCGCGAAGCCAGTTGCCCGCGCGGCCAGCACCTAAACTAAAAGAAGAGCCGCCGATGGACCTCCACCAGAAAATCCGCACCCTGCCGACTGGCCCCGGAGTGTACCTCTACAAAAACGCCGAGGACGAGGTCATCTACGTCGGCAAGGCAAAAAACCTCCGCTCCCGCGTCCGCTCCTACCTGCTCGAAGCCTCGCAACACAATGCCAAGACCGGCTCGCTCATGCGCGAAGCCATCGACGTCGACTACATCCTCGTCGATAACGAGCACGAGGCGCTTGCTCTCGAAAACAACCTCATCAAACAGCGCAAGCCGCGCTTCAACATTCTTCTGCGCGACGACAAGACCTACCCCTACGTCAAACTCACGCTCGGCGACCGATACCCGAAGGTCTTCGTCACCCGCCGCCTGCGCAAAGACGGCAGCGCCTACTACGGCCCCTACTTTCCCGGCAATCTCGCCTACCGCATTGCCGAGCTTATCCATCGCAGCTTCCTCATTCCCAGCTGCAAGATCGATCTCTCGCGCTACCACCCGCGGCCCTGCCTCCAGTACTACATCAAGCGCTGCCTCGGCCCCTGCGTCGAAGGCCTCACCACACCCGAGGCCTACCGCGAAGCCGTCCGTGACGCGCAGCTCTTCCTCGAAGGCCGGGCCGCCGACCTAGAAAAATCCCTCCATCGGCGCATGGAAGAGGCCGCCGGGTCCGAGCAGTTCGAGCTGGCCGCCAAATACCGCGACCTGCTCATCACCATCAGCCAGTTGCAGGAGAAGCAGCGCATCGCCTCGGTTGAGAACGACGATGCCGACGTCTTCGGCTATCACTACGAGAGCGGCATGCTCGCCGTGAACCTCTTCCACGTCCGCGCCGGAAAAATCGTCGACCGCCGCGACCTCTTCTGGGAAGACTTGCAAGAACTGCTTCTGGAAAAGCAGGAGCTGCTTCTGGAACAAGCTGAGGAAGAAACAGCAACGCCCGAAATTCCAGCCGCCAAAAGCCCAGCGTCCGCATCCTTCGAGGCCGGAGCCTTCTTCTCCGCGCTGCTCAAGCAGCTCTACATTGACCAGCAGTACGTCCCGCGCATGATCTACCTGCCCGTCGACTTCGCCGACCGGCTCATCCTCGCCGCCCTGCTCGCCGAGCGTAGCGGTCATCGCGTCGAAATCGCCGTGCCCCAGCGCGGGGACAAGCGCTCCTTAGTCGATCTTGTCGGCCAGAACGCCCGCCAGAGCTTCGACCAGCGCTTCCGTGTCATGCAACCCTCGCAGCGCGCCATACAGGAGTCGCTCCAGGACACGCTCATGCTCCCCGAGCTGCCTCGCCGCATCGAGTGCTTCGACATCTCCCACATTCAGGGAGCCGAAACCGTCGCTTCCATGGTCGTCTGGGAAGACGGCGCGATGAAGAAATCCGACTACCGCAAGTTCCAGATCAAAACCGTCGCAGGTGTCGACGACTTTGCTTCCATGCGCGAAGTCGTCACGCGCCGCTACCGCCGCGTCCTCGAAGAGAAGCGTCCCATGCCCAGCCTCATCCTCATTGACGGCGGACTCGGCCAGCTCCACGCCGCCGCGCAGGCGCTCGAAGAGCTGGGCCTCACCACACAACCCCTCGCGTCCATCGCAAAACGTGAGGAGATCATCTACCTCTACGGTCAGGAGGACGAGCCCATCGTGCTCGAACGCCGTTCGCCGGTGCTGCACCTCATCCAGCGCGTCCGCGACGAATCGCACCGCTTCGCCATCACCTACCACCGCAAGCGGCGCGAAATGCGCGACCGAGACTCCGAGTTGCTCACCATCCCCGGAGTAGGCGCACAAACCCGCACCCGCCTGCTCCAGCACTTCGGCAGCCTCCGCAGCATCGAACAAGCCGGCGTAGAAGCCCTCGCCGCTGTCGTCCCTAAAAAAACCGCCGAAACCATCCACGCTCACTTCCACGCAAGCGATGTTGCCACGAACCCCTTACCGATCTTGAGCAACCAGGAGTGACCTGCCTATATAAGCGGCGTGTAGATATCCGCGATGAACCGCACGCCGGGAACATACAGCTTCGTCAGCTGCTTGTCTCCTGTGAGGAAGAGATCGACCCCAGCCGAAGCCGCGCAGGCAAGATGAATGGCGTCGGCTGCGCGCAGCTTCTCCTTCGCACGCAGACGGCTGAACGGGAGCACCGCGCCTTCATCGAAAGGTAGAAAATGGAATCCCATCTCCCGGATCGTGTTCTGGATCACGGTCTCCTTCTCCTGATTTGCAGACAGATTCGCCCCCGCCATAACCTCGCCTAACGCCAGATAGCTACAGCAGAGAAAGTCGCCGCGTTCGTAACATTGAGCGAGGATCTCCCGAACCCGCGCGACATGCCCTGGATTTCCTTCGAGCAGGTAAATAAAGAGCATCGTGTCCCAGCAGATGCGCCTCACGCAGCGTTCTCATCGTCAGAACGGACCCAACGGACAAACGCCTCTGCCCCACCCCGGTCGGCCAGCTCCTTCTCTAACAAACCGCGCAGCCCTTCCGTAAGCCGCTGAGCCCGATCCCTGGGCGCTTCACTCTGGTTTTTTTTGTCAGCATGCATGCCGTCTCCTCCGGCTCCTTCATCCACCACGCGGTAATGAACGACCACACGAGTTCCGGTCTGCGACTTCGGCCCGTCGATCCGGATAATCTCCAGGTGATTGTCGCGCTGAAAACTCTTTGTTTTGATGGAATTGCACACGAGAGGAGTGTAATTCAACGGAAAATCACCTGCTTCAAGGTCTTTCTGAAGGTTCCTGACTACAATCGAAAACTCTGTTGATCCAGCTTTCTTCGCTGGCTGTACATACCTCTCAAGTGCCATGGCACGTACTTGATCTGCAAGAGAAATCTTCATAAATCCTCCAAATACAGAATAGTCTATCTGTTTTATTCTAGATGTCAATCATCAGCGAAAAGTTGCACCAGTTTTAAAGCCCGAACTTTCCCATAAAATTTCACGTAATCTCTACCACGCATGGCAACGACCACTATCTCTTCTTCTGCCCTTGCCGAACGCACGAACCGGCGCGCCTTCCTCTGGCTCTGTGCTGCCTTCGCGCTGCTCAAGCTCGCCATCCAGGTCATCGGCAACATCATGGCGCAGCACGCCGGATACGGCATCTTCCGCGACGAGATGTACTACCTCATCTGCGGACGCCATCTGGCCTTCGGCTACGTCGACCAGCCGCCCATGGTGGCCCTTCAGGCCCGCCTCACCGATCTTCTCTTCGGCTACAGCCACATGTGGTCGCTTCGCCTCATCTCCGCTCTCGCCGGAGCCGCCAAAGTCTTTCTCACCGGCCTCATCGTCCGCGCCCTCGGTGGGAATAAGCGTGCTGCCGCGCTCGCCATGCTCGGCGTCATCGTCGTCGGCGTCTACCTCGGCGGCGACAGCTACCTCTCCATGAACTCCTTCGAGCCGGTCTTCTGGATGACCTGCGTCCTCGCCCTCATCCACATCATTCAGACCAACTCCGTCCAGCCCGCCCTGCAAAGCACCATCCGCAATTGGTGGATCATCTTCGGCGTCAGCGCCGGACTCGGCCTCGAAAACAAAGACAACATCGTCTTCTTCCTCATCGCCGCCGTCATAGCGCTCCTCATCGTGCCTCAGCGCCATATTCTCCGCAGCCGCTGGTGCGGCATCGCGATCCTGATCATCGTCGCGCTGGCTCTTCCCAATCTCCTCTGGCAGATCCACTACCACTTCCCCACGCTCGAATGGCTCATCGACGTGAAGAAGAGCGGCAAGGACATCAAGCTACCGCCGTTGCAGTTTCTGCTCGGCCAGGTCATGATGCTCAACCCCTTCACCCTCCCGCTCTGGCTCAGCGGCGTGGCATGGTTCCTCTTCGCGAAGGTCGCACGCCCTTATCGCTTTCTCGGCGTGCTCTATCTCATCTTCCTGCCCATGATGATGGTTCTCCACGCCAAGGATTATTACCTCGCGCCAATCTACGTCGTCTACTTCGCCGCCGGAGCCGTCTGCCGGTTCAGATGGGCGGGCAGCACAAAATGGCGCAATGCCCTGGTCGGACTCTATGCGCTGCTTCTAGTCTTCTCATTCATCATCACCGTGCCCTTTTCCATCCCTGTACTGCCTCCCAAGCAATTCCTGGCCTACGAGCAGAAGTTCGGTTTCAAGCCGAAGGACGCTGAAGTCCACCCAGCCACTCCCCTACCGCAGTTTTACGCGGACCGTTTCGGCTGGCACGAAATGGTGCAGAAGGTCGCCGGCATCTACAGCGCGCTGCCGCCCGATCAGCGCGCCATCACTGGCATCTATACCGGCAATTACGGAGAAGCCAGCGCCATCAACCTCTTCGGCCCGCGCTACGGCCTGCCCATTGCCATCAGCGGCCATCAAAGCTATTGGCTATGGGGACCGCATGGTTACACCGGTCAGGAGACGATCATCATCAACGGCGCCACACTCGAAGCAATGAAGCCTTACTACGCCTCCTGTGTCATCGCCGGCCAGCTCGACAACCCCTTGTCAATGCCCTGGGAAAAGGGCCCCATCTTTCTTTGCAAAGGCAGAAAAGCGACATTCGCCGCCGACTGGAAGGACTTCAAGTTCTACCATTAGACGCTCGCTCAGTTTTTTCTCACAATATTTCCGTAGTTTTGCCATACAGTAGCCTAGAGAGTGCAATCCCCTAAGCACCTGGAGCCTTTCCCGCATTGAGGACCGCCACCGGCACACCATCAACGGAAACGCTGCCTGACCTGCCCCGCGTTCTCGGCACTTCGCAAGCCACTGCCATCGTCGTGGGAACGCTCATCGGCAGCGGCATCTTCCTCGTCCCGTATGAAATGATGCGCGCCACCGGCTCCTCCGGCCTCGTCTATCTTGCCTGGATCGCCGGAGGCATGCTGTCTCTCTTCGGCGCCATGACCTACGCCGAGCTCAGCGCAATCATGCCCTATACCGGAGGCGAGTATGTCTACCTCCGCGACGCCTACGGCAACCTCACCGCCTTCCTCTATATGTGGACGTGGTTCGCCGTCGCCAAGCCCGCCTCCATCGCCAGCGTGACGATGGGCCTTGCGCGCACCCTCGCCATCTTCCACTGCTTCGCATGGCTCGACGGCCCCGCATTCCGTGCGCCGTTCGCCGTCTCCTGGGGACAGCTCTTCGCCATCGCCGTCACCTGGCTCATCACCGGACTCAATTACCTCGGCATTAAAAAGGCCGCCGACTTTCAGCTCGTCTTCACCTGGCTGAAGGGCATTCTGATTCTCGTCATCGCGGGTATCTGCTTTGCCGCGACTACCGGCCACTGGGGCAACTTCAGAACCACTTACGCCCATGCTCACGGCGGCTTCACTGGATTCATGATCGCCCTCATCGCCGCTCTCTGGGCCTACGACGGATGGAACGACCTCACCATGGTCTCCGGTGAAGTGCGCAACCCGCAGCGCAACCTGCCCATCGCGCTCATCGCCGGCTTAGGAATCGTCGCCGTCCTCTACATGGCCACCAATGCCGCCATCCAATACATTCTTCCTGCCGCGCAGATTGCAGCGTCGCCTCGCCCGGCAGTCGCCGCCCTCGGCGCAGTCACCGGACACTGGGGCGCGGCGCTGGTCTCCGCCGTCATGGCTCTCAGTATCTTTGTCGCGCTCAACGGAACCGTGATGTCCGGTGCGCGCGTTCCCTTCGCCGCCGCTCGCGACCGCCTCTTCTTCCGCCGCATGGGCGATATCCATCCGCGCTTCCAGAGCCCCTCCACGTCCCTCATCGTGCAGGCCATGCTCACCACCGCGCTGCTGCTCGCCGTCGGACGTTTCCAACAACTCTTTGAGCTTGCCATCTTCTCCGAGTGGCTCTTTTACATGATCACCTCTACCACCATCTTCTATTACCGCCGCACCCAGCCCGCCGCCACCACCTACCGCACCTGGGGATACCCGTTCGTGCCCGCGCTCTTCATCGCCGCTGCCGCCGTCCTGCTCTACTACTCTTACATCGAGAACCTGAAGAACTCGATCATCGGAACCGTCATCATTCTCCTCGGCATTCCGCTCTATTTCGTTTTCCGCCCCATCAAGCGCAGCAGCTGAGGGCTGTTACACTCAGGAGCAGATTTCTTTATCGAGGAGCAGATAGTGTCTGAAAACGAAGTAAAAATCACCGTGCGTCCCAACGGCCCCTATCGCGTCGAGGGCCCCATCAAGCTGGTCGATGCCAATGGCGGCGAGTGGGACCTCACCGGCAAGGCCGCCATCTCTCTCTGCCGCTGTGGCGCATCCGCCAACAAGCCCTTCTGCGACGGCAGCCACAACAAGATCGGATTCCAGTCCACCGAAACCGCTCCGGCAAGCACGCCGCAGCAGTAAGTCCCGCCTCAAAGCGTTTCCCTTTGAACCTTCCCGCAGTCTCCGGCATCCATAGTGTCGGAGAATGTTTTGCCTCGAAAACTTTCCGGTCCGCGCCTCAAGTACGTCCTCAGGCTCATCGCAAAGTCCGCCTTCCGGCCCGCGCTCGGCCGTCGGCACAAGCCCATCACGGCAAAACCTGGCGAGCTTGGAATCACCTTCATCGGCCACGCCTCATTTCTTCTCCAACTCGCCGGACTCAACCTGCTCATCGATCCCGTCTTCGCCCACTGGCTCATCCTGATTCATCGTCTCCGCCGCCCCGGCGTCCGCATCCGCCACCTTCCGCCCATCGACGCCGTCCTGCTCACCCACGCGCACATGGACCACCTCAACCTCCCCTCACTGCGCCGCATCGTCCGCCACAGTCGCAAAAGCGGAGGCAAGCCACCGTTGGTCATCGTTCCCAAAAACGTAGAAGACCTTGTCAGCAATCTCGGTTTTTCTGAAGTTCGCGCCCTCGAATGGTGGCAGTCCACAAATATCGGCGGCATCGAGATCACCGCTACCCCCGCGCAGCATTGGGGCGCGCGCGTCCTCAGCGACACGCATCGCGGCTTCGGTGGATACGTCCTGCGCCACTGTTCTCACTCCGTCTACCACGCCGGAGACACCGGCTACTTCTCCGACTTCACCGCAATCCGCGAGCGGCTTGCGCCGCGCATCGCTCTACTGCCCATTGGAGCCTACCGCCCAGCCGGCGTTCCCAGCGTTCACATGACACCCGAAGATGCCGTGCAGGCCTTCCTCGATCTCCACGCGCAGCATCTCATCCCCATGCACTATGGAACCTTCTCACTCACCGCAGAGCCTCTGGGCGAACCTCTGCCGCGCTTCCTCGAAGCAGCCAGGCAAGCGCAAATCACGAGCGCCGTCGACGCTCTCTCCGAAGGCGAAACCAGAATCTATCCCTGACAGCCAGCGCAAAAAATCCAGCTTGGTATCGTTCCCATTGCCCGTGCCGTTGCTGTATAGTCAGCAATGGCAATTAAACCCTTTCATGAAAAATCACCCTTTCTCAATCGGAGTCGACCTCGGCGGAACCAACCTCCGCATTGCAGCCTACACACACGACGACGGGCTGCTTGAAACGATTCTGCTGCCTACACGCCTTGCCGCCGGGCGCGATGCCGTCATCCAGGACATGTGTACCGCCATCCGCACGCTCGAAAGCCGCTACGCCGCTACACATGCGTTAGCCGGAATCGGCGTAGGAACTCCCGGCCCGCTTGAGCTTCCTGCCGGAGTGCTGCACAATCCTCCCAACCTCACCGGATGGGACGGTTTCGCTCTGCGCGCCTCCATCGAATCATGCCTCAACCAGCCCGTAATTCTGGAGAGCGACGCCAATGCCGCCGCTCTGGCCGAATGCGCGCTCGGCCTCGGACGCACCATGCACATTGACTCCCTCTGCATGCTCACCCTCGGCACCGGAGTCGGCAACGGCATCATCCTCAACGGCAAAGTGTGGGACGGCGCAGCAGGTATGGCTGGCGAGGCCGGGCACGCCACCATTTATCCCGACGGCCCCGCATGCCCCTGCGGCAGCAACGGCTGCCTGGAAATGTACGCATCAGCGACAGCCATCGTGCGCACCGCGCATCAGCGCATCGCCGCCGGCATCGCGCCCGGGCTTCAGGGCAAAGAATGGACCGCACAATCGCTGGCCAACGCCGCCGACCACGGCAACCCCGACGCCCGCCAAATCTTTATCGACGCCGGACACGCCCTCGGCATCGGCCTCGCCGCATTAATCAACACCCTCAACCTGCCGCTCTACGTCATCGGCGGAGGCCTCGCGCAGGCCTGGCACCTCATGAAAGACGTCGTCTTCGAAGAACTGCATCATCGCAGCTACGTCTACCGCTTCACTGCTCCCGGAAGCCCCATCGCCACTCGCAACCCCGCTGGAACTACCCATGTATTGCCGGCCGAACTTGGCCCTGACGCAGGTCTGCTCGGAGCATGTATCCTTCCCTTTGCGGAAAACAGGGCCGGTTGATCAACACTGAAATGCATTTCCTTTTTATTTCACTCTCGAAGGGTGCCCGCGCATGCGCTTGAACTATTACCTGGCTAAAGGAGCGTTGGTAGGCGCGCTCGGCGGTCTGCTCTTCGGATTTGATACTGCCGTTATCTCCGGCACCACGCAGCAGCTTGCCGACGTCTTTCATCTTTCTGTCTCGAAGCTCGGCCTGACCGTGTCCATCGCCGTCATTGGCGCGGTCATCGGAGCCATCTCCTCCGGTGAGCTTGGTCAGAGGATCGGCCCGCGCCAGGCTCTGCGCATCATGGCCTTGCTCTATCTTCTGTCGTCGGTCGGCTGCGCCTTTGCCTGGAACTGGCCTTCGCTGGTCGTCTTCCGCCTCCTCGGTGGTCTAGGAATCGGAGGCTCATCCGTTCTCGGCCCCGTTTACATCGCTGAGCTGGCGCCCGCCAAGTGGCGCGGACGCCTCGTCGGCCTCTTCCAGATCAACATTGTCCTCGGAATCCTGCTCGCCTACGCCTCCAACTACATCATCG
The DNA here is from genome assembly GCA_049799415.1 of Silvibacterium sp. Lineage (GTDB taxonomy): Bacteria > Acidobacteriota > Terriglobia > Terriglobales > Acidobacteriaceae > Silvibacterium. The sequence goes on from JBARHV010000034.1 coordinate 9,078, forward strand.
CCAGCTTCCACCTGGGCGTAGCCGAGTGGCGCTGGCAGCTTGGCATCGCGGCCCTGCCTGCCCTCTTTTTCCTAGTGCTGCTCTACGCCATTCCGCGCAGCTCTCGCTGGCTGGTCACGCAAAGCCGTGTCGACGAGGCGCGCGAGGTCCTGCGCCTGATGGGCACGCCCAACACTGAAGAAGAGTTGCAGGAGATCGTCGCGTCCATCCACCTCGAGCGCTCCAGCCGCAAGGAGCCGCTCTTCCAGAAGAAGTACCGCCTGCCCATCTTCCTCGCCGTCACCATCGGACTCTTCAACCAGCTCTCCGGCATCAATGCCATCCTGTACTATCTGCCCCGAATCTTCGATTACGCGGGCTTCAACACGCTTTCCGGAGACAGGCAGGCCGTGCTTGTCGGCGCCATGAACTTTGTGGCCACGCTGTTGGCCATGTCCGTCATCGACAAAATCGGCCGCAAAACCCTCCTGCTCGTCGGCTCTGTCGGAACCGCCGTCGCGCTCGCCGGCGTCGCCGAAATCTTCCACACGCAGCACAACCAGTCCATGCTGTTATGGCTGCTTCTCGGCTTCATCTTCTTTTTCTCTGTCTCGCAGGGAGCCGTCATCTGGGTCTACCTCAGCGAAGTCTTCCCCACCAAGGTGCGCTCCAAGGGCCAAAGCCTGGGCAGCTCTTCGCACTGGGTCATGAACGCCCTGCTCTCGTTCGGATTCCCTATCGTCGCCAAGCACTCGCATGCCGCGCCATTCGTCTTCTTCTCTGCAATGATGGTCCTGCAGTTCTTCGTCGTGCTCTTCATCTACCCCGAAACCAAAGGAATCACCCTCGAGCAGATGCAGCACAAGCTAGGCATCGAATAGAAATCTTTTCAGTGGAGTTTTAAGGCTTGGCTGCCCCAGGCATCACTACTTGGCTTTAACCATTGCAGAATCAATGACATAGAATTCCCACAGAAAATGTACCAATTCAGATACCAACAGGGCTTTTCCTGTATACCGGGACTCACATTTCGATTAGTTTTGGCCCCGGTGATGAACCTTCCGCGTCAATCATTCAAGTCAGTGAACAATACCAGCAAATGCTAATCTTGCGGCAATGGCACTTGACGCAGAATTTAAAAAACACCTGCACTCGCTGATGGTCGAAGTCTATGAGTCAACCATTAGTGAAATAGAGCAGCACAAACGCGAACTCGTATTCAAAGCCCATCAAACCCACAATGGCGCTGCGCCTCCAATTGCCTACAAAGATGCGGCTCTATACGCAATGGAGTTTCGTCTAAGCAGGACAATCGAGAAGTACATCGAAGCCGTGTCCATTTGGGGCTATTCAATTGATCCGGTATTCGAGAGAGACATGATTAACGAATTCCAGAGCCTCACGGCTGGCCCCAACCAAGTGCAATTTCCCCCTGCAATAAAGGGACAACATGCTCAAGCTGTTCAAGGCTCGTATGCGAGAGAACGTTCCAGACTCGCAGCGCAACTTGTGCGAGAAGGTACAAATAGACTTCGTGAGTTGAAGATGAAAAAGAAACAGTCTAATCCTGTGACCAGCAACATTACGAACAACTTTAATGCTCCAGTTGGCAACGCATTCATCAATTCGTCAGTGGTTCAAACAACCAACAACTTCACGATAACGACACAGCAGTTCCAAGACATTGAGCTAATCTCAGAAGGAAACCAAGAGTTGCAGGCTGCTGCGCTAGAGATACGCAACGCACAGAATCAAGGTGTAGGCATACTCGACAAATTCCAGAAGTGGACAACGCTGGTGAACACTGTGGCGGGATTGGCTGATAAAGTCCATCAATACTACCCACAGATTGAAGCCCTTATAAAGCACCTATAAAAGCCTTTGTTCTAGGAATTGGCCACATCACGCAATATCAGGATAACGAAAGGCAATTTCAAGCCATCGTTCGTAAGCTGTGTGATGAACACAAAGTCACTTTTTCAGATAGGAATGAACGGCTGTAGACGGGCTGGAATTGTTAGTTGGTTGCCCCCCAGGGATTCGAACCCCGATAGGCTGCTCCAGAGGCAGCTGTCCTACCATTGAACGAGGGGGCAAAACAAAGGCAGCAGAACGCTGCCTCGATGTGCTGTTACTCCCTCATCATAAAGCGCGAGCCATTTACGGTCAACAACCTGCAATCGCTGTCGTTACGCCTTTTTTCGCGGAGCCGCGGTCGCCTTGTCACCTGTATTTGGCGTGCCGATTGGCTCGATCAACAGCACATGCGCTTCTTCTCTGGCTCTTGGGCAATGCTCGACACCTTTGGGAACCACATACATCTCTCCAGGGCCTAGAGTCACAACTCTGTCCCGCAACTGAATATCCAGTGTGCCTTTCAATACGAGGAAGAAGTCGTCCGTTTCGTCGTGCTTGTGCCACACGAATTCGCCCATGACCTTGACGACCATTACATCGAAATTATTGAACTCAGCGACTGTACGCGGCGACCAATGCTCTGAGAAAGTTGCAAGCTTCGCGGACAGATTGACCTTGTCTCCCATAGGGATCCCCTCACTCCATGGGCGAATCTTAGCAGAGCATTTCGGGGCAATATATTCGTCCTACTTCTTCCCGAACGATCGCACCAGCGTCACCATATTCCAGATTCCATTCGTGCTCTGCCGATCGCCCTCACCCTGCATCTCGCCCTTGCCCTTCTGGATGATGTAGAACAATTCCCCATCCGTCATGCCCTTCAGCGAAGCCGGATCGTGCCAGTCCTTCATCGGAGTCGTCAGGCTGCTTGCCATATCTCCCTTGCCGTCACCGTCTTTGCCGTGGCACATCGCGCAATCGTATCCATACATTTTGCGCGCCATCGCCATACCCGCCGCCGTCGGATGCACGGGGTTCGTCTGGGCCGCGATCGCAGGAGGAACAACGAACGGAGCGGGCTTCACGGAGGATGCGTCCTGCAAAAGAAAGGGAGTCGCTCCCAGCAGAGCCATCACGGGAAAAATCAGCAGAGAACGGAACACGGCAAGCTCCTTGTGGGGAAGGAATCCAAAGCCGGCGCGATTCTACGCCTTCGCGCGGGCCAAAGAAAAGGAATATTCCGCGCCCGCTAATTGCGCTTACTTAGCCCCACTCGCCACAACCCAAAAACTGGCGGACAATAGAATCATGCAGGCCGCTGCCTTTACCGATGTCCCTGGAGCGCTCGACGAGATTCGTGCCGGACGCATGATCGTCGTCGTCGACGATGAAGACCGCGAGAACGAAGGCGACCTCACCCTCGCCGCTGAGTTCGTCACCCCCGAGGCCATCAACTTCATGGCCCGCTTCGGACGCGGCCTCATCTGCCTCGCGCTCACCGAGGAGCGCGCCGACTACCTCCGCCTCGGCCCCATGACCCAGCAAAACTCCTCGCGCTTCGGAACCGCATTTACTGAGACCATCGAAGCCCGCGAAGGCGTCACCACCGGAATCTCCGCCCACGACCGCGCCCACACCATCAAGGTCACCATCGACGCCCGTTCCACCTCGCACGACCTCGCTCGCCCCGGCCATGTCTTTCCGCTGCGCGCGCGCCGCGGAGGAGTGCTCGTCCGCGCCGGCCAAACCGAGGCCTCCGTCGATCTCGCCCGCATGGCCGGGCTCATCCCCGCCGGAATCATCTGCGAAATCATGAACGACGACGGCACCATGGCCCGCGTCCCCGACCTCACAAAGTTCTGCGCCGAGCACAGCCTTAAAATGCTCACCGTAGCCGAACTCATCCGCTACCGGCTCCAGAACGAGCGCTACATCTTCCGCGTAGCCGAAAGCCTGCTGCCCACGCCCTACGGAGAATTCCGCGTCATCGCCTATGAGAGCGAAGTCAACGGCGGAGAAAGCCACCTCGCCCTCGTGAAAGGAGATGTGACCGCCGGCGACGATCCCGTCCTCGTCCGCGTCCACTCCCACTGCCTCGCCGGAGACGTCTTCTCCGGCTCCATCTGCGACTGTCACCGCCTCGTGCAGCAATCGCTCCGTCAGATCGCCGAGGCCGGGCGCGGCGCGCTCGTCTACCTGCACAACACCAGTCGCGGATTCGACATCGACCGCACCGTCCAGCCGCATCGCATCCTCTTCCATCGCGAAGCCCGCCCGCACGAAGATGACCGCCATCAGCGCATCCTGCGCCAGGTCGGGCTCGGCGGCCAGATCCTCGCTGACCTCGGCATCCACAAAATCCGCCTGCTCTCCAACACCCCCACGCACGTCCCCGCGCTCCAGGGTTTCAACATTGAGATCGTCGAGCAGGTCCCCATCCTCGGCGATCCCGTCAAAACCACGCGCTGAACAAAGCCGGGTTTCCAAATCGCGAAGGGTCTTTCCGCACCCGCAGCCCGTCTAGTATCTTCGAATGCATCGGTTCAGCCCGGAAGGCCTCGCACTGTGGCTCTCCTTCAGGTTGAATGAAAAAGCACGAGGCCTGATGGAATGAAAACGCTCCGCTACGCATGGATTTTCCTCTGCTGCCTGCCCATCCCTCTCATCGCCCAGCAAAGCTCTCCCGCTGCGGGAGCGCCCAACCAGCCCGTACCGCTCCACGCACCCAGCCGCGAAACTACTCTGGATGTAGTCGTTGTCGATAAGGCGGAAACCCCCGTCGCAGGTCTCCAGCAGCAGGACTTCGAACTCGTCGACAACAAGCGCCCACAGAAGATTCTGTCCTTTCAAGCGGTGCAACGCGCCACACCCGGCAACCCGGTCGAGGCAATCTTGCTCGTCGATACAGTCAACGCCTCTTTCTCGCAGCTCTCCTCAGAGCGAATCGAGTTGGAAAAATTCCTCATGCAGAATGGCGGCCATCTCCCTGTGCCGGTCAGCATCGTTTTCTATTCCGACAAAGGAATCAACACGCAGCAGGGGGCCTCCAGCGACGGAAAAACTGAGATCGCATTCCTCGACCAGAATGAAACCTCACTGTCCGTACTCACCCGGGCTCAGGGCGTTTCCGGTGACTTCGACCGCATCGCACGCTCGCTCCAGGCACTTCGCACCGTCGCGGTCCAAAATCTGAACACGCCCGGCCGCAAGTTGTTCATCTGGGTTAGTCCCGGCTGGCCAATCCCGCCTATGCCCGTCGTCGATCTGGGGTCGAAAGAAAAGCAGCAGGTGTTCGACACCATCGTCACCGTCTCCGGTTTGTTGCAGGTCGGTCGCATCACCGTCTACAGCGTCGATCCGCTGGGAACAGAAGATGCTGGGGGAATACACGCAGACCGCTATAAGGACTTTATGAATGAAATCAAAAACGCGGGCCAGGCAGAGGTCGGAAACCTCGCGCTCGGAGTCATCGCAACACAGAGTGGCGGAAGAGTCCTATACGGAAGTAACGACATTGGCGGCGAAATCACCAGATGCTTGCAGGATGCCGACGCCTTCTACACTCTCACCCTCAACATGCCGCGTGCCGATCGCCCAAATGAATACCATCGCCTTGAAATCAAAATCGGCAAGCCCGGACTCAAAGCGCGCGCCCGAACCATGTACTACGCACAGCCCTAAGGACGCTCGCGCCGCAGCGCGCACAAACTAGACGAGTACAGCGCAACTCGATACTCTCAAAAGAAATCCTTGTTTCGCTGAGGCCGCTTGTTCCCTGTTCGCCCTTTTGTCTCGCCCGATAAGCACTCCCCGCTCGCATGCGGAGAGGTCGCGCTCGATGCGCTCGCCAGGAAATACGGCACGCCGCTCTATATCTACTCCGCCGACCACATCCGTTACCGCCTCGGCCTCTTCACCCAGGCCTTCGCCGGGCAAAAGCACCTCGTCTGTTATGCCGTAAAGGCGAACTCTGCGCTCGCCATCCTCAAGCTGCTCGACCGTGAAGGAGCGGGCTTCGACATCGTCTCCGGCGGCGAGCTGGAGCGCATTCTCGCCGTCAACAAAGCGGCAACGGCCCGCGCCGTCTTCTCCGGAGTCGGCAAGACCGCGCCGGAAATCGATCTCGCCCTGCGCTCCGGTATCCTGCTCTTCAACGTCGAGAGCGAAGGCGAGCTCGACCTGCTCACCCAGCGCGCGGCAAAGCTCAGGAAACCTGCCCGCATCGCCCTGCGCGTCAATCCCGACGTCTTTGCTGAGACCCACCCCTACATCTCCACCGGGCTGCGCGAACACAAGTTCGGCATCGACATCCACCGTGCCCGCGCCGTCTATCGCAATGCCGCAAAGAGCAAGTGGATCGAGCCTGCCGGCGTCAGCGTCCACATCGGCTCGCAGATTCGCACCGCCGATCCCTTCGGAGCCGCTACCACCCGCGTCGCCGCGCTCATCCAGCAGCTCCGCGGCGACGGCCTGCCCATCCGGTTTCTCGACGCTGGCGGCGGCCTCGGCATCGAGTATCACCTCGATCTGCCCTTCCATCCCGAAGAAAAAGTCCAGCAGTACGCCGCCGCGCTCAAAAAGGCCATCAGCCCGCTCGACAACATCCAGCTCCTCCTCGAACCCGGACGCTTCCTCGTCGCCCAGGCCGGAGCGCTCCTTGCCCGCGTGCTCTACGTCAAGAAAAACGGCAAGAAAAACTTCATCATCCTAGACGCTGCCATGAACGACCTCATCCGCCCCGCGCTCTACCAGGCGCATCACGAAATCGTCCCCGTAACCCCGCGCAAAGGCGCCCGCAAGTTCACCGCAGACATCGTCGGCCCCGTCTGCGAAACCGGAGACTTCTTCGCCCGCGACCGCGAGATATCCATCGTGAAGCCCGGCAACCTCGTCGCCATCCTCGATGCGGGAGCCTACGGCCAATCGCTCGCCTCCAACTACAACTCGCGCCCGCGCCCAGCAGAAGTTCTCGTCCAGGGCAAACGCGCACGCCTCATCCGCCGCCGCGAGACGATCAGCAACCTGCTCGCAACAGAGACTCACTAACGGTAAGGTGTTGCGATGCTGGTTCTGTCCTATGTATCGTGGATGACGACATGATGCGCGCCCTTCGCCTTGCTCTTGCTCTCCTCGTCGCCGCTCCGCTTGTCGCCTACGCCTCCAATTCGCTCGTCATCAAAACCGACAAGGGAAAGGTGCGCGGCGCTTTCACCACCGACAATCAGGTGCGCGCCTTCAAAGGAATCCCCTACGCTGCGCCGCCCGTCGGCGATCTTCGCTGGCAGCCTCCGCAACCCGCGGCTAAATGGAAGGGCGTGCGCGACGCGACGGCGTTCGGCTCCCGCTGCATGCAGGCTCATATTTACTCTGACATGATCTTCCGCGACCCAGGTCCCAGCGAGGACTGCCTCAACCTCAACGTCTGGACCCCATCTGGCGCAAAAAAAGGCAGCCTCCCGGTCATGGTCTGGATCTTCGGTGGAGGCTTCACCGCTGGAGCCACTTCGGAACCCCGCCAGGACGGCCAGTTCCTCGCGCACCGCAACGTCGTCATCGTTTCCATGAACTACCGTCTCGGCATCTTCGGCTTCTTCGTCCATCCCGAGCTCGCTGCTGAGTCGCCCCACCACGCCTCCGGCAACTATGGCCTCATGGACCAGAACGCCGCCATCGCATGGGTACAGAAAAACATCGCCAACTTCGGAGGCGATCCCCACAACATCACTATCTTCGGCGAATCCGCTGGCTCCGAGTCGGTCAGTGATCTCATAGCTTCCCCCATCGCTCAAGAGCACTTTCAGAAAGCCATTGGTGAAAGCGGGGCCGAGTTTCCCCGCTACAAAGCATTCATGCTGCCTCGTACGGTCCTCGAAGAGCGCAACGTCAAGTTTGCCCAGGCAGCCTTTGGAACCACAATCCTCGAAGCTTTGCGCGCCATTCCTGCCGAAGAGCTTCTCACAAAAGCACTGGTTGAAACCAAAATCGAGCACATCGAGTTTCGGCCCGACGTCGACGGTTGGTTCCTGCCTGCTTCACTTCCGGACATCTACGCCGCCGGCAAGCAGGCTCACATTCCCCTGCTCGCTGGCTGGAACGCCGATGAGGACCGTGCCTCCGTCACCTTTGCAAAGACTCCCGTCACCGCGGAAAGTTTCAAGCTCAAGGTCGGTGCTGAGTTCGGCGCCGCCGCTCCCGAATTCCTCAAGCTCTACCCCGCCAATACAGATGCGGAAGCCGTGCGCTCCGCCGGAGACTTCGCCGGAGACCACTTCCTCGACTACTCCACCTGGCGCTGGCTTGAGGCGCAGGTAAAAACCGGAGATGCGCCCGTCTACCGCTATCGCCTCGACCTCGACCCGCCCACCGACAAGTATCACCCGGACCACATCGGAGCCTTCCACTCGGACGACATCGAGTACGTCTTCGGAACCCTCGACTCCCGTCAGGAAGCACATTGGCGCCCCGAGGACCGCAAGCTCTCCAACGAAATCGGCGAGTATTGGACCAACTTCGCCCGCACCGGCGATCCCAACGGAGGAGCCTCTAGCGCAAATGGAGCCATCAGCACAAATCAGAACTTGCCGAAGTGGCCCACCTACAACGCCGCCGGCGGATGGCAGGTCATGCACCTCAACGCCGTCTCCGAAGCAAAACCCGACACCCAGCGCGACCGTTACCTATTCCTCGATAAGGAATGGGGCAAGTCGAAACAACCCTAAGCAAATTTTGCCAGCGTCAGATAATCCGGACGGTCCGCGATGGTGCGATGCCGATAGGCGCGCACTATCGCGCGTGTGCGATCGAGCAGCGCAATCCACGCCGCCTGCTCTTCACTTTTCATTGGAGTTGAACACCGTCCACGGCCCGGCGATCATGTCTTTCAGAATCGGCGCTTGCCACGAATATTCCGGATGCGTCGCCAGGAACGGCTTCGCATAAAAATTCTCGCCGCACGGATGTCCGGCCCGCGCCACAAAGCTCATCTTTGCTGTCATGTCGCTGTCCGTCGCCTTGCCCTGCACCGAGCCGCCCGGATAATACGGCCCCCATCCCCAGAGCGCCACGCCATCCTTGCTCTGCTCCACATGTCCGCACAGCGTGCGCTGATCCGCCTTCCCCTCATGCAGAAACGAGTCTTCATGATCAGCCAGAAACTGCTCCGCCATCGGCACGTCAATCTTGCCTTTGTTCGCCTGCATCAACTGCTCCCACCGCGCGCGCCGCGCATTCGGAGATGTGCTCATGTTCTTCGGATCAAACCCATCCGTCTCGTCTCGGATCAGCGCCGGGTCGCGCGCAAAATTCGAGCTGACAAAATATCCGTCTTTCTTGCGCCACACTGGAGTGTGTTTCAGCCCTAGCTCCAGGTACGCGATCTCGCCCGTCTTGCGGTCGCCAATCAGCCAGTCGTTTGCGTATCCGCCATTGTTTCCCTTGCGCATCATGGCAATGTAATCGTCAATTGAGCTTGCGTATTGCAGAGCCTGCCGCGCCCTCATAAACTCCGGAACCCCGTTTGAATTCCATCCCGCAAACTGGGTGATGGTTGTCTCCGTAACCATAATGCCCGCATCGTTGATGCCGAAATCGTCTCCGCTATCAATGAATCCAGGCGCGCCATCCATCAAAATGCGATGCCCGTGCGTAGGTTCAATATCAAACACGATCACCGACCGCGAGCCCTCCGCATACGACGTCCAGTCGTTATGCGCCATCACAATCTTGCCGTCTTTCGTATAACTGCCCGTCGCTATAAATGCACTGCAGTTGCCCGGAGCCTTTGGATCGGACGCTGCATTCGACACCCGCTCGTTCCGGTCCAGCCACGGAACGTAATAATCCGTCAGCTCCTCCTGCCCATTCATTGCCACAATGTCCCACAGGTCCACAT
>JBARHV010000035.1:0-1981 GCA_049799415.1 Silvibacterium sp.
AGATTGCGCCGCTTTCCGGTTTTGGGGTTCTTTTTGCGGGAATAGAGCCGGAATTTTCCAGAGCTGAGCTTTCGGATCATGTATTGAACATTACCGGTCGCTGCCCCCCGGACACAGCGCTGAAAAAGAGGGGGTCGCCAACTCACGTCTGATAAGCCGAATGTCCAGCCCGGTTGTCTTACAGCCGCCTCCGACCCTGCCGATAAGAAGGATTATGTCGGATGCTATAAACGAAGCGACAACTTCCGCGGGGGCGGTGCAGCAAAGCGATCAGCGTCGCAAGACCAAGCGGCGTTTGGTCGAGCAATTCTCCAAGCAGGCGCAGACCACGGGCGATGCCGCGCGCGACGCATCGACACGGCGCATGATCGAAGAGGAGCTTCCGCGCACTCTGCGCGCCGAGGACGCCACGATGCCCGAAAACGCGCGCGAGGAATTGTTGCGCGACGTGATCAACGATTTGTTCGGGTTCGGCCCGATTCAGCCGCTGCTGGACGATCCGACCGTGACGGAAGTGATGGTGAACCGGGCCGACCGCGTCTACGTCGAGCGCAACGGCAAGCCGGCACGGACGACGGTGACATTCGATGACGATGCGCATCTCCAGCGGGTCATCGACCGCATCCTGCAGCCGCTGGGCAAGCACCTGGATGGCGACAATCCGCTGGTGGATGCGCGTCTTCCTGATGGTTCGCGCGTGAACGTGGTGATTCCGCCGGTGGCGATCGCGGGGGCGTGCGTCACGATCCGGAAATTCAGCCGCAAGCGGCTGGTGATGGAGGACCTGGTCAATTTCGGGTCGCTGACGCAGTCGGTGGCGGATTTCCTCAAGGCGTGCGTGCAGGCGAGGTTGAACATCGTGGTCTGCGGCGGCACGGGCTCGGGCAAGACGACGCTGCTGAACGTGCTGTCCAGTTGCATCAGCGAGCATGAACGCATCGTGACCATTGAGGACGCGGCGGAGTTGAAGCTGAATCAGGATCACGTCATCACGCTGGAGGCCAAGCGAGCCGGCGCCGATACCGGCGCCGAGGTGACCATTCGCGAGCTGGTTCGCAACGCGCTGCGTATGCGGCCGGAGCGGATCGTGGTCGGCGAGTGCCGCGGAGCCGAGGCGCTGGACATGCTCCAGGCGATGAACACGGGTCACGACGGGTCGCTGACCACGCTGCACGCCAACAGCCCGCGCGATGCGATCTCGCGCATCGAAACGATGGCGCTGATGGCCGGCATCGACTTCCCGGTGCGGGTGATCCGCGAGCAGATCGGTTCGGCGGTCCATCTGCTGGTACACCAGGCGCGCATGCGCGATGGGTCGCGAAAGGTGACGCACGTGACGGAGATCGCCGGCATGGAAGGGGACCGGGTGCTGATGCAGGAACTGTTCCGATTCAAGGAAATCCCGACGGCGGCGGGGGCGGAGGTGAAGGGCAGCCTGACGCCGATGGGCCTGCGGCCGCAGTTCATGAACAAGTTCGAGGCCGCCGGGCTGGTGGTGAAGCCGGAAACCTTCGCGCCCGGTGCCGTGGCGAATCAGGCCAAGTACCGCCCTGCGGCGGCGTGACGCTGCACCGACGCGGTCGAATTCCACCTCATCCCGCGTCGAAGGGCTCGAGGGCGGAGCGGATTGACGCCAGAGTCGGGATTTGCTTCAGCTTGGCATATCCGGCTTCGGCAACGCGGGCGCGCTCGGCGTCCATTTCCGCACGAAGATAAGAAATACAACAATCGACGATCTTTTCGTAATCGCTGAAAGCGACGCCGTCGCGATAAAGGTCGCTTGGCGGCGATTCGGACAGGACGAAGCAGCGATTGTTGAGCAGGTACGAAATCCGCAATTGCTCCAGCTGCGAAATGTCGAACTGGTGAAGATTCAGGACGATCTTCGATCGGGAAATCGCCTGGTCGCGCTGGGGGCCGTAAGCTCCAAAAGCGGCAACGAGACGAACGCCGCGGGCCGAGAGGGCGTCCAAGACCTGTT
>JBARHV010000036.1:0-21500 GCA_049799415.1 Silvibacterium sp.
GCGTAGTTTTGCGCACCAGTGCACGCAGCTTTGATTTCCAATCTTGCTGATGTGAACGAAACAGAGCGGCTCTCGGACCCATGAGTTTGTCTGCCATCGTGACGACATAGTCGGAACCGCCAGAAGATCGAAGCACGATGAACATACCGGCCCGCAGTTGCAAAGCCGAAAGCCTTGCGACCCGCTGCTGATACTCTACGTCGAGATTGATAGTGAGCACCGATGCGGTCGGGTCTTCTTCAACGTAGACCGCGAAACCTCCTTCATGCACAGCCAGCCTCGCAGGTACATCTTCAATATCAGTTGGGTGGTCATTGCCCAGAGTTATGGCATGAATTTCCGCCCAGTTGATGGGAGAAACAAGTTCCGACGCCGATATGCTCAAGTCTCCGTTTTCGATTTCCGTCAGGAACGCCCCCGCGATGGCGTCTGTGTCGGACGGATTTAGTAATGCCCATCCGTCAATGAAGCGACTCTTTTCCCTCCGCTGTTCACGTATCCATTCGTATCTCACAACGACAACTTCCTCTGCACGAGGTGCCTGAATGACGAAATCAGGGAACCAGGAAGCAGCCCCAACAACGACGAGCCGCTTCGCGTGGACGTCCTCTTTAAGTTGACTCTTGGTGACAACCCGCACGCCTACCGTCGCAGGATGTCTCCGCAGTAACTTTTCAACACTGGGAATGAGCCGAGAGCCTCTCAAAAGAAGCAGCGTATCTCCGAGCCCCTTTGGATATGAACGGACAAGAGCATTGAGAAGCGGATTGTCGGTGTGGTTGCTGAGTTGAAATGCTAAGTCTGCTACCTGTTTCAATAGACCTGCCGCAACCGGGTCAACCGCCGCATACATCGCTACGTTCTGAATCACCCCCGACAGAGCGGATTGATCTAATAAGAGATCGAGGTCGAATCGAACTGGGGCCGACAACAAGAAAAACCAATATCGCTTCAGAAGTGCGAGAGGCGCTCTCCACAACTCTTCGTCGGCCGAATCGGCTAAATGCGCTACTAGGCGCTTCATGCCAAAACTAAAGTCCTTCAGAAGAGGGTGCTGTACCGGAATCGTTGTTTGCGCAACGCGTTCGGCGGCTTGGTAGCTCAGAACTGTGTTTTGGAAAGCTGTGCGCTTCACCGTCGTGCCTCCCAAAAGGCCATGCCGTCAAACCCTTGACGGAGTTCGGCCAAGCCGCCGGCAGTCCGATCATCAGGAAGTTCGGACCGCATCACGTACCGTTCGTTAAGATTTGCAACCGCGTCGTCCAGTTGAGAGTCGGTGTGACAGAGGATGCTTATGCTGTCCGACGATTTGAAATAATGCGACCACTTCAGATAACTGTCGGAGCCGTCCAAGATCGCGATCTCTGGATGTGAACCTCCGAACATTTCAACCGAAGATTCACTCGCGGTCGGGACTAAATGGACGCGAGGACGCGAGGACGCTGGAACGAATCGGTCGATTTTGATTAGGTCGTTCAGCGCACCTTCGTTAGCCGAACCGTCGCTTTCTCTAGAGGCAAAGACCTCATCGAGAACTTCCTGTCGCAAAGCGCTTACTCGTCCAACGATGCAGACGGTCGGAAGTCCCAAAATGTGTAGACGATTGAGTTCGTGAGGTTCATAGAGGTCTTTCATGAACGAGCGGTTCTTCAAAATCGCTCGCCCATTGACGTTGCGGCCCAGACGTTCATGCGATTCGGGATCAATATAGAGGTCACCCGCTTTTGCTCTATTAATGAAGAGCGTAAGCCCTCCGGAGCGATCCGAAGCCTTCTCTTGGATACACACCCTGATTAGAGGTTTACCGTGTTCTTCTCTTACCCCATCAAACATCCCACGGTAGGACCTTCCATCCCTCAAGTAAATAAGAGATGTTTGCGCTGCCCTAGGGTCCGGCAGTGCCAGGAGCCCCTCGAAGTGTTTGTCAATATCCTTAACAGTCGGGACGGGTATTGATTGTGCAAGAAGGTGTCCGAGCGCCAGAAATGCGGATGCAAATCGACGATCAGGCACGATGATGCATGTCGTCAGCCTTTCTTCGGTCTCAGGACGAGTCCCTATCGACCACCCAATATCGATCAGAGAAATCGCCCATGTTGGAAGGTCCTGCCATCTTCTGCCATCTCGGTAGCACAGAGTCTTGTACCAATCTCGACGTGTCAGTGTTGGCATAGGAACGAGCTCTGGCCAAGAATTTCGGGGTGCTTTAGATATTAGACGATTAGGCGAGTCCCCGATGTCAAATGTCACATTTTGAATGATTTACTTTGTTTTCGGTGTCTGGTTATGATCGAGTGTTCGCAGAATCGCCTTCGCCAAGGCAAAGGCAACCGGAGGCGAAACTGCATCTGAAACCATTCGAATCTGATCGGAAAGTGTTCCCTTGAGCTCATAGTCTTTAGGAAATCCCTGCAGCATCATGGCCTCGTAAACGCTGAGTCTTCTTTTGCCGCTCGGATGGACATGAACTTCACGATGTCCATAAGCAACAGTCCAGCTCGGTTTATCCCAACTCAAGACCCTGAATGGCCGACCGGTGATCTGGCCCTCCTTCAATGTGCCGTTCGTAAAGCGCGGTGATCGCGGTTGCATGCACCAGTGATTAGGGTGGTGTGCGATCTGTTCTGGCGTGAGACCACGTTCAAAATGCGTTGGCTTCGGAAGTTTATGGATCTTGTCCCGAACAGTCACGCGAGGATCGGTCAGAGGATCGGGAAAGACGAATTTAACATCAGGGTATTTGCTTCGATTGAGACCAACAATAAAGACTCTCTTTCGGATTTGTGGAACACCGAAGTCGGCCGCGTTCAATTCCCCTTCAAATATGTTGAATCCAGCAGCGCGGAAGAGTCGCTTGAAGTTCTTGAATACGGTCTCGTGTTGCTTTTGCTTGATGCCCAATACGTTCTCGAAAACAAAGAAGTCCAGACCCATTGTTACGTTCATCTCTTTAAGGATCAACGCATAATGCTTCGGGAGTTTGGCTCGCGGGTCCTCTTCAGTCTTAAAACCGTTGCTCTGTGAGAATGCTTGACATGGCGGTCCGCCAATCACGCCCACAGGCGTTTGGTCTAAATTCAGTTCTGATAAGCGCGCAGAAATATATCCGCGTTTTAATGAGGACAAATCCTCCTGAAAGACTGCCGTTTCTGGATAATTATGTTCGAAGGTCTGACAAGCGGAAAGTTGCGCGTCAATGGCCAAAATCGATGTGAAGCCGGCTTGTCGGAAGCCGGCATCGAAGCCGCCAGGGCCACAAAAAAGACTAACGAGAGCGCGGGAAGGCTTTCGTGATTTTGGCGCGCGCTCTGCGACGGCACCGGGTTTCGGTTTGACAGTGCCTTGAGGGGCCGTGGCGGTAATTTTCATCGATGTCGAGCAATCGAAGCGGTTGTTATTTTGAAAAGCTCGTGAAAGGTGATTCTACCCTTTTTGCCTCCAATTGTCGGAGGCTGGGGTTCCGACAGTGGCGCGTGGGCCAGTCCCAGATTGCGGTTCTTGATATCCATTTCGGGTTCGCTGACGGTGAACTGGAGCCGATAATCCTGCTTACAACAGGTTCCGAAGCGCGATGAAACAGGCTTGCACGATCTCCCAGGATGGGTGAGAGCCGAAACAGAGAACCTCGCACTGGCCCTCATATTCGCGGCCAATCGCGGCAGAAAGGTCTCCCGTCGCAAAGAGCGCGTCGCTGTTGGCAAAACTCATTTGATCCGGGTAGAAGTAGCTGCCGGGAAAGTGTGTGCGGCTGATGAGGTCGTAGTCCTGCTTAATCTCCCCATACTCGGCAGATTGCAGCATCTCCAAAACCTCGGGTCGCGCTGCGAGCTGAAACAGATCGTAGTAGTGCCGAGCGTAGGTGCCTAGAGCACGTCCATCCCGTTTGAGGATTTCCACTTTACTGTGAATGGCAAACATCTTCTCTACGAAGGTCCGCCTGAAGTGAAGCAAGCGCATTGGGAACGAGCTTTCGTCCTGTGCCCCAAGCGTGACGCCTCTCTCCTGCAAGAACTGACCGAGATAGGAGCGCAGCTCAACATTCGCGGTCGGTTCTCGACCGCTGGCTGCTCCTGCTTCAAGGAGCACACGGTTGGCGACCTCACCGGGACCGCCGTGGAGCTGGTGATAGGAGAACCGGTCATTGCGCCCGAAGCCTCCGATAGTTTGGCTCTCCTCGGGAACAAATTGAAGAGCGGGATGCGCGGCCACGGCATCGCGCAGGCTTTTTAGTTCGCGGTCAATGCCGCGTTTGGTCAGGGGCGGCTCGAAGACGAGCGGGTCGAGGAAGATGTCGATGTCCTCTGAAAAACGCTGAATCAAGTCCCAGCCTTTCGAGAGGCTGGTTCCACCTTTGAAGATGACTTTGTCGCCGGCCGTAGCGGCGATGATACGCAGCACTTCGGTGACGTAGTAGTCCTTCTCGATGATCGCTGGGCGGAGCTGAAAGTGCTCTGCAGCCTGAAGGACCACCTGATCGAAGTCAGGATGTTCAAACAGTCTCACGTTTTGGGTCTTTCCTTGGCCTGCCACTTGCGTCCGTGCGTCAGCGACGTGAATTCCCCAAAGTCGAACCGGGAGAGTGGATTCAGGGAGGCACGCAGACGTGTTCGTGCGGCGGGATCTCGTTCAAGCTCTTCTGCCAGTGCACCCAGTAGAGCGCGAACCCGTGGCGGCTCCGAATCAGCCACCTTGAGCAGTCGTTCAAGGTGACGATCCGTTGCCAACAGGGCCAATGTCTTCTGAATGGTTCGGTCGGTAGACAGTTCACTTGTCTTGCCGCCCTTGCGTAAAAAGTCGAGAAGGGCCGCTTCTGTCTCAGACAGGCTCTTCCATGCTTCCGGTCTCCGTGCGTGGATGCGGGTTTCGGCGCCGACGAGTTTCCTGGGGAGACTGAGTGAGCTTGTTGCCAACTCGCTTCGCCGCGGAGTTTGCGTGCTGAAACCGAGCAGATTGGCAGCAGCGGTGCCAGATGGGAAGATCGTCTTGGTTCTCTCGGCCAGTTTCTTGATTGCCGTTGGGCTGGGACGGCTCGGCCCGAAGGCAGTCGAGCGGGGGCGGTAGTAGACACCTTTGCTCAACCGCTGCAATGTTCCATTGCGGGTCAGCCGGGAGAGAGTCTGGGCAACGGCCGGAAAGGGCTCATCCCGGAAGTCATTGTGACGCCATAGCTTCTCGCCGCCACGCTCAATCTGCAGGCGGATGGAGCTGGCGGTGCTGCGGGTTTTGGCGGCCTTTGCCATCCTTTTTACTTTGTGCCGTCTAGGTAGCTTTGTCAAGTTTTTTTGCGATAAAACTTGACGTTTCTGTATCCGAAAACCCATGAGTCGGCTGTTCTCGCCCAACTGGCATTGAAGTGGTTGGGCGAGCCGGTGAATCACAAGCTCAATCCCTGATCGGTGCCGGCAGTGCCCTTAGCAAGGGACTGAGCTTGAGCGATTTCGTTGACCGCAACGGTGAGATGTCCAGCGTGTTCCAAAGCATGTTCTTTCGCTATAGGCTGGGCATGGCGATCGTAGAACTGGCTTTGCTGGTCGATATGCAGCCAACCGCCGGTCTGGTTGTGCTGGTAGCTCTGGATGTCGCCGGTCTCCCGCTTCCACTCGTAACCAGAGGCATCGTTCGGCAGCGCATTGTGGAGCGGGGCATAATGCCGCTGGTCGATTTCAGAGGGCGACTGCGCCTTGTCGATTGCAGGATCGTGGGGTTCCAGTTGGAACTGCCGTCTTTGCTCTTCGGGGGTCAGTTCTTTGGTGTTGGTCATGGTCTGCTCCTTCGGTTGGGGTTGGTGAGTTTGCGTTTCGTTGTTCGGCCTTGCGACTTCCATAGCGGAGGCTTTGCTGATGTCGGTGCTGAGGCGTTCGGCGAGCGTTGTTGCGTTGTTCGTGTAGATTCGCGCGTCTTCGGACGCCCGAGAGACCGACACATAAGCGAAGCGAGTGTTAATGAGCTCTGGGTGCGCCGTGGTGTCCATGTTGACCAGCACTCGATCCGTGGTGAGTCCCTGAGAGCTATGCGAGGTGACGGCGTAGCCGTGGTCGAAGTGGCGCATCTCGGAGGTGTCGAATGTCAAAGTCCGCGCCTTATCGCCATCCATCCGTACAGTCATGTCGGTGCCGTCGATGCGTTCTACCGTGCCCAGGTCGCGGTTCTTTATGTCCATGTCCGGCTTGCTGACTGTGAACTGGAGCCGGTCGCCTTCGGCGAAGTCTCTGGCGATTTCCCGGTAGGCGGCGATGCCATGCAGTCGCTTGGGATCGTAGGTGACGTGCTGGCCGTCTTCGCGTTCGACCGTGAGTTGGTTCGCTTTGGGGTCTGTGGAGACCACGGTAGCGTAGGTGCCGCGCTCAATGCCAAATTCCTTGCTCCCTCGGGTGTAGTAGAGAACGTCGGCTGGCTGGTAGAGAGCGGCCCAGTTGCGGTCGGCGCTGGTCAGCTCCGAACGCTGGGTAAGGACGGTCATAGGGTGATTGTCTTTGGATAGGGTGCCGTTGCCCTGCAACTCGGCGCGGATGGCGTCGTTGATGTCGCGGCGGCTGGAATTGTCGGGCGAGACAACCAGCGTGTTCTCCGGTCGCGCGACATAATCCCTGGCGATGGCCTCGATGCGTTGCCGGTCGTCGGGAATCTCGGTAACGCGGCCCTGCTCCTGAAGAAGTTGAATGCCCGTGGCCGTTTCGTTGCGAGAAAGATGTTCGACCGCGCGTAACAGTTCCGGGTCTTTCTGGCGCACGATCTGGTCGAGCTGTGATGTCCGCATTCCGGCCTCCTGCATCTGCTCGAAGGGTTTCCCGGCATCGACGCCCTGGTGCTGCCGGGTGTCACCAACGAGCAACACCCGGTCTTGCGGTCCAATCTTTTCGAGAAACGATTGCATCTGCCGGGTGCTGGCAAGGCTGGACTCGTCGAGCATATAAAGGTGCCGGGCGTTCGGGTCTCCCGCACTGCGCTCCACGCCTCCGCGAGCCAGGAAACCTTGCAAAGTGTCGGCCTGAATTCCGGCGTCGCGGAGCTGGCCGGCGGCTCGACTTGTGGGAGCGAAGCCCTCAACGGCGTATCCGTTCCGCTCCGCGCCCTCGCGGATAGCCTCAAGGGTCGTGGTCTTGCCACTACCCGCCAACCCCTGCAGACCATGTATCCGGTCCTGCGAGGTGAGCACCTCCTCAATCGCTTTTCGTTGCGCCGGATTCAGGAACTCGCGAGTACGGGCGTGGGCTGCGGCGTCCTCTTGGCGCATGGTCGGCTCGACTGTGAGCTGTCCCTGCTGCATGTGCTTGATGGTCGCAAGCTCCTCTGCAATGGCCTCGCGGGTCGTGAACTGCCGTCCCGTGTCGTGCTTCTGGCCGGGTGCGCGCCGAAACTCTCCGGTGGCCTGCCGTTGCTCGAAGTTGCCGTGTATCTGACCGTAAGTAAGATCGCCCATGCCGCGCCGCAAGGCGTCGCGCATGATGTCGCGTTCATCGGTGACAGCCTCGCGCTCGAAGTTGCGGCTCTTCGCAAAGGTGACTGCTTCCTGAATCCGTTCCGGGATGTTCGGAATGTGCCTTTGCTCCTGCGTAGCCACCCTCGCTCGCGCTTCCGCGACGACCTGATCCGCCTGGTTGCCGAACTCGGCCGCAAGCTGCCGGTGGGCTGCCAGTACCTCGGAGGGAGTGTGAATCTCTTTCTTGTCGCGAGTGGAGTGGGCGGCGATCTGCGCCGCCTCCGGCCCGGCAAATCCGCTCTTTTCGAGGTACTCGCGAATCTGTTGGCTGCGCGGACTGGAGGCGTCGAGATACTCCTGCGTGTAGCCCTTGATCTCGGGTGCTCCGCTTCTTCCCGGCGTGATCTCATATCCCAACTGAGATAGCCGATACATCAGCTCGGATTGGTAGACCGCAGTTGCAAACTGCTGGCTGTCGAAGTAGCTCTGGGGCTGGATGGCGCGAGTGGAGCCGTCCGCTCGTTCGGTCATATTAAAGATGACGGCGTGAGTGTGGAGTTGAGGCGCGGCATAGCCATCCACTGGACGCGCGGTGTCATGCTCGAACTTAGCGGCGACAAATTCCCCGGTGGTTTCGGCGGCGCGGTTGCCGCCGATCCGCGCCTGAGTGTACCGCTCCAACTCCGTGAGAGCGGTTGACACCGCCTGCCGGTGCGCCTCTCGAACCCGGTCGTCGCCGCCTACCAAAGCGGTCAGCGATACCGACTTCGGCGCTGAAAATGTGGCGTCCCAACCGGCCCGATGCTCGACGGGCTTCACGGTGGTTCCGTCGGCGGTTGTGTACTCCTGGCCGTTGCGATGCCGAACCAACTGCTCGCCGGTGAGCGGATTCTGGCCCTCGCTGAGACGTGCGAAGTGCAGTTCGTCGATGGCCCCGGCAAGGCCATACCGCTCGGCCATCCGGCCATGCCATTCACCGAGGATGGTGTCGCCCTGCTTCCAATAGTTCTGTTCGGCGGACATGAACTCCTTGGCGTGATAGGTTTGCGCCTGGCTGGAACTGAGCGGTTTGGAGATGGTCAACATAAGGCAATCTCAGAGACGCATCGGCTGCGGCTCGGCTACCGGAATATCCTCTTCCTGTCTGTCTTCCGGGCCATCGGGATCGGGGCCGCTCGCCGCGACTTCGGGCAGCATTGGATCGTGCGGCTCCTTCTTGTCTTCGTCATTCTCCACAATGGCAGCCTGCGGCTCTACCGGCGGAGCGGTTGTTTTTACCTCTGGCGACGGAGGCACAGCTGCCTCCAAGTCGAGAGCCGGTTTAACTTCTGGCGATGCCTTCGGAAAGAGCGTTAGTGGATCGAAGGGCAGTTCGTCGTCCTCTACCTTGCGCGGCAGAAATGCCGGTGTTGTCTGCAGTACATCCATGTACTCGAAATGAAAGCGGGCGACGTTATTGCCTAGCTTGAGAAACGCATGGCGATTCTCAAGCCCGGAGATTTCAGAGTCCATTACCAAGGGTTCGATCTGACGGTCTACGGCGAAGTTCCTGCCTGAACGTGAGCCGTCGAAGTGCGTCTCCTTCATGCGTTCGATCTCGACCTTGCCGATGGCGTTTGAGACCCATTCGGCGGCCTTTGGCTCCGTGGTCTTCAGAAATATCTTGGTGGCCGGCTGCGAGAGCATGACTTCGGCGAGGTGTCCGTAGATGACTTCCAACTGGGCCTTTCCCTGAAATCCGAGTACGAGCGGGTTCTTGGATTTCCTGTTTTCAGTGATGGCGGTATGGAGTTGAGGCAACCGTTGCAGGCTGGCAAGCTCGTCCAAAACGAACCATACCTGAGTCTGCTTGTCCTGCGGCGCGGTAAGCAGCCGCATGACGAGCAGGTCGATCCAAAGGCTGTGCAGCGGCCTCAGCGCCTCACGTTCGGTTGGGCTGGAGGTAATGAAGATCCATCCCTTCCGGGTGACGGACCACTCCGTTGCGCTCCAAGTCCTGTTCTTTGCCTGCTCCTTCGTTGGAAGCATACGAAGGCTATCCGCAACCAACCCCAGCGAGGCCAGAACGCCGTTGCGCTGTTGCTGCGCTCCTTTGGCAATTATGGCCTCCATCTCGGTGCCCTGTACCCGCTGATCGATCTCCGCGGGCTTCGATAGCCATTCCACAAGCTGCTGCGGATTCGGCCCGTAGGTCAAGAGATGGGCAAAAATCTTCTGCGGGGTTTCGGTAAAGAACTCGCCCTTCTTGTCGCTGGTCGGCTGGTACAGCGAAGCGGCGATAGCCTTCGCTTCCGCCTTCCGGCGCAGCTCTTCGGACGGTCCCCAATAGGGGCACCGTTCGTCCAACGGGTTCAATACGATGTCTTCGCGCTTCTTGTCGTAGAACCTTTGGATGAACTCGCAGGCCGGGTCGTAGACGATGGCCGCATGGCCCCGGCTTTGTATCTGGCGGAGAACTTGCATGATGAGTGTCGTCTTGCCGGCCCCGGTGTCGCCCATGAGTTCGATGTGCTGCGATTCGGCTTGCAGCGGTATCCGCATCATCTCTTTGGCCTCGGTGGTGACGAAGCCGATGCCGTCGCCGCTCACGGTCTTGTTGAACTGCTTGGGGGTGAGCAGGACGGGGCCTTTGAGCCGACGCCCGTATTTCAGTTCCTTGCGGCGGCGGATGTCTTTGCGGATGGAGAACGGGAGCTGTGCGAGCAGCGAGAGGAAGCCGAAGAGGAGCGGAAGCTGGTAGATGTCACGGAGCCGGTCGCCCCCGTAGACGGCACTCTGGAGATATGCGTGGAGACGGCTATCAATGTATTTCTGTTGTGGGCCGCGATAGAGAACATCCAATCCCCGCGCTTCAGCCGCCGCAGAAAGAGCCAGGGGAATATGTTGCCCGCCTGAGGCCAGAGACGTACCGGCCTGCACGTCTGATGCGGACGCAAGTTCGGCTGCGGCGCTCACACCTGCGGCGTAAAGCAACTGATATTTGTGGCTGCCGTTGAAAGCGCTGCCCGCCGCGCTTCTCGCGTAGATCGGCGTGTAGAACTGCTGCAAGGGAGTCTGACCTCTGCTGAAGCGGAGGTAGACGAACATGCCGGTCAGTATCAGCGCGAAGAAGACCGCGCCGTAGCTGTAGATCGGCGAATGCGGCGGGAAAATGATGGTCTCTTTGCGGCCCCATTTTGGCGTATTCATCATGCACGCTCCAGGTCTTGCAGTGCGTCTTCGGCGACGCTGCGTTTGCGCCTCTTCACCTCGGCAACCATGTTGTCAAAGGCTTCGGGCGTGAGCTTTTGGCCGGTGGCGAGTGGCCGGAAGAGGTTGGTCAGCATGAGACGAATGCCCATGATCTCGGTAAGCTCCGTGCTGGCGGGGACGAAACCGGAGTCGCGGGCAAGCTCGTCAAGGATGAGCTTGCGGATAAGTTCGCCCCGCTGTAAGCCGCGCGACCGCGCGAGCCGTTCAACCGAATCTACTTCGGTCGGACTCAGTTTTGTGGTGACGCCGCGCAAGCGATAGCTCGCTCGCTTCTCGGCGTCAGCAGCAATTTGTGCATCGTCTAGGAGCTTCATGTTTCCTGCCTCGATCGCGGTGTCCCTGGGTGTCCCTAAGTGTCCGTGGGGACACCCACTGCCTGTAAATCATTGGCTTTGCTCGCTTGCCCTCAAGTGCCATCAGGTGTCCCTGGCACGACCCTCGGAGGGGTGGAGTGTCAACATGCTTCCGGTGCGTAGCACCGTTTCCACATCGCCACGGATTTACATGGAGGTTCATGCCCTCAATGCCCGCACAGTCTCCACGGACTCCACCCCGGCTTCTGCCCTCCCATTGGGCTTCTTCGATGGACGCGCTATAGCGTTGTTAGTCGGCGCTTTTCGGATACGAAGAGTGCAGGCAACTTGGGTGGCTTGTGAAGTCTTGAGGAAGTCCTGGAAATCGCGGTCTTTGGCAAAGACGTAATTGAGGGCCTTGTCTACAACATCGTCTGCCGATGCGTGAATGAAAGCGGCGTACTGATCGACCTGAGCCGCAGTTGTCTCATCGAGACGAATTGAGGCGCTGATGTGACGGCTTTGGTTGACTTCAAGTAGAGGCATTTTGGTACTCCTTTAGGTAAGGGATTGGGGCGTTGATTCACTGGCGAAAACGGACTCGATCTGAAAGCGCTTTGCGTCGCGGTCGTAGCCGCGAAGAGCGAGCACTTCGCGGATGACGCGGCGGCCCGGCAGCCGCTCGACATGCACGATGAAATCGACGGCCTCGGCGATCTCCGCCTCGGTGTCAACGAAGGTCGATTGGGCATGGTTGCGCATGACGAGATTGGCGAAGCGATGCAAGGCGTTCTCTGCCGAATTGGCATGGATGGTGGCGAGTGAACCGGCATGGCCGGTGTTCAAGGAATCGAGCAGCGTCCGCGCTTCGATTCCGCGCACTTCGCCCAGGATGATCCTGTCCGGTCTCCACCGCAGAGCGGACTTGAGAAGATCGTCGAAAGTGACGTTGGCCTTGAACGTATCGGTCTGGCATTCGACGGCCAGCATGTTCGGCTTCTTGATATGCAGTTCGGAGGTGTCTTCGATGACGACGATGCGTTGTTCCTCTGGGATCGCGTTCGCTAGAACGCGAAGGACAGTGGTCTTTCCGGTAGAGGTTCCGCCGCTGATGAGGATTGTCTTTCCAGTGCGAATCTGCTCGGCCAATAGATCGGCAAGCGGCTGCGTAAGCGTGCCGCGAGCGATAAGGTCATCAACCGTGTAATGGCGACTGGGGAACTTCCGAATGACGAGTGCGGGCGAAGGCCGCACGACCGGAGGAATGACTGCTGCCAAGCGGCTCCCGTCCGGGAGCTGAGCGTGCAGGACGGGGTTGTCCTCGTCCAAGTGCTTGCCCAGTTGGTTGGCGATGACTTCGAGGCCGGTGCGGAGCCTGCCGGCGTCGAAGGAAACTGATTCCTCCCGGCGAATGATCCCGTTGCGTTCGTACCACCATGAGGCGTCGGGATTCCCCATGATCTCGCTGATACTGTCGTCGAGCAACAGCGGTTCAATGGGGCGGAGGAATGGAAGGATCAACTCGAAACTCATAGCGGGGCCTCACAGCGATGGAAGCCCAGCGGGTTAGCCGGGCTTCCGTGGGAGAAGAGAAAGAGGCTTATGCGGCCTCGTCCTCCTGGTTGAACTCGTCGTGTTCCTGCTCTTCCGGGGTGGCTTTCTCGGCGCGATCCAGCTTCAGAATCGAATCGACCCGAACCTCCCAGATGCGCAGCTTTGAGTCGGTCTTCTTGCTGTCGTACTCCCGGCTGCGCAGTTCGCCTTCGACCTGGATATGTGCGCCCTTCTTGAGCGTGCCAGCGAACTCAGAGAGCTTGCCGAAGACCACGCAACGGTGCCATTCGGTGTGCGAGATATATTTGCCGTCCTTCTTGTAGGAGGACTTGGTTGCCAGCGAGAGGACTGTGAAGCTGCGGTTGTTGTTGGTGCGAACTTCTGCGTCGTTGCCGAGGAAGCCGATGAGGGTTACTTTGTTCTGATACATGGTCGTGTCTCCGTTTGTTGAATTTCCCGATCTTGCTCGGGTCACACCGGGCGGAGCCAAGCGAGAGGGCCCGGCTCCCAAGTGCCGAAGCTCTGCATTTACGGAGGGTCCGGTACGGAAACCGTAACCCGTAGGGCGGCGAAGCCGAAGCAGAAGAGCGAGCTGCCGCAGGGCGCCGGATAGGCCCCGAAGCAGTGACCGAGCACAAGGCGGGATACATACCGGCAGACACATGAGGGAGCAAAGTTTTCATCCGCACTCAGGCTGTGGAAGTCCGCCACAAACGCAGCTCCATTCGACCTGGCATTTCCTTCGCAAGGGGCTCCCGATTCGCCACCGCCGTTGCAGGTCTGGGCGATCCCGTCGGTCCGTTCAAAGATGCGCGGGGATAGGGAGTGGGGGCCAGCCGGATTGACAGGACGAAAGGACATAGAAAGCCTCTGGGATCGTCGGTACATCCTTAGTCGAATGCCTGGTCGGCCCGGAAGCGCACGATGGTCAATCCGAGTGGGTTTACGGCCAGCTCATTGTTCTTCACGTTCTCGCGGAAGACGTAGGTCACGCTGGCAGTCCATCGCTCCCGCTTGAGTTCGGTATGATCCGCTGGGTTCGTGTACACCTTTTCAAACTCGATCCGCGCCGAATATGGGGACAATCGGAGGTCGTCAAGCACAACGTTCTTGATCTCCACATCCACATACGGAAGGGTGCTGTCATTCCGGTAGGTGAGGATGATGTTGTCCTTCCTCTCTTGCTCGATCACGGCGCGTTGCACGTCGCTGTTGAGGAAGTAAAGAGCGTTGGTCTGGTCGCGCTCAATGGTGAAGCGATTGCGGCTGAAATACAGCTCCGCCCAGCGGGAGAGGTAATACTTGTTCTCGGCCTCCTGGGGGCGATATTGGAAGTTGCGATAGTCGATCGCTTCGGCCCGGCCAACGTCGTTGATACGCACTATCAGCGGGCGGGCGTTAATGAGTGCCTTCTGGCTCTTGTAGACGAGCGCGGCGAGCGCGAGACAGACGACCACAAGGCACAGGATTGTGACCTTGAGGTACGTGTTCATTACCAACGGATCGCCATACTGTTCAAGGTAGCGTTCCGCTGCGCGGGTAATGTCGGGAGATGCCTTTGTCGCTGTTGTCGTCATCGCAGTACTCCTTAGCCCATCAAGGCGGCTGTCGCTGCGGTCGTCGCGAGGCCTGTGATGACGCCCGTACCTGCATCGTGGCCGCCGGTATGTCCTGAGAAGATGGTCGCCGTCATGGCCGGAATCTTGAGCAGAATGAAGCCGTTGACGAGAACCAAAAGGATGAGCATGGGAAGCTGCTTTATCATCTGTCCCGGATCAACGAATCCCGACATGATGGCGTAGTAATGCGCCAGCAATTGCGACAGGATGCTCAGCGTCGCAGCAGCGACAACCTTGTAAAAGGAGAAACCAAGAAAGGCACGAAGCCATCCCCAAAACAAGAAGTCCAACTTGTCGAAGACAAGGAACGGAATGAAGATCGGCCCGAGCATCCCGACGATAGTGCTGGCGATTGCGCCGTAAGCGATGATGACGCTGATAAGCGCGGAGAGACCGGCAATGAGCACCTGTACAAGCGCGTAGATGATGGCGTTATAAGGATTAGCTACCGTGGACATCATGCCCGGCCCTTCGTTCGTTTGGGCCTGCTGCAATGTGTTCAAGATGTTGGTGGCGCTATCGGTTCCGATCTGGCTAACTAGATACTGAGCGCCACCATTGATGAAGCCTTTAAGGGAGTAACCGATGCCAGGGATGCTGGAATCGTAGAACTTGACCATCGTGTAGGCAAAGGTAATGAGCATAAAGAAGCTCAAGAACTTCCCCATGTTGAACCCTGGGCCGCCCTGCGCAGAGGCAAGCGCCTCCTGCACGCCGAACCATACGAGCATGATGGTCGCGAGCGCGACACAGATATGAACTCCCATCGCATCTACAGTTGGGGCGACGTTGCTGGTCAGTGAACTGCACGCTTGCGTAATCCAAATTAGGAGATCCATACTCTGCCTCGCTCTCGGTCGTGCTTAGTACCGCATCGCTGCGGCGGCGCCAGCATATGACGGCGCGACCGCGCTATAGCCGGACTGGAATTGGTTGGCCTGTTGAAACGTCATCTTGAGCGCGTCCTGTTGCTGTTTCTGCGAGACGATCTGCTGCAACGTGTATGCCTGGCTGATCTGATTAGCGTCCTGTTGCGCCATTAGCTGCAGAATGAGCGCACGATTGATGCGCTGCAGCGTCGCCAATTCTGTCTGTTGCGCGGGGTCGGTGGAGTTGGACGCCGCGGCGAGCATATTGATATCGGCCTGCCGCTGTTGCGAATTCGCGCGGATGGTCCCGAGCGTCTGGAGATTGCTGGCAGTCACCGAATCATTCAGGTCAGCGGTCGCACCTTGGGCTGCGATCTGCTGTTGCCCGGAGAGGCTGAGGTTTCCGTAACCGTTCAGTTGGCCCGTTCTAGGAACCGATGCCTGCTGGTAGGCATACGACGCATTCACGCCAGTATTGGCCGAGTTGGTCCACGGCTGCGAGTTTCCGTATGTGTTGGCAGCCTGGTTGACCATCATCCAGACCGATGAAAATGACATGAACGGTTGATACAGGCTTTGCGGCGACATCGACATCTGGTGGGCGAGGTTGTACGTGGCGATCGCATTGTCCGCGAGCTTCACGGAGTTCGTGAAGATATTCTGCCCTTGCTCGATCTGCTGGACTGCATGGGCAGATTGGGTCGGGTCGAACACAACGCCTGAGCCGAATTGAGCGCGGGCTGCAGCCGGCGCTGCAATCGAGACGATAATCGCGATTTTGAGAAAAGAATGCTTCATGGCTCTGCCTCCTTAGGCTGAGTATGTGTGGATAGATGGATTGGTCCGTGATCTGAGGTGCTATTTCTGGAGTGCTTCGATTTGTTTTTCGAGAGCGGTTACCTGTTGAAGCTCTTGAGCACACTTCTGATTGTGAGCGGCCTCCTCCTGCGGTGTTGGAACCTTGGGTGTCTCGCCTTTCAAATAACCCTCGGCACCCTTTGCTCCGAAAGCCGGAGCGATGCAGTCCTTGTTGTACTGCGTATTGAGGGGCGTGTACTGGGCCTGTAGTTTGTCGATCTTCGCTTGCTTACTCTCGCAGCCAACAAGAGCGATGCTGAAGAAGATAGAGAGCAAGAGGAAACGGCGCATAGAAGACTCCTCAGAAGGTTTGCGGGATGGTGTGATTGGTATACGCGGGCAGCAACATATCCTGCGTGAAGTAGACCTTCACCCGATGTCCTTCGCGGATGGTGATGGTCGGTGGTATTTGGATGAAACGATCGAGGATGGAGGTTGCCGACTGCGACACACTGCCCGCTGCTCCGGTAGTAAATGCCTGGGAACCGTTGGTGGAAATCACGCCGCCACCCTGGGTAATCTGGCCTGCACCGGCAATCACACCCAAAGCAATCGAAGTGCCGAAGATTTCAAGGTAGTGATTGTTCACCTTGTCCTTCAGACCCTCTTGGCCGATCTGGTCCAGGCCGTGAAACTGGTCAAGGTCAACGCTGTACCCGTCCGGCATAATCATTCGGTGGAAGGCAACAGCCATGCGGCGTTGCTGGCCGAAGCCGGACGCTCCTATCTTCTTGGCCTCGCCCAGCACGATCGTTCCATCAGGAATGATGACGTGCTGGTGGTCATGTGAATAGACAGGATTCGAGACAAGCACCTTGACCGGGCCGACGGCGTCGCCGTCAAGCCGGTTCATCAATACGGTGTCGAGCGTTGTCCCCTCATAGAGAACATACGGTTGGCCGGTCGCCGAATCTATGTTGACCTCCGCAGCTCGCTTGGGCGCTTGCGTTGTTTGTGTCTGCGGCTGCTCGCCCGCCGTGCGGGGTGCAATCATGCTGGTATCACCAGCAGCTACCGTGTAGGGGTTCGCACTTTGAGGTCCATTCGGTGCAATCTGAGTCGGTGGCGGGTCTGGGGGGCGGCTGTACGCGAGATTCGAGGAGAATCGAGCGTTGTAGGCACGCTCCCGGTCCTTGGCTGCGAGTTGCTGTGCTTCTTGCTGCGCTGGCGAGAGCTGACTGACCCCTCCTGCCTGCTGGGGATAACCGTTCGGCCCGCACGGCTGACCGGGAACACACCCTACTGGAAGGCCGGTCGGCGTGTACCCCGCAGCCGCAACCTGCTGGGCAGGCGTGGCGTTCTTGAGCGCGGGATCATTGGCAGAGGTCGCAACAAGTCCGTTCTGCTGCTCCTTCTCCTTCTCGGCCTCAAGTTGGTTCTTCAGGTCAGCGACGTTGTTGTCTGTGTTGTCCTGCACCATCGGTTGTGGCGGCTGGTTCTTCGCTGCTGCCTGGGTAGAGGATTTCTTGCCTCCTGAGCTGAAGATGGCGGCGAGAATGACGAGCAGCGACGCTCCGAGAAAAACGAACGCCTTCATATTCTTCTGGAGCACACCCTTCGGGTCGGTGGCTTTTGTGGTCAATTCCGGTTCCGGCATGGCTCTATCCCTTCCGCGTGAACTCCATCTTCTTCTTGCCCAACTCGACATAGCCCGAATCCATCACTTTCGGAATGATGTACGTGCCATCGCGCAGGTCATAGCTGATGAGGTTGGGCTTGCCGTCCTTCATCTCGTACACAGAGAACTTCTCCGGCGCGTTCGTCTTGATGTAGGTGAACTTGTCATCGTGATAGATCGACTGAATATCGAAGGGAGCCTCGTTGGCGCGATATACATAGTCGAACTTCAGTTGCATCGGATATGCGCTCTTGTATTCGTCTACTGCCTGGCCGACGTGGGCCTGGAGCGCGGCAAGTTGTTCCTTCGACTGTTCAAGCTGCGCGGCGGGGACGAACTGCGGAGGTCCGCTGGCGGCGACAATGGAGGATTGATCGGCGGGCTGTACGAGTACCTTGAGATCCGGTGCCTCCGATGTGCCCGAGACATCCTGCAGCGTGAACGAATAGATGTTGCCCTTATCGGTAATCAGGTTCAGGTTGGTGGCTATGCCAGCTTTGGCCGGATGGACAAAGCAGAAGTTGCCGACCACATCTACCACCCAGAAATCCTTGTCCCCGGTCGCGGCCTCCATGATTTTCTCGGTCGCCGGGACCTCGATGAGCGTGGTGTACTTCAGCTTGGCGCGAATGGGAACGATGTCCTGCGAGTGGTACTGGACAGTGCGTGCCATCGCCTCCTGCGCGACGGCCACAGTGGAGGAGAGGGTGGGAATAAGACACGAGACAAGGCCGGCGATAAAGACGAGGGTGCGGTTCATGCGGTTGCTCCTTTGCGGTTGTCGGTGGCGGTCATCGTGCGTGGCCGGAAGGGCAAGTCTTCGGCAAGACGGCGCAAGCCGTCGGCGATGCCGAAGCGCGCGAAGTAATCTCGCTTCTTGAGGTTGTCACGGGCGTTATTGGTCGCCATCCAATGCGAGACTGAATCGACGTTCAAGTGGACTTTCTTGCTTGACTGCGCTTTCCGAATGAGCATCTGCCCCGGCGGAACAAGCCCGCCGATCAGGTCAAGCTCCGTGTCGTTCAGGTGGAACGCGTCGCGGTAGACCTCCCGGTCCATCTCTGGATTCGCCAGAAATATCTTTGTTGGGCAGCTCTCGGAGACGACCTGCAACATGCCCGACTCCTCTAGCTCCTTGATGGACTGAGTAGCGAGGATCATGGCGGCATTATGCTTGCGCCACGTCTTCTGCGCCTGGACAACGTAGTTCCTGATCGTCTCGTTCTTGATGAAGAGCCATGCCTCGTCCAACAGGAACACCTTGAAGGTCGCCAGCTTCTTCGGGTCGGCAATCTCATTCGAGGCCCGGTGCAGGACATAGAAGAGCAGAGGCTCCAATACCTCCGGCGCGTCTCCCCAGCCGGCGAAGTTGAACGTCTGGAAGCTGCTGAACGAAAGCGTGTCCTCGGCGTTGTCGAAGAGAAAACCGTATTGGCCGCCGCGAGTCCAACGGTGCAGCCGCTCCTTCAACTCGCCGATGATGTTGCCGAAGTTGGAGACGGTGCGCTGGTCCGGCTCCAGCATGTACATCCGCTCGATCCCGTCCCATAGCTTGCGCTCTTCCTTGAAGTCGAGACGGTAACGCTGGTCCGTGCCCTCAATGAGTACCCGGAAAAAGCTGAAGAGAAATTGCAGGTTCTCCTTCCCGTAGGGAAGCGAGAACGGGTTGATGGTAAAGTCGCGTGCCTCCTGGCCCACGTTCAGATAGCTCCCTCCGAAGATTGTTGTAAGCGACTGAAAGCTGCCGCCTATGTCGAAGATGAATGTCAGAGGTGCATACTTCTGGGCGTTTTGCAGGATGAAGTTGCAAAAGTAGCTCTTGCCACTGCCCGTCATCCCCAGGATGAGCGTATGGGCGACCTCGCCGTTATGCAGGTTCAGAAAGTACGGCGTGCTGTTGTCCGTTTCGAGCGCAGCAAGGTACTCCGTGCCGAGATGCGCGTTTGTCTTCTCGCCCGGCAGGATCGTAAACAGAAACGAGAGGTCGGCGTAGTTCGTATTCAGCAGATACAGCCTGCGGAGATTGAGCGCGTAGTTGCCGGGCACTGCGGCGAAGTATGCGTTGAGCTGGTTGTAGGTCTCTACGAAGAGATTGCCGTCGGCGTTGGTGAAGACGCTGGTGAACTCTCCCACGAGCTGGTCAAGCTCGGCCTTCGCTTTCCCATACAGGACAATCGTGAGCGAGAAATCTCCCAGCGATTGGCCGTCTCCTAGAGCGCGCAAACAGTCACCCAAATTCTCGATGTCCGCCTGCTTGGACTCATCCACCAACACATCGCGCGGGTTCGTCTTCGTCGCATCATTGCCCATCTGCGACACGAAGCCAGTCTTCGACATGTTGAAGTGGCGGCGACGCTTGGTGACTTCTTTTCGTGCCTTGTCCGCCGCAAGCGGCGTCCATTCGGTCACAACATAAAAGTCCCCTGCGATCTTCAATAGCGCATCCAGCACCAAAGGCCGCGTTTCCGTGATGGCCTCCTTCATGGTCAGCACGCGGACGACGTGCTCGCCGACGCGCAAATGATCGCGCTCCGCCTCGATATTCGAGTTCGCCACCTGGTAGTCGAGAAACTGCGCGGACTGCGGCCTGCCAGCGATGCGCGATTCGTCGAAATTCAGAAGCCGGCGAAAGAATCTAAGCTGTCCTTGTTGGTTGAGAACTTCGATCTGCATAAAGTCGGCAAGCTGGCGGGCGAACGCTAGGACTTTCTGTTCCAACCGGGCAAAGTCGGC
The DNA here is from genome assembly GCA_049799415.1 of Silvibacterium sp. Classification (GTDB taxonomy): domain Bacteria; phylum Acidobacteriota; class Terriglobia; order Terriglobales; family Acidobacteriaceae; genus Silvibacterium. Next base: position 20,217 of record JBARHV010000036.1, read on the forward strand.
CTCGATCTGAGCCCGCAACAGCGTCTTCATGCTGTTGTTCGTGAATTGCGCCCTCAGTTCGCCTAAGCCGCCAGCGGGGTCTTTGAAGAGACGGGCGAGTGCTGCGCCCACACCCGTCTTTGACCTCGCCCCTTCGAGAACGATGCAGTAGAAGATTTCGACCTGATAGAGATGGTCACGCTTGGCCTCAAAAAACTTCCGCCGCTGCTCGATGGCGGCCTCTACGACTGGATCGTCGTAGTTTGCAAACGGAATCTCTGGCCGGCTCTGTTTGAAGAGGTATTGATAAACGTGGAAGCCGGGGCCAAATGCCTTCAATGCGGCCTCCAACCGTTTGACCGCGTACTCCTGGTCGGCATGGTCAAGGCTCTCGTAGTCCACGCCGGGGACGCGCAATGCCATCCCAAGATCGCCGGATTTCGTAAGGAACGTCGTCTCGTTCCAAAACCCATAGAGGTTGATGTGGTCGTTGAGAGACGCACTCTCTTTCCACGGTTTGATCGCTCTGTCGAGGCGAAACATTAGACGACCTCCACACGCGGAACGGCCTGCTTGGCAGCGTCATAACGGAGCTTGTATTTCTCGGATTTGGCGAGAATGCGAAGGAATGCAGGATCGGTTGTCGTCACCCAATGGCCGAAGACGTAGCCTCCGATGAAGACGGCGATACCAGCCAGAATCGAATTGAAGATGTTGAACGCGCCCACCGCGCCGACGCAAACAAAGTAAAAGAGTGTGCGTTCGACACCTAAATACGTGAGGGGCTTATGCAGGCTCTTGAAGACCCGGTTGCTCCGGCGGCTTATGGTGTGTGTCTGCATGACGGCCCCTCACACTTGAGAAGTTGACGCGTGGCGGTTGAGCGATGGGGAGAGGAGCCGTTTAGGTTCCCCACAGCCAGCTCAGGACATTCGTGGCGAGCACGGCGATTCCCGTGCCTGCGGCGACGCCGGCAAGCGTCTTCTTCGCGCCGGGTTCTCCATGCGCGAAGCCATAACCGCCGATCACAATCGCAATCAAACTGGCAACTTTTGCAACCGTGCCGGTGAACAGATTTTGGAGTGAAGTGAGCCCGGTATCGAAGGGGGAACCGGATTGTGCGTAAGCGGCGACAGGAAGGAGAAGGCATACGGCAGCAAGCAACGCGAATGGGTGTATCCATCTGCGTAATGCCTGGAGCGTCTTCGGCGGAATTACAATTCGGATGCTGCGATACATTGGCACCTCCAACGACTGGTGAATCAGTCGGGATATGCCGAGACATTAGGCGCGATTTCCAAGCTC
>JBARHV010000037.1:0-11441 GCA_049799415.1 Silvibacterium sp.
CATGAGATGGCGCACCAGTGGTTCGGCGATATGGTGACGATGCAGTGGTGGAACAATCTGTGGCTCAATGAGGGCTTTGCCACCTGGATGGAGTACAAGCCTATTGCCGCGTGGCATCCGGAATGGAACCTTTCGCAGGATGTGGCAAAGAACTTGAATACCACGCTAGACCTCGACGCGCAGCGCACCACACGCACGATTCGCGCCAAGGCAGAGACTCCCGATGAGATCAACGAGATGTTTGACGGCATTACTTATGGCAAGGCTGGAGCGATGCTGCTGATGGTTGAACATTACGAAGGCAGAGAGACTTTTCGCGAGGGCGTGCATAAGTATTTGAGCGCGCACATGTATGGGAATGCCACGGCTGAAGACTTCTGGAACGCGCAGACCGAGGTCAGTCATAAGCCTATCGACAAGATCATGGGAAGCTTTGTGGCGCAGCCGGGAGAGCCGATTTTAACTTTTAGCAACCCGGCGCACGGCAGTGATTCTGTAAGCCAGGAGCGCTTCTTTTTAAGTCCGAACGTGACGACGAGCCGAGCGCAGACATGGTCTATGCCGGTTTGTTTCACGACGAGCAGTCCGAACGGAGCCTGTGAGGTACTGAACGAAGCGCAGCAAGCGCTGAAGACGCCGAAAGCGCCTTTCCTGTTTGCGAATGCCGAAGGAGTGGGCTATTACCGCAGCAGCTATGCGCCTGAAGTTTATGCGAGGATTCTGGATCACGTGGAGACTGGGCTTACTCCGGTGGAACGCATCAGTTTTATCGGCGATGAGTGGGCGAAGGTGCGAGCGAACAAGGCCCCGGTAGGCCAATTTATGAACCTGGCTGCAGCCGTTCGAAACGATTCCAGCGCAGACGTGATTGACACCGCACTGAAGGCCGTTGAGACAATAGCTTCGCAGATCGCTTCAACTCCAGAAGAGCACGAGGCACTGGCCCTCTGGATGCGGAAGACTTTCAAGCCTGCATACGAGCAGTTGGGTGCGCCTGCAATGGGCGACTCACCGGAGAAGAAAGAGTTGCGGGCTACACTTCTGGGCTATCTGGGCGAAGTGGGCATGGATCCTGAGGTAATTGCACAGTCGAAAAAGCTGGCGGAAAAGTATTTGCAGAACCCGAAGTCAGTTGAACCTACGCTTGCGCAGAAGGCTTTAGAGGTTGCGGCTGTGAACGGAGACGCGGCTTTCTTCGACCAGCTGCAGAAAATATTCGAGACGTCGCATGATCCTGTATTCCAGGAGATGGCCCTGCGTTTGCTCGGTGGATTCACCGAGCCTTCACTTGAAAAGCGCGCGCTTGAATTTGCCGTGTCCGGCAAAGTAAGAAACCAGGATTCCGCGATTTTGCTGGCACGGATGCTGCGCGAGCCCAGGACGCAGGAGGTTGCGTGGCAGTTTGTTCAGGAAAACTGGCCGCAGGTGCAGGCACAGATCACGACGATGATGGGCGGGCGTATTGTTGCTGGAACCAGCAGCTTTTGCTCCGCGGAAAAGCGTGATGCGGTGATGAGCTTCTTTACTACACATAAGGTTCACGCAGCGGCGCGCTCGCTGCTACATGCGAGAGATCAGATCAACGATTGCATTGACCTGCGCTCGCTGCAGGAGCCGAGCCTGCGAAGCTGGGCCGCCGTTCAGTAATCGTTGCTGCAGTCAACTTATGGCCGGGGTCTTTGGCTCCCGGCCAGTTTTTTTTGCGCCAATTAAGATAAAGAAGTGGAGAACTTCAGCGAGCGGCTGGCTTTGGTCGAAGAGCGCATTGCGGCGGCGTGCCGTCGCGCGAACCGCGCACGCAATGGAGTGAGGCTGATGGCGGTCTCGAAGACGCATCCTGCTTCGGCCATTCGCGAGGCGGCAGCGGCGGGATTAACGCTCTTTGGAGAAAATCGAGTGCAGGAGTTTGACGCCAAGAAAGCGGAGCTTCCGGAGGGCCTGGAAGTTCATCTGATCGGTCACCTGCAATCGAATAAAGCAGCGAAGGCGTCGGCAATTTTTTCCACTATCGATACGGTCGATTCACTGCGTCTGCTAGAGCGGCTGAATGAAGCGGCAAAACAATTTGAGCGACAGCTTGCTGTGCTGCTTGAAATCAAATTGAGCGATGAGGCGGCCAAGACGGGCTTTGCTCCTGCGAACGTAGAACTGCAGCAGGTGCTCGAACGTGCGGCCGCGATGCATTATGTTCAGGTACGCGGGTTGATGACGATTGCGCCGCTGGATGAGAATCCTGAGACGGCACGCGGCTGTTTTCGCAGATTGCGCGATCTACGAGATGAACTGGCGAGGAAGCATCCGGGGGTTGATCTGCAGGAGCTGTCGATGGGAATGTCGGGCGATTTTGAGATTGCGATTGAAGAGGGATCGACGCTGGTGCGCATTGGCACGGCGCTCTTTGGTACGCGTGAGGCTCGGGTGTGACTGAGGCGAGCGGCGTCAGCAGGCTACCTTTTCCTGACAATTGCTCCTGAGTCCCGTAAACTAAGGCGTTTACCAACGAATCAGCCGCACGTTTCAGAATCTCTTTGCAGGAAGCCGCATGTCGCCACTCTACGCCGTTGTTCTAGGCGCAATCGTACTTACTCTGATGATTGTTTCGGTCGCCCGCTTCAGCAAAGTGAAGACGAAGGCCGATTATCTTGTTGCCGGACGCTCGCTGCCGGCATTTGTGCTGGTGTTCACGCTGCTGTCTTCGTGGATCGGCTCGGGCTCGCTGCTGGGGGGCGCCGAGGAAGCCTATAAGCACGGCTTTGTCGCGCTGTGGATGGCGGGCGGAGGATGGGCCGGGCTGCTGCTGATCTACTTCATTGCGCCGCGCGCGCGGCGATTTGCGCAATTCACGATTCCTGATTTGCTGGAGGCCCGCTACAACCAGGCGGCGCGCGTTCTGGGTGTGATTGCGGTGCTCTTTGCCTACACGGCAATTACCAGCTATCAACTGATCGGCGGCGGAGATATTTTGCACCTGCTCTTTCCAACGGTGATTACCGCGGATCTGGGCAAGTACGTTCTAGCCTTCTTTGTGATCGTATTTACCGCCATCGCGGGCATGTCGTCGGTTGCGTACATGGACGTGTTTATCGGGCTGCTGGCGACGGTTACGCTGATTGTTGCGCTACCGGTGCTTGCGCATGCTGCCGGGGGCTGGAGCACGGTGCATCATGTGCTGCCTGCGACGCATTTTGAAGTGCTCGGCGATCTGTCGTTTGTCCAGGCGCTGGAGCTGGCGGTGCCGACGCTGCTGCTGATGCTGGGCAACCAGTCGATGTATCAGAAATTCTTCTCCGCCAAGTCGGAGCGTGATGCGCGCGTGGCGGTTGTCGGATGGATTATTGGCACCGTTATCCTTGAGACCGTGATTGTGGCGCTGGCGGTGGTTGGATCGGCGCTTTACCGTACGGGAGAGATTGCTCATCGTCCTCGGGAGATTCTGGCCTTCAGCGCACTGCATGGGCTGCCTGCGTGGCTGGGCGCGCTGATGATGGGAGCGATCTTTGCGAAGGTCGTCTCAACGGCGAACAACTATCTTTTTTCGCCTGCGACGAACCTGGTGAACGATGTTTTTGTGCGCTATATTGCACCGGACGCTTCCAATAAGCGCATTCTCATTGTGTCGAGACTGATGGTTGTTTTCCTCGGCATCTGGGCGCTGTACCAGGCGCTGCATACGGGGTCAGTGTTGAAGATGACTCTGTACGCTTACACGGTCTATGCTGCTGCGCTGACGCCAGTCATCCTGGCGGCGTTTTATTCACGGCGGGCGAACGCTCCGGGCGCGGTGAGCGCGATTGCTGCCGGAACTTTCGTTACGGTTTTCTGGGATTCAAATTTCATTCATCAGCATTTGCCCGCGGTTGTGGCGCAGAGAGATGCTATTTTCCCGGCGCTGTTTGCTGCTGTTTTCTGCCTGGTAGTGGTGAGCGCGTTTACGAAGCCGCCCAGCCCGGAGCACATCGCGCAGTTTCATAGCGAGTAGAAAGCCTCACTTGTTCTTCAAAGGCTTGCGCGCGAAGTAATAGAGCGAGAAGCCAAGCAGGGCGAACATGACTACGGAAATCGATGGGTGATAGAGGATGCGGTAGGGCGCGGTCCCGGCGGCGAACCATAGATGCACCTCGTGCCCGGTCGCGGCTTCATAGAGTTTCAGCGCAACGCCGAGCAGGCCCATGATGCCTCCTGCGGCGATTAGTCCGCTGGCGTAGAGCGATCCGGGTGAGACCTCGCTTTCGGTTTCAGCAGCGTTGCCACCGGCGCGGGCTACGGCCTGGTCGATCATCCAGCGGATTACGCCTCCGCAGAAGATGGCCAGCGTTGTTCCGATGGAAAGATAGGCTCCTACCGCGAACGACAGCGATCGTACTCCGAGTAGTTCGACGGCGATGACTAAAAACACGCCGAGCAGCACCAGTCCCCAAGGCAGCTTGCGGGTGAGGATGCCGTTGATGACGGTGGCCATGAGGCGGCCCTGCGGCGCGGCGGCCTTTTCGCTGCCGATGCCCTGCGACCATTGAATTTCGATTTTCCCGGTAGTGGGATTGAGCAGATATTTGCCATCGGGCAAGGTGGGCGAGCCGAGCGCATTGAGCAACACATACTGGCTGCCGCCGACGAACTTTGTGGATTTATCCGGCTCTGTGAGCAGAAAGTGGGCGCGCGAGAAGTGCTGCTGTTGCACTTGAACGCCGGGGATGGGCGCACTGAGGCTGTAAGGGATCGGGTTCTTCATGGGCTTGAAGGTTTCCAGCCCGCGGTTCATTGCGTTCAAGGTAACGCCGATGGAGAACACGGAGACCATTACGCCGATCATCACGGCGACTTGCTGCTTCCAGGGAGTTGCGCCGACGATGAAGCCGGTTTTCAAGTCCTGCGAAGTGTCGCCCGCGTTCGCAGCGGCAATGCAGACGACTCCGCCAATGGTGATGGCCAGGGCACCGAAGGCGGGTGCGGTCCAGCCTTTTACGAGGAAGATGGCCGCGGTTGCCATGAGCGTTGCGATGGTCATGCCGGAGATAGGGTTTGCGGAGCTTCCGATGAGGCCGACGATGCGCGAGGAGACGGTGACGAAGAGGAATCCGAAGAGGACGACCAGCAGCGCGGCAACAAGGTTGGCCAGCCAGCCGGTCTGCGCTCCGGGGACGGGCTTGAATTCGAGGAAGAAGAAGATCATGGCGGCCAGTACCACACTGCCCGCGAGCACGATGGGCATGGGAATATCGCGGTCGGTGCGTTTGTCGGATGCGACAGAGATCTTTTTGCCCAGGGTTTTTGTGCCTGCCTTGAGCGCGCCGAAGATGGTGGGCACGGTTTTGAGCAAAGTGATGAGGCCGGATGCGGCCACGGCACCAGCTCCCATGGGCCGCACGTAGCTGCTCCACAGGTCGCTGGGAGACATCTGCGAGATGGGTGAGGTGCCGGGATAGACCGGGCCGGCTAAATGCGATCCGAAGAAGTGGATGGCCGGCATGAGCACGAACCAACTGAAGACGCCTCCGGCGAAGAGGACGCCAGCGACGCGGGCTCCGATGATGTAGCCGACGCCCATGTACTCAGGCGTGGCGTCACAACGCAGAGCGGCTCCGGGCATCCAGCTGGGTTCGTAATTTGGGGAGCTGGGCCATGCGCCGAGCAGATTCTCATTCTGAAAGAGGGTATAGAGCGCGCCCAGGCCGAGGCCGAAGAAGACACGGCTGGCAAAGGAGCCTCCACGCTCGCCGGCCAGGAGAACATCGGCACAGGCGGTGCCTTCAGGGTAGGCGAGGGTGCCATGCTCCTCGACGATGAGCTGGCGGCGGAGGGGAATCATAAAGAGCACGCCGAGGCAGCCGCCGAGCAATGCAAGGATGAAGATGCGGATGTATTCGAGGTCGAAGCCGAGGAAGATGAGTGCGGGCAGGGTGAAGATGACTCCGGCGGCGATGGACTGCCCGGCGTTGCCGGTGGTCTGCACGATGTTGTTTTCAAGAATGGAGGCGCGGCCCAGGGCGCGCAGCACGCTGATGGAGAGCACGGCAATAGGGATCGATGCCGCGACGGTAAGGCCTGCGCGCAGGCCTACATAGACGGTGACGGCTCCGAACAGGACGGCGAAGATGCAGCCGAGCAGGATGGCGCGGAAGGTGAACTCCGGGCGCGATTCGCTGGCCGGGACGTAGGGTTGAAACTCGGGTTCGCTCGACAAACACGCCTCCAGGAGGGGAAGGGAGAGTGTATCAGTGGAGGTTGAGGTTGCAGAAGGAGTTCCGTATAAACGTGAAACCCACTTACTGCGAACTGGAAGAATTTCCACAATGGCCGTATACTTCATGGCAATGGGAGCCGGAAGGAACGAATCCGGCATGTCTTGTATTCACAAACCAAGGGAGCGAGGTGCGCCTTCCCCAGTCAGGGTAATTCGCTGACGCTGAACCTTCCGTCAAGCCAGACTACGGCATGGCGTGCAGTGGTTCGCGTGCTCCGAAGTACCGGGGACAGCATTGCTTCCGTTCTCTTTCCTGCCGACTGCCGTGTTTGCGGCGATCCCCTTGCTGCCCTCAGTCGCGTTCCTGTGTGTGATTCCTGCTGGAACAATCTCCCTGAACAATCTGGTCCGCTATGTTCGCGCTGCGGCGAGAGCCTAGGCGTGTCTGACTTTGGTGAAGGCGGCGAGGATGATTGCCGCCCTTGCCGGATGGTTTCTCCGGAATTTGAACGGGCCGTCGCACATGGCTTGTATACGGGCACGATGCGGTCGCTGCTGCACCTGCTGAAATATGACGGGCTGGAGCCGGTTGCCGCGAAGCTGGGCGGCATACTGGCAGCGCAGGTGATGGCGATCGACGGGCTTCCGGCGAAGATGGTGGTGGTTCCAGTGCCGCTGTATGAAGGCAAGCGGCGCGAGCGCGGGTTCAACCAATCAGAGTTGCTGGCGCGTGCGACTTGCGATGCGATGCGGCGACTGTGTCCGGCGTGGGAGGGTGAGCTGGCTCCGAGGGCCTTGGTTCGCCAACGCGCGACTGCGAGCCAGGCTGGATTGACCCTGCAGCAGCGCCGCCGCAATTTGCGCGGCGTTTTCTCTGTTCCTGCGCCAGAGAAGTTGCGGGGGCGCGATGTGTTGCTGATCGACGATATCTACACGACGGGCGCGACGGCGCGGGCCTGCTCAGCGGCGTTGAAGAAGGGTGGAGCGGCCCGGGTGTGGGTGGCAACTGTGGCGCGCGCGCAGCGGCATGAGATTCAGTTTGCGCCTTCCATGAGCACGGCAGCAGAGTTGCCGATGCACGAGGACGTGGCTATGTGGGATGGAGGCAAGGCCAACCAGTAAGGGAACGAAAACGGGGGAGAGAATGTCGCTCGGAAAAGCACCAGTTCATGCTCGCAAGCAAAAGTCGCTCGCCAAATGCCACGTGCTACCGCACACGGAGATACTGGAGCCGCGTGTTCGCTTCAACTCTGCCATGCAGACGCCGGTCCTCGTTCTGAACGCGTCGTATGAACCTATTAATATTTGCGGCGCACGGCGGGCGCTGGTGCTGGTGCTGAAGGGTGTCGCTCGCACGGAAGAGGAGCAGGGCGCGATGCTGCATGCGGCGCGGGTACGCATGCCCATGCCCTCGGTCATCCGGCTACTGGAATACCGCCGCATTCCGCACCAGACACGGGCCCTCTCACGCAAAAACATCTTGCTTCGGGACCGCAATACGTGCCAGTACTGCGGCATTGTGCTGCACTCGTCGGAGTTGACGCTGGACCACGTGCAGCCGCGCTCGCGCGGTGGACTTTCGACCTGGGAAAATTTGGTTGCGTGCTGCCACAACTGCAACCGGCGCAAGGGCAATCAGCTTCTGCATGAACTGAAAGATATGAGATTATTGCGCGAGCCGCGTCCTTTCTCGCTGCATACCAGCCGTCACATTATGCGGATGATTGGCCACTCGGACCAGAAGTGGCGGAAGTATCTTTATTACTAACGTCCGCTGTTTGCGGTGAATTCTGGCGGTATACGCGGGAGATGGCTCGCAGGAGTGCTTTCTTTGGCAGATTGCCATCGGGATGGGTGAAGCAGATTTCGCCTACGCGCTTTGCCTGCGGGCGATAGTACCAGCGGCTGAAGAGGCACAGGTGGTCGGCGGTTTGCTGCGGGCCGCTGAGATTCTCTTTTGCATGCTCCTGCAGTGCGGCGATCGCGTCGTCCAATCTTGATTCCAATGCATCGCGCGCAGCCAGCTTGACGGCGGGGGCTCCGCTTTCGTCGAGCGGAACCGGCTGCAGCGCCACGGGCTGCGAAAAGAGGGATGATGAGCCTGACTGCTCATTCTGGTGACGCATGCCGGCGACGGAGTAGGGAACTGGGCCGGCGAGGCAACCCTGTGTGAGCAGGAAGAGCGCGACGTGTTCCGGTTCGCTTGAGGGCTGTACGATGACGCCGTTTAAGTCATCGAGGGCGCGCACGGCTGGAGCCATGAGGCTTGCCGCACTTTCCACTTTGGTGAGACGAGTGTGAATCTCCGCGGCTTTCTCAAAGTCGAGCGAGGTTGATGCTTCGTCACGCTGCTTGCTTAATTCGGCGATGAGGCTTGCGCCGCGTGTGTTTAAAAAAGCATAAACGGCTTGCGCTTCCTGCGCGTAGCGGTCGTCGGTACAGCCTTTGAAGCAGGGAGCCATGCACTTTTTCATCTCCGAATAAATGCAGCCGGGAAAGGCGGGATCGGGATTAAGTTCTTCGACGCAGCGGCGCAGTTCGAAGAGGTTCAGCATGGTTTCAAGAAAAATTTCTGCTGCAGCACGCGACTGCCAGGGGCCGAAGAGATTGTCGGCTGCCCTTTTTGTAACTTTGTTGGTTACATAAACGCGGGGATACGGGTTCTCCATCAACATTCGCAGAAGAACTGGCGGGCGCAAATGGAGCCGCTTGCGGGCGCGGTCTCCGAAGGCTTGGAGCGATGCGTCGTAGAGCAGGAGCCAAGCCTCGAACTCAGAGCCGGTGAGCGAATATTCGATGCGTGCGGTGCTTTGGGCGAGGCGCAGACGTTTGGATTGGACTGGACTCGTCTGGGGCCGAGCGTCGAGCAGGCGGCGGAGACGATTGCGCAGATTCGGAGTGCGGCTGAGATAGGGCTCGGCATTCGGGTCTGCGCCGAAGAGGGCGAAGACGCCGGGCTGCGCGGGCAGCTCGGCCCATGCGGGCTGCGCGGGATCGAATTGGAGGCAGTGGGAGAGCATGGTGAATTCAGGGTATCGGTGCGGAGCTGGTTTCAGATAGTGCGGTAAATTTTTTCTTTTGCCGATTTCGTCAAGTCATTGATTCTGCAGAGTTTTAAGGGCATGATTTAGAGCTTTGATCATTGATTCCACATGACTTGCGTGCAGATGATTGAATCGTCGTCATTTCCTCTAGAATTGCGGCCAAAATAATGATTCTGCTGGGTTTGTCTGCAACTTATTCATTTGAAACAGCGATTGAGGGCAGCAAAAAGCCCGCCCCTGCGGGACGAGCTTTTCTTACTCTTTCTTTCAGTATATCAAGCGGTGAAAAATCGCCTGCAAAAGCAACCCTTCTGTTTTGTTTTGGTTACGGCGTGTTGGACTTGACACGCAATGTCGAGTATGGACGTTCGATAGAACGGCTCACAATACAGGATACAGAGCGTCATGCTTCCGGTTTGCAGACCATCAGGCCGGAGTTCGGGATTTGCGCGGGTGGCCCAAATCGCAGGGAACTCTGAGCAGGCCGATGTATATTGTGACCACCGAGCGTAACTTCGGCGCCTGGCTGATATCTTCCGACAAGGAGAAACCGCTCCAAAATGGCAGACAAGATCAAAGGCGCATTTGTAAAAGACAACGAGTTGCATTTCGTTCGCGGTTCGGACGTGTGGAGCGTGAAAGACAATGGCAAAGAGCCAAACGAATGGACGAAGGTTCACTTTGCGAATATCGGTACGTCTGAAGAATTCGTCGAGCTGTTCTCGGGGGAGTTTTTAGAACTTGTCGATGCCAGCACCATTTTCGGTGAGGAGCGGGAGGCCGTAAAAGAGGCAATTATGACCATCTTGGTTGAAGGTCTGATGCCCGCTTTTGAACACCTTCGCAAAATCCGCCAGTCTGTCAGCACCCCACTCCCTGAACTCAACCGGCGACAACTCTATGAAAATTTTGCGCATGCGCTTTGGCGCGCCTACCAAGACCTGATGCCGAAAGCCGCTCTACTCTTAGGCTTTGATATAGGCTTTCAGTTTAAGGGAGATAAAGATTTTGACAAGGGTATTGCGAAATTTAACGACAAGCATCCGTCGCTAATCATGGATATTCCAAGCGTGCTGAGAAGGCAGAGAGCCGACTGGCAGCAGGGCCTCCATGTATTCAGGAACGACTTCCTAGTGCATCGTAAGCAAGACGACATTGCAGTGTTTGAGATTTACTATCTGCCAGAGGCGGCGGAAAGGCTATTCGATCATGCATGGCGGACGATGGCCGATTTGTTTCCCGTCTTCATCGAAGCCCATTTCCCACCTACATGGTCAATCAAGGAAATTCCACCTGCAGAGCGTAACCTGAAACGGCGGCGGCGGTTTCAATTCTTTCAGTGCGAGCCGGTCAAGCGGGGATAGGCTGTTTCTAGTGTGTCATCGGCAAGGCGAAAGTGTCCGGGCGCTATTCTCCGGCGATGGTCATGCCGTCGATTCGCAGCGTGGGTGACGCTACGGAGCCGCGGAATTCGAGGTCGTTGCCGATGGCGGTGATGTTGCGGAACATCTCTTTGAGGTTGCCGGCGATGGTGATTTCCTGCACCGGATAGGTTAGCTCGCCGTTTTCAATCCATAGGCCGGAGGCTCCGCGGGAGTAATCTCCGGTGACCATGTTTACGCCCTGGCCCATGAGTTCGGTGACGTATAGGCCGGAGGGTACGCTGCGCAGAATCTCTTCCGGCGTTTGTGCGCCAGCTACGAGAAACAGATTCCCGGCTCCGGTGCCGGGGTTTCCGGCTAGTCCGCGGGCTGCGCTGCCGGTGCTCTTCATGCCGAGTTTGCGGGCGGTGTAGGTGTTGAGCAGGTAGTTGGTGAGGATGCCGTTTTCGACGATGACAGTGCGGCGCGAGGGGAGTCCTTCGCCGTCGAAGGGCGAGGTGCCGAAGCCTCCGATGATGGTTCCGTCGTCGATTACGGTGATGGATTCGGCGGCGACCTGTTCGCCGAGTTTGCCGGTGAAGAAAGAGGCTCCGCGGTAGATGCTGTCTCCGCTGGCGGCGTCGAAGATGGCTCCGATGAGCGAGCGGGCGATCTCGGGAGCGAAGATGAGCGGGGCTTGCTGGGTTTTTACGCGGCGCGCGTCGAGGCGGCGGAGGGTGCGGCGGGCCGCTTCCTCGCCGACGGATTCAGGCGTGTCCAGTTTTTTGAGGGAACGCGCGTAGGTGTACCAATAATCGCGCTGCATCTCACCGCTTTTGCCGAGAGCTATGGGGC
>JBARHV010000038.1:0-2956 GCA_049799415.1 Silvibacterium sp.
GAAACATCGCGTCCGATGACAAAACAAAATGATGGGCCTCATCCTGCCACATGAATACTGGTCTGTGATTCGTTTGCGCGTCACGACGCTTAAGAGACATTTGCGAGCAATACTTCCAGATCCCCGCCGCGTAGCGGCCGACTTCCAAGAATTCCGTGACCGGCAGATCGATGACAATGATTTTTCCCTCTTCTAATGCTTCTGGCGTGATGTTCGTCTCGCCGGCGAACAATTCAGACAAAATGCCCCGGTTCATTACGTCCGTCATCGCCGTAAAAGTCGATGCGACGATGCTGCGGGTCTTATCAGCCAACTCCGCGAAGAATCCCATCCAGTATTCGTCGAGAACCTGGAAGAGTTCCGGTTTCATCCGCGTCTTGGGATTGTGATACGCCTCCCTTAGGCATTGGTAACAATAGGAAGTTTTCTGCCACTCGGCTGAGCGCGACTGCTCGATCGACTTCGGCGCCGAACTCAATACCCCGTATAAATCTCTGACCGTAATTCGCCCCTTCGCCAAGATGATGAGGTCAATCAAATTGCGAAGAAGCTGGTTTTTACTATCCTCCCAATACTGTCCGTCCGACTGTCCGCCCCCTTTGGCCGCATCCTGTTTCGTGATATCTGCGATAGTGCTGAGCAGGTGCCTTATGTTGTCGGTAAGGCCGGCTCCGGTAGCGACAGCACGGATAACAGTTTGGTGATTGTCCCATTGGCGAATCCGAGCTTCGCGGCGGTTTGCGAGACATTCCACCCTGCCTCTTTCATCAGCAGGTCAATCGCCTTTGCCTTTTCCCAGGGTGTCAGGTCTTCGCGCTGCACGTTTTCGGTAATTTGACGGACAAGGATATCGGTCTTGGTCAGATCACTTTTTTCGACAATCGCGTCTGCATAAACGGAACCGTTCTTCCGCAGCGCCTTCACGCGACGACCACCCTCAATGAGGCTATACATATCACCGCCAAGTGGCATAACGTGGATCGGCTCATGTTGCCCGTTCTCCCGCAGGCTTTGCCCCAAGCCCTTGAGCGATTCTTCGTCAAATCGCTCTCTGACCTGTTTGCCGGTGATGATCTTGTCGAGCGGAATCTGTTGAATGACTTTCTGGAACATCGCTGAAATCTCCTTTCGATCGCCTTCCGGCCGAAAGCACATCTTGCCAAACAACACCAGCGCATCCTGTGGTTGCCTGCCACGCTTCACAGTGCTACGCAACGTCTTTCGCCTCGCGACTCCAGATGGATTCCAGCAACTCGGAAGTCGCAATGAGCACGCCGCGCCAGTGGCGGGACAGATGATCCAGCCGGTGGAAAGCCGCATTTCCGTCGTTTGTCAGTCGGGTAATCTCTGATGCGGTGTGTCGTCGCTGAGTTTCGGTGTACCAGCCGGGAATTACATTTCTTTCGTTTCCATCGCAGACTTCCTTGATGATCCGAACTGCGCCGTCGATGTTCCCGCTTTTATGCACGGCGGCCCAGGCTGAAGTTGCAGCGACCACAAAGCAGCCCAACTCGTAATTCAACTCTGACAGAAATTCAGGCTCGAGTTGCCAATTTGTGGGCAGCAGTTTCGCAATCGCGCGCGCGATGCCAATAGCAGCGCTTCGATTCATCTCCGGACGCAACCGTTCCTCCGTAACCGTTGAATCCTTTGGCCTATCGCGGTGAAACCACAGCCGAAGGAAAAGGCAGAGTGAAATCCGACCCTGATATCGCGCCCGGCTGAGCCACGCCCGATCCTTGATCTTCGTCAGCTTTTCGGAGATCTCCCATTGGGTTTTCCCCAGCCAGCCGCCAGATAGCGCTTCTACCGCCAAAGCGCAGACGAGTGGCCGCATTAGTTCAGTCGAATAAATATGTCCCGCATCGGCCTCAAAGCCGTCTATTCCTTCGTCGCCGAATGCTGCCTGAATCAGCCGGCTAAGCTCCCTTTGATTGAGCGGGTCGAAACGATCAGGATTTGGAGATGGGGTTGCAGCCATGGGTGTCTCCGGTATCTTCACATTGAGTTTGCCTCATCGCTTTTCCGCGGTGTGGCTAGGCCGTGATTGCGCCGCCGACGTGCTGAAACCTATTGGCTTTATGTGGATAGCTCCAAGGTATCTGCCCCCAATCTGCGGAAATCTCGATTTATGCATACGAATTCTGCTCGAACTGGGTGCGTGAATCCGGGAATTCTCGAAAGAGAACGCACAAGACGCGCGTGGACAGAGGACACGCTCGCAGCCAAATCCGGCGTCAATATAAAGACACTGAGAAGAGTCCTGGCAGGCAAACCGGTCTACTGGTCCACGGTCGGGAGAATTGCGGCGGCGCTGAATCTACATCCAGATTATTTGACCGCCGTATCAGGCCCCACTGTTCGAAGTGGGGACTTTCACCTCCGATTAAGTACCATCGGCTTCGTAGAAACGCCCGAGCAGCTTGCTCGCTTGACAAATCTGGCATACGACATCGTCAAACGAATCACAGACGTAGGTGTCGAGATTGTTTCGCATGATTTGTCTTTATCGATACCCGATACTACGGGTGCCGGCCGACGCATTCTTGTTCGCGTGGATCGTGTGGATCACACAGCACCCAGTAAGCGACAAACGCACACGTCTGAGATGACTCCAGACGCTCCTGGCACAATCCAAACAGTGACGGTCCGCCTTCCTGTATCGTGGGCGTATCTCGCAATTTGGCCGAGCGATTGGCCGGCCTTTATCCGTGATTTTTGCAGTGGCGTCGTTTCCGGCTGGCTTTACCCGGATCGATCTCTAGAGAAAATTATTTATAGCAAATGGTCGGGCGTTCCCCCCCCGAAATTCAAGCCGCTGTCGAATTACTCTCCGAGCGCATCCCAATTCCCGATGGACTAGAGATATCGCGCATCGAACTACCGACGAAGCGCGTTGGCCGGCGCAAATCTTCACGTCGTTGAACGTAAAGACGGAAATCTCTTGCGCTGTGCA
>JBARHV010000039.1:0-5769 GCA_049799415.1 Silvibacterium sp.
ACTGGAGACATCTTCGAAGCCATCGCCCGCCGCGCAGGAACCAACGTCTCCGCGCTTTCACAAGGATTGGAAAAATACCGCGCCGGGCAGACCGGCCTGTTGCGCCTGAGCTGGGACAATGGCGATCGCACCGTCCTTGTCAACTCTGAACTCGGCGGCATTACGCTGGGCTGGAACCTTATCCACACCGCGCAGGACGAGCTCTTCGCGGCGATCGAAGGCACCGCGTTCCACACACGGATCATCCTCGAACGCATGGCCCAGTACGGTGTCCCGGTCGAGCGCGTTATCAACGCGGGAGGTATCCCGCAGAACAACAAAGTTCTGAACCAGGTTTACGCAAACGTCCTCGGCAAACCTGTCCTTGTTCCCAATGGGATCCCCACTAGTCTCGGCTCTGGGATTTTTGCGCTGCTCGCGGCTAAAGCTTATCCATCGATTGAAGCCGCACAAAAAGCCATGTGCCTGCCCTTCACAACGTATGAACCAGAACCGCTGGCCGTCACTGTATACAACAAACTCTTCCAGCACTACCGCGCTGTGTACTTTGCCCTCGGCACAGAAAAAGCAGAGGCAGTACCGCTAGGCAGCATTCTGCCTGACCTGAAAAAAATGGCCGCCGAAGCCCGATAGCTATCGCAGTGGCCCTGCATTCTTCCGCAACTCAGCCAACGGATAAAGCGTTCCCCTCCAGACCACTCCACCGCGAAATAAGGTGAGTAACATCGACCGCAAAATCGCATACAACACCAGGCATGACGCCACTGGAAACGTCAGCGCATACCACGCTGCAATGCCCGTAAACTGCCGATAATAGCGATAGAGCAAGAGCAGCATCAGCAAAACCAACGCTGTTGCGCAGCGCATCCACCAGTTTCCCGCCAGTGCAGCAAACGGCCCCAGACAGAACACGCTTAGCCCAATGCACGCAGCCAGAGTTAACCCCACGCGGAAACGAAACGCCGCAAAAAGGTTCTTGGTAATATTGCGAACCATGCCCGCCGCACCCACCACCCAGCGCA
Organism: Silvibacterium sp.; assembly: GCA_049799415.1. Lineage (GTDB taxonomy): Bacteria > Acidobacteriota > Terriglobia > Terriglobales > Acidobacteriaceae > Silvibacterium. Next base: position 1,023 of record JBARHV010000039.1, read on the forward strand.
CGCGCACCAGGTCGCGTCCAAACGCTACCCTCTGTCGGTATCCGCGCCGTTTCACCTCGAATCCCAATCGCAGGTCTTCGAGCACCTCCATCCGCAGCGATTCAAATCCGCCTATCTCGCGATAGACATCCGCTCGAATCAGGTTGAATGCTCCAACGCCCAATGATTCCTTCGTGCCCTCCACTGGAATTCTCCAGAAGCGCGAGAACAGCGCTGACACTCCCTGGAAAAAAGCGATCATCATCCGCTCGCCAAACGTTTTTAAAATCAATGTGGGGAAAATTACCACATGATCCGCCCGCTCACTCTCCGCAAAATTAAGGGCGCGGAGCAGGCAGTCTTTTGCAAACAAAATATCGCCATCGGTAAACAGGAGCCAAGGCGCTGTTGTGCGCTGTGCGGCCACAGCCATTGCATGCGTCTTGCCCATCCAGCCTTCAGGCAGTTCTGAAATATGCAGTACGGTCAGGCTTTTTCCCTGCGCGGCAGCCTCTGCCGCCATGCGATCCATGATCGCGCCGGTCGTGTCGGTCGAGCGGTCGTCTACGGCAAAAATCTCCAGACGCACGCCCTCCATATCCAGCAGAGACCGCAGCGTCGCTTCAACATCCGCCGCCTCGTTTTTCGCTGGCACCACCACCGCGATCAACGGAGAGTCCATCAGGGCCGCGCCATACCTGGAGTCCAGCACATCTGGAATCCCCGGCAGTTTCCTCAGCGCGACTACCGTACTAAACACCCACAGCAGTGCGATCACCCATACAGCAATACCCAGCCCCAGCATCATCAATCGAGAGCCTGCACCATGCCGCGTCCCAGCAGCACCTCGGCCCTCTCAATAAATCCGCGGTCGGCGGTAATATTCACGCCAGTCGGCTCCAGCACTACGCAAAACTCACCTTGCTGCTCCAGGTTCAGCATGAACTTTGCCGGCCCGGGCGACCCCGCAATCATCTCCTTCAGCTCGATCAACCCGGCTTCGTTCACCCGCTCCAGCGGTACGCGAATCCGCACATTCAGCGGCAATTTCACTTTCACATCTTCCAAGGCTGCAATCGAAGAGACAGATATCTTCGGCGCCGCATCCTCTTCCGCGCGCAGTTGCCCGCGCACCAGCACTGGAACCTCGATTTTCAAGCTCTCCGCAAGCCGCTCATAATCTTTCGGAAAGCAGATCAGGTCAATCTTGCCGACCGTATCTTCGAGCGCGGCCTGCGCGTAAAGCTCGCCTGAGCGCTTCGACTTCGCCACCTTCAGCCCCGCGATCACACCCGCAACCGCAACCTCATTCTCAGGAGACGCCTGTCCACGTCGCCCCGTTGATGGCGCAGGCTTCATCTCCAGAGCCGTTGCAGTATCGACCACGCCGGGCAGGTTCCGCAGCTTCTCCGCATATTTGTCCAGCGGATGCCCTGACACAAAGAACCCCAGCACCTCTTTTTCCGACTGCAAGCGCAGATTCTCATCCCAGTCCGGAATATTCGGCAGCGCATCCGCCTTGGCCGCCGCTGGATGATCGTCGAATATGCCGAATAGACCATGCTGTCCTGCCGCCTGATCGCGCTGCGCCTTCTGTGCCCGCTCCATCGCCTTGTCCGTTGATGCAAGCAGTTGCGATCGCCGTCCGAACGAGTCCAGTGCGCCAGCCTTGATGAGCGAGTCGAGCACTCGCTTGTTCATGAGCCGCAGGTCGATCTTCTCGCAGAACTCCCAATACGAGGCAAAGGTCTTGTTCTCCTGAGCCAGCTCCGCGCGGGCGGTCAAAATCGAATCAATCGCGTTGCGGCCGACATTCTTGATTGCCGTCAATCCAAACCGGATTGACTTCTCATGCGGCGTAAAATCCGCATCGCTGAAAAGGACATTCGGAGGCTCCACAGGAATCTCAAGCTCGCGGCATTCCTTGATGTACTTGACCACATTTTCCGGCTTTGAAATTTCTGATGTCAGCAGCGCCGCCATAAATTCCACCGGATAGTGCGTCTTCAAATACGCCGTCTGATACGCCACCAGCGCATATGCTGCCGAGTGGGACTTGTTGAAACCGTATCCAGAGAATTTCGCCATCTGATCGAAGATTTCGCCAACTGCGGCCCTGGGATGCCCCAGTGCCGCGGCACCGCTCATAAACCGATCCCGCTGCTCCGCCATGGCCTCGGCGTTCTTCTTTCCCATTGCCCGCCGCAGAAGGTCGGCCTCGCCCAGCGAGTAGCTCGCCAGCACATTCGCGATCCGCATCACCTGTTCCTGGTAGATGATCACCCCCAACGAATCCTTCAGAATTCCCTCAAGCTCCGGCAGCAGGAACTCCACCTTCCGCCGCCCCCACTTGCGCTCGATGAAGTCGTCGATCATATCCATCGGCCCGGGCCGATAGAGCGCATTCAACGCCGTCAGATCCTCGACCGTATCCGGCTTGTAACGCCGCAAAATGTCCCTCATCCCGGACGACTCAAACTGAAACACCCCCGACGTCAGCGCGGTGTGAAATACCCGCCTGAACGTCTCCGGATCGTCCGGTGGAACCATCTCAATGTCCAGCTTCTCGCCGCGGGTCTGCTCGATCAGCTTCAGGCAATCGGTGATAACGGTCAGCGTCGTCAGGCCCAGGAAGTCCATCTTCAGCAGGCCCATCTTCTCGACGGCCTTCATGTCATAGGCGGTCACGATTTCGTCGTTCTTGCTGCGGCTAACGGGTACCAGATCGGTGAGCGGCCGCGGTGCGATCACCACCGCTGAGGCATGCACGCCCGCGCCGCGCACCAGACCCTCCAGTTTCTTCGCCGTATCGATCAACTCGCGAATCTGCGTGTTGCCGTCGTAGGCTTCTTGCAACTGCGGAGAATCCTTCAGAGCCTGCTCGATCGTCACGCCGATCGTCGTCGGAACCAACTTCGCAATCCTGTCCACATCGCCATACGGCATATCGAGCGCGCGCCCCACGTCCTTGATCGCCGCCTTCGCCGCCATGGTGTTGAACGTGATGATCTGGGCCACCTGCTCGCGCCCATACTTCCGCGTCACGTAGTCGATCACTTCGCCGCGGCGATTCTGGCAGAAGTCCACATCGATATCCGGCATGGTGACCCGCTCCGGGTTGAGGAAGCGCTCGAAGAGCAGCGCATTCTGCAGCGGATCGATATTCGTGATCTCCATCGCATAGGCGACCAGCGAGCCCGTCGCCGACCCTCTTCCAGGTCCGACCGGAATCCCATGGTCTCTCGCATACTTGATAAAATCCCACACGATCAGGAAGTACCCTGAGTACTTCATCTGTTTGATGATGCCGATCTCGAAATTCAACCGGGCTTCGTACTCATGCACCGGTGTGCGCAGTACTCCGCGCGCTTCCAGGTTCCGGACCGCCGTCTCCAGGCGCTTTTTCAGTCCCTGGCGGCAGATCAGCTCAAAGTAGCTGTCAATCGTGTGCCCCTCCGGAACCGCAAACTCCGGGAAAGGGTTCTCGACCTCGTTCAACTTCAGCGAGCAGCGCTCGGCAAACTGCATGGTGCGGCTCACCACTTCCGGAGCATGCGAGAACAGCTTCTCCATCTCCGCCGCCGACTTCACATAAAACTGGTCGGAATCAAACTTGAACCGCTTTGGATCGTGAATCGATCCCGCCGTCTGTACGCACAACAGAACCTCATGCGCATGCGAGTCGTCTTCGCAGAGATAATGACTGTCGTTGGTGGCAATCAGAGGAATGTCCAGCTCTTTTTCTAATCGGAACAGATCCGCATGAATCTTTTTCTCCAGCTCCAGCCCCTGATCCTGAATTTCAAGGAAGAAATTTCCGCGCCCGAAAATGTCCTGATACTGCCCGGCCGTCGTGCGTGCCGCTTCGTACTTTCCGGCCATGAGGTTTTCGCAAAGCTCGCCCGCCAGGCAGCCTGAAAATCCAACCAGCCCTGCCGCATGCTCCGCCAGATATTTCTTGCTCACGCGCGGCTTGCGGTAAAACCCATGCAGCGAAGCCTCCGAGGTAATCCGAACAAGGTTTCGGTAGCCCTCTTCGTTCTCCGCCAGCACCAGCAGGTGGTTGTAGTCATCGCCCTGGGGATCGGCGCGGTGGTCATCCTTTTTGCAGATGTACAGCTCGCAGCCCAGGATCGGCTTGATGCCCTTCTTCTTCGCCGCCTCAAAAAAATGCACCGCACCGTAAATGTTGCCGTGATCGGTAATCGCAACAGAATTCTGGCCGATGCCGGCCACGCGATCCACGAGCTTTTCCACGTCGCAGGCGCCGTCGAGCAGCGAATAATCGGTATGCAGATGGAGATGGGTAAATTCAGCCATAGGGTATAGCTGAATTTTAGTCTTTACAGGAGGAATCTACGACGCGACGCCGCGTGGAAAAGCCGGGACGAAATTCAATTGCAGAAAGGTATTAGCTGTCCTTGCGGTACAGCAATTCCTTCATCGCCTTGCGCCGCGCCTCGTCCTGTTCGCGGTTCCCGGTGTTCAGGCCGCCGCTGGCTGCGGCCTCCTCAACTTCCGGCTCACTGCAGGACGGACAGCGGTTGGCAAACCCCGGCTTATCCGGCTTGAGTTCAAATTCCTCAGAGCAAACTACACATACTTTTACAGGAAAAGGCATGGCAATACTCCACAAAAACAAAAATTCAATCGAACAGCGATCTCAAGAAACAGGGTATAAACGTTCGCAAATATCTGCAACTCGCTCTCATCCTGCCGTAAATATCCTCCTGAATCGATTAAGCCAATGTCATGCCTGGTTTGGGTA
>JBARHV010000040.1:0-16371 GCA_049799415.1 Silvibacterium sp.
AAGGAAAATAGAATGGTTGCGAACGGTTTTGGGGCGCGCACCGCCCCAAAACTTTTTGCTTTCAAACGGGTTTTCAGAAGTAAACGCTCCATGCCCGGTCTGCGTCCTATGATTGCATCGGGCGCTAACATGGCAAGAGAAGCCCAGGAGTTGGAACACTATGCTCACCCCTTATGGCAACAAAATGAAGCTTTTCCGGACAGCCGCCGTTGGACTGCTCGCCGGATGTGCCTGGTTCACAACCACCAGCATTGCCTTCGCGCAGGATCAGGGCGTCGCGCAGCAAAGCCAGCGTGACGACGCCGCAATTCAATCCGACGTAAGCGCCGCCTTCAATCAAGACTCGGCCCTGCAGGGCCAGCACATCACCGTGACCGCAACCCGGGGCATTGTCACCTTGACCGGAACCGTGCAGACCGCTGCTCAGCGTCAGCAGGCGGAAACCGATGCCGCCAATGTGTCAGGCGTCAGCGGCATCGTAAACAACCTCAAGGCTACCAGCGGAGGCACAGCCGCACCGGCAACCGGACTTGCCGCCCAGACCGCCGCAAACCAGCTCAGCCCGCAGGACCAGAGCGCCGAGCAGGATCAGGGTCAGGACCAGACTCAACAGCAAGGCCAGGTTCAGCAGCAGCCTCAGGGACAGGCGCAGGAAAGCGTTCCACCGCCGCCACCCGACGCTGAGCAGGGCCCGTATCAACAGCCGCCTCCGCCCGTCTACGGACAACAGCCTCCGCCTTATCCGCAGCAGGGCGGGTATCAGCAGGGCTATCAGCAAGCGCCTCCACAGGTTCCCTATTACCCCACGCCCAGCGGACCGGTCACAGTTCCCGCCGGGACCCTTCTGCGCGTGCGTCTGAGTGAACCCCTCGACACGGCGCACCTTCAGAATGGAGCCTCCTTCCAGACCACCGCCGCCGTGGATGTTTATCAGAACGGCGTGCTCGCCATTCCGCGCGGAGCCTTGCTCACCGGTCAGGTCGTCGAATCCAAGGAAGGCGGCAGGCTGGGCGGCTCGGCGATTTTGCGCCTGCGGCTTACCAACGTCAATCTGGCGGGCAAGCTCTTCCCGCTGAATACCGAAGTCTGGTCGAGCAGGGGCCCGAATAAGGCTGGCTATACTGCGGGCAACACCGCTGGCGGGGCCGTGCTCGGTGCGCTGATCGGCGGCATCGTTGGCCGTGGAGCGGGCGCTGCCATCGGCGCAGGTGTAGGAGCCGCTGGCGGACTCGCCGCCTCTTCAGCCAGCAATGGCCCACGCGTGTACCTGCCCACTGAGGCTTCCGTCGACTTCCATCTTGTTAACCCGGTCACGGTGCAGCCTGTCCCCTGGCAGGAAGCGCAGCGGCTGGCGTCGAGCGCGCCACGACCAGTACTGGTTCGCCGCCCTCGTCCGGTCTACGTCACTCCAGGGCCCTACTATGGCCCATATCCTTACGCGTACCCCTATCCCTATTAAGCAGCCCGTGTAAGCATCTGGAACAATTCCAGAAAAAGCCCACGTTTGACAGTCTTGAACGTGGGCTTTTTCGTAAGCGGCGTTGGGAATGATGTTGGCACCTGCCGTCCTCAGACGCCGCACCATTGCCAACCGCGCAGTTATCATTAAAAAATGGATTCATCCTCCCCCAAACATAGAAAAAAATTCACCCGGCGCAACTTCCTCAAAGCAGCGGGAGCCGCCGTCGTTGCAGTTCCCCTCTATGCCGCCGAAATATCCCGCCACGAAATCAGCATCGAGCGCCGCACCTTTTATCTGAATCGGCTACCTGAGGCTTTTCGGGGGTTCCGGATCGTTCAGATCTCCGACTTTCACTATGCCGAGTACACGGAAGCATTCTTCCTTCGCGAAATTGTCCGTCGCGTCAACCACCTCAAGCCGGATGCCGTGGTCTTCACCGGAGATTTTGTCACCATCGGATTCTTTTCTCAGGAACGCACCAAGGGCTTTGCCTACGAATGTGCAGAGATACTCAGCCAGGTCGAATGCCCCCTGCGCTACTCCGTGCTCGGCAACCACGACTCTACCTTCGCCGAACCCGCAGTCACCGACGCCCTCGCCCTTCACGGCTTAGGTCTGCTGAAAAACAGCTTCAGCCCGCTCGAACGGAACAGGCAGCGCCTCTGGCTAGCCGGCTCCGGCGACGTGACGTACAAACAGATGGACCTCGACAAAGCGATTCCGCCGGCAGCGCAGACCGATGGCGAGCCGGTGATTCTCCTGGTCCACGAGCCTGATGTGCTGCCCCACGTAGCGCGCTACAACGTTGACCTGATGCTCTCTGGCCACACTCACGGAGGCCAGGTCCGCTTCCCTTTTGTGCGTCCCATGAACCTTCCGCCGTATGGAAGGAAGTATGTGGAGGGCCATTTTCGCGTCGGCCCTACCCAGCTCTACGTCAATCGCGGCATCGGCGCAGTGGGCTTTCCCGTTCGCTTCAACTGCCCTCCGGAGATCACGGAGATTACTCTCGAACCGGGCCCGAATCCGGAAGGCTAAAGCGGTTCTCCGGTTGCCTCGGGAAAAAGCCACCCAGCACACTGCTGGAAACGTCATACAAACTGGAGAACCGTCTTAAACCCTGATTTATACTGAAATAGTTCCTGCGAAATCGGGAAAATCTTTTCGCGCAGCCTCAGGCCGCCCTCGGTCGCTGTCTGCGAGCGCTAGAAAAATAAAGGTCGCTACCCATTCATGATTCGTTTTCTGCAAAAAGACACTAGGTTCATGAAGGCCCTGTTCTGGGTCATCATCTCCGTGGCCTGCGTCACCATGGTCATCTTCCTGATTCCAGGACTATTCAACGGCCAGTCGACGGCTGCGGACACCTACGCCACCATCGGCTACGGCGGATTTCTGGGCCGCTTCCTGCCCGCTTCCGATTCCATTCCGATGACCGACGTGCAGAGCCTCGCGCAGCGCATGTTGCAGCGCCAGCAGTTGCCGGATTTCGTGCTGCCTTTCATGATCCAGCGCGTAGGCCAGGGCCTCATTCAGCAGCACCTGGAACTGATGGAAGCCAAGCGGCTCGGCATCCATGCCACAGACGACGACGTGCGCCGCTTCCTGCACACTGGCCAATGGGGGATGATGCTGTTCCCTGACGGCAAATTCATCGGCACCGCGCAGTATGCCGAGTTCGTCTCCGAACAGTTCCAGATGACGACGGACAAATTCGAGGGCGAAATCAAAAATGAGATCATCAATCAGCGCCTGCAGGCGCTCGTCTCCGGCGGCGTCACCGTCTCCGACAGCGAAGTCCGTTCCACCTATGTCGATCAGGGGACCAAGATCAAGTTCGATTACGCCGTCATCGATTCCGACACGCTCCGCAACCAGATCAACCCGACCGATGACCAGCTTGAGGCTTATTTCAAGCAGAATGCGGCAAAGTACGCGACCGCAATTCCGGAAGCGCGCAAGATTCAGTACGTCGCCTTCACCGTCGCGAATCTGCCCCAGGCTCCCGCGCCGGTAACGGACGCCGAGGTTCAGCAGTACTATCAGCAGCATCTCAGCGACTACCAGGTTGCCGAGCAGGTGAAGGTCCGGCACATCCTGATTGCCGTCAACTCGCAAGACCCCAAAGCCGACGCTGCCGCCAAAGCCAAGGCGCAAAGCGTCCTCGATCAGCTGCACCATGGCGGCGACTTCGCCAAGCTCGCCAATCAGTACTCGGACGACCCCGGCAGCAAATCGCAGGGCGGCGAGCTGGGCTGGATCAAGCACGGCGCGACCGTACCTGAATTCGATCAGGCGACCTTCTCGTTGCAGCCCGGACAGACCTCCGGCCTGGTGCGCACCAAGTACGGCTATCACATTATTCAGACAGAAGAGAAGCAGACCGCGCACACCCGTCAGCTTGATGAAGTCAAGCCGGAGATCACGGCAACCCTCACCCGCCAGAATGAGACCCAGCAGGAGCAGGCATTCGCGGAGCAGCTGGCTTCAGAAGCCGCCAAGAGCGGCTTGGCCGGCACTGCGGCGGCACACCATTTGCAGGTTGTCACCACTGATTTCCTCTCGCAGGCCTCCGTCGTGCCCAACCTTGCCGACGGCTCGCAGCTGCTCACCGGAGCTTTCAGCGCAAAACAGGGCGCTGCCCCGCAGATCACGTCCACAGGCGACGGTTATGCTGTCTATCAAGTCACGGATATCCAGCCGGCGCACGCGCCTGACTTCGCCACATACAAGTCGCATATCCTCGACGACTATCGCGGCGAGCAGCTTCCTCAATTGCTCGCGACAAAAACCAACGAGCTCGCCAGCCGCGCGAAATCTGAGAATGATCTGGCAAAAGCGGCAAAGGAGATGGGCGCAACCGTAAAGACCAGCGACCTGGTGGGACGCGACGCTCAGGTTCCTGACATCGGCGCGTTGGCAACCGTGGCGCCGCAGCTCTTCACTCTCAATCCGGGCGACCTCAGCGGTGCCATCAATACCGGCCATACCGGAGTCGTGGCCAAACTGACCGACAAGCAGCTGCCCTCCAGCGATGAAATCGCCAAAAACTTTGACACCACGCGCGACGCCCTGCTCGGACAGCGCCGCGACGAGATGTTCGAGGTCTTTGTCTCAAACCTCCAGAACGTCTACGAGAAGGACGGTCGCGTTCGCATCAACCGCAAAGCGCAGCAAGGTGCGCCTGCCGGAGTTCCGTCCGGCGGAGGCGGAGGCTTCCCCGGTTAACCCCCTTCCCACAAGGGCAACGTGGCCCGCTGTTTCAGAATCTTTCGTCTTTCGAAGGAGCGGGCCTTTTTCCCTAGCCAGTCTGGAAACCATCTATGCCCTTTGATCGCGCCTCGGGGTTGCTGCTCCACATCACGTCCTTGCCTTCCTATGGAGGCATCGGGGACCTCGGTCCAGCCGCCTATACCTTCGCGGATTTTCTCGCAGCCGGAAAGCAGCGCCTCTGGCAGGTTCTGCCGCTCAGCCCCACCGGATACGGCAACTCGCCCTACGCCGCGCTCTCGGCCTTTGGCGGCAATCCCCTGCTGATCTCGCTCGAACGGCTTGCCAACCGTGGCTGGATTGCGCACGAGCGTCTGGCCAACCTCCCCGGCCACTCCGGCAATGTGGATTACAACACCGTCGTTCAGGCAAAAATCCCGCTGCTCGAAGAAGCCGCGCGCAATTTCCTGCATAAACATGATGACGATGAATGGTCCCGCTACGAGTCCTACACGCGCACCAACTGGACATGGCTTGAGGCCTATGCCCTCTATGCGGTCCTCAGGAAAAAGTTCAACGGAGCAGCCTGGAGCGCCTGGCCGAAGGAGCTCGCGCACCGTGACCAGCACGCGCTCGACACGATTCGCCGTGACCATGCCGACGAAATTGCGATCCAGCAGATACTCCAGTTCACCTTCGACGATCAATGGAGCGCGCTGCGCGAATACTGCGCCGAGCGCGGCATCAAGCTCATCGGCGACGTCGCCATCTTCGTCAACTACGACAGCGCCGACGTGTGGACCCGTCCCGATCTCTTCGAGCTCGACGAGCACCTCGCGCCCATTCGCGTGGCCGGAGTTCCTCCCGACTACTTCTCCGCGACCGGCCAGCGCTGGGGCAATCCTCTGTACAAATGGGACGAGATTCGCCGCAACGGATTTGCCTGGTGGATCGACCGCATAAGCCGCGCGCGCCATCTGTATGACATCATCCGTCTCGACCACTTCCGCGGCTTTGAAGCCTATTGGGCCATCCCCGCCGCCAACGAAACCGCCGAGCATGGCGAGTGGATCAAAGCCCCGGGTGGCGAGCTTTTTGAGAGCATAGGCCACGCGCTTGGCGAACTGCCCTTCATTGCCGAAGACCTCGGCGTCATTACCCCGGAAGTCGATGCCCTGCGCGAACGATTCCGCCTGCCCGGCATGCGCATCCTCCAATTTGGATTCAGCTCGCGCAAAGCCCACGACTATCTTCCCCACAGATACGTGAAGAACTGCGTGGTATACACCGGAACGCACGACAACAACACCACGCAGGGCTGGTGGGATGATGAAGCCACCAAGACCGAGAAGTCCGCGGCCAAAGCCTACCTCGGGACCTCCCGCAAAGATTTTGTCTGGGACATGATCCGCGCCGTGGAAACATCGGTCGCCGATATCTGCATCGTTCCCGTGCAGGATCTTCTCTGCCTGCCGGAAGACGCGCGAATGAACATGCCCTCACGCGCCGCGGGAAACTGGACCTGGCGCTGCCCCGAAAATGCTCTGACCCCGGAAATCGCCGAAAAACTCGCCGCGCTCGCTGAAACAACGGACCGCGACTAAGATGGCCGTTGGCTGCGGGCCGCTTTACTTGCGTCTGCCCGTCAAGGAAAATAAAGAAAGATTAAGAGAATTGAGGATCACTCTGACTATGCCACTTTCCGGCGAGGCTATCCGCATGATGAATTACGTTGACGATGTATCGACCACGCTGCGCCGCATTATGTCGCTTGTGCCCGCGCTCACGATCGAAGAGCGTCAGCGCGTCAGTGAGTATCTAAACAACGCCAACCCAAATGTTGAAACAGTGACGAAAGCGCTCAAGGGCAGCTAAGGAGCGGTCAGTTGAAGTCCGGTTAGCTGGTGAAGCGGTCAGCTAAGAAGCGGTTAGCGGAAATGCACTGGCTTTTCAAGAACTGGATTTTTTGCTTTTGGCGAATAAACCACTCCAACGCGCTACTTAAGCTGACCGTTTTATCGCTGACCGGATTTTAGCTAACCGGACTTTAGCTGGCCGCTACACCAGCTAAACCAGCCCGCGCGCCTTCACCTCAAGATATTGGTTAATCGCATCCGCCTTCACACTACCCGGACTCGTCTCCACTACCAGCACGCCCTGTGAGCGCAGCCGCGCCAGCAATGCGTGCCTGCGCTCCAGAATCTCCACCGCTGCCGTCGCCGCAAACATCTGGCCCACATTCTCCGGCTGCTGCGTGGCCATCGCATCCAGCTCCGGATGTCCGAGCACCACGAGCAGAACCAGGTGCCTTCGCGCCAGATCCAGCACCGCGTCCACCACCTCAGGGCGGCGCGCACTATCGGCCAGCTCCGTAATCCACAGAATCAGCCCGCGCCTGCGCTGCAGATGCTTCAGCCGTGCAGCAGCGCTTAGATGGTTGGCTTCTCCGGCCTCTGCCCGCGACTGCGACAGCGCATCGACAAACTGCCGCAGCTGCCCCGTTCCCGCCGCCGGCAAAAGCTGCTGCTGAATCCTCTGGCCATAAACCAGCAGCCCGGCCTTGTCTCCCGCCTGCATGACCGCCTGCGCCAGCGCAACTGCCGCACCCGACGCCTGGTCAAGTTGCGTCAGCGTCAGCAGAAAATTCTCTTCCCCGAAAGAATCACGAAAAGAGTTCTTGAATTTGTCTCCAAGTTTACGGCGCAGTTGGAAGGCTGTGCGTGAAAGCCGCCCCGCATCGATCACGATCCACACCTGCTGGCTGCGCTCCGTCGTGAACTCGCGCGTAATCAGCTTGCCGCGCCGTGCCGTCGCCGGCCATGCAATGTTGCGAACCTCGTCTCCGCGCTGGTACTCGCGCAGGCTTTCAAACTCGCGACCCAGCCCGCGCAGTCGCAGCCGCCGCTTCTGCAATGCAATCTGCCGAATCCGCAACAGAAACATCTGCGTATCCTCAGGCGACCGCTCCATCGGCGGAAAAATTCTGATCTCCTGCTCCAGGTCGGCCTCCGCCCATCGCTCCGTCAGCTTCAGCGCGCCGCGATAGCGCAGAAACACCTTGCCCAGCCTCACATCTCCGCGCGCATTCGGAACGCATTCCAGTTTCACTCGTACCGCATCGCGTGGAAACGCCCGCACTTCGCCCGCAAGCGGCATCGCCGCCAGCGCCGGATGCAGCGCATCGGCAAAGCGCACCTCAAGAATCTGGTTTGACTCCTGCGTCATCTCAATCTCAATCTCGGTCGCTTCACCCAGCACGGGAGAATTCTCAAACCGCCGCTCCACCGTGATCGCCGAAGGTGAAGGAAGCAGAAGCGCATCAACGATCGCCAGTAGAATCACCAGCGCATCCCATGCCGCCATCGCCCAAACCCAATGCGGACGAAAAAATCCCGGCACAGCCAGCAGGCATCCGGCCAGCAAGAGGAACAGTGACCGCCGCGTCAGCGCATAGCCAAAGCGCCGCGCATGCGCAGCAGCTTTCACGGGTGCGGGAATAAGCGTGTCAATCATCGAGGCATTTGAGCAAAGTTCATTTCGGCAAAGGCGTCGCAGCCAGCACGTCGCGAATCACGCGATCCGGATCGAACCCCTCAAGCTCCACTTCCGGTTTCAAAATCAGCCGGTGGCGCAGGCACGGCGGCGCTGCCTCTTTCACGTCATCGGGAATCAGGTAGTCTCGGCCCTCTTTCGCGGCATATCCCTTCGCCACAATCAGCAGTCCAGCCGCCGCCCGCGGACTCGCGCCGAGCGAAATTGCCGGCCACTCGCGCGTGCGCCGCACCACGCCCAGTAGATAATCGAAGATCGCCGGCTCAACCTTCACCCGCCGAACCTGCTGTCGAGCCGCTGCCAGTTGCGGAAAGCTCACTGGCTGAAGTGGAGCCAGTTCCACATCCGTTCCTTCAATCGCAGCATGGTGCCGCTCCAGCACCACGCGCTCTTCTTCAGCCGATGGATAACCTACACGAATCTTCAGCAGAAATCGGTCGAGCTGCGCCTCCGGCAGCGGATACGTCCCCTCAAACTCCAGCGGGTTCTGCGTCGCAAAGACTGTGAAGTAGTCATCCAGCACATGCCGCTCGCCATCCATCGTCACCTGCCGTTCCTCCATGCACTCCAGCAGCGCCGCCTGCGTGCGCGGAGGCATGCGGTTGATCTCATCCGCCAGCAGAAACTGCGTGAACACCGGCCCGCGGTGGAACGCAAATTCATTTGTCTTGAGTGAAAATACGCTCGTGCCCAGAATGTCCGCGGGCATCATGTCCGGCGTACCTTGCACGCGGCGAAAATCGAGCGACAGAAATCGCGCCAGCGTCTTCACCGTAAGCGTCTTGGCAACGCCCGGCACGCCTTCAATCAACGCGTGTCCGCCGCACAGCAGCGTCAGTAGTGCCTGGTCGATCAGCTCCAGTTGCCCGGAAATGACCTTGCCAAGCTCTGCGCGGCCATGCGCAAAAAGCTCTGCGGCAGCACCGACATCCCTCGGTGCCTGTCCTTCGATGGTTGCCTGTTCTTCTTCCGTCACGCGCCTCTCCGTTCTATTTGTGTTGTATGTGAGTCTGTCATGAGCGCGGTCAGTCTGGCGATATGCCGATCCATGCGCCGCACCAGCTCCAGCGCGCCCTTCGCGCTCAGCTTGTTGAACTCTGACTCCCGCGCCGCCTTCAGATCCACCGCAAAGTCAGGAGTATCGTACATAAACCGCGCCGCCACCGCCGCTGCAATTGCGTCCGGCGCACCCCGCAGCGTTTCGCGCGGAATCCCACCTTCGTTGTGCAGGAAATCCATCAGCCGCCGCTCTGCCGCGCCCACAGCCACATCCACCGCTCCTGCTTTCTGATAAAGCGCACCCATCGACTCCGCAAACTCCAGCGGCGAAGTGCGGGGCGTCCGCACCAGCGCGCGCAGCGGACCATTCCGGCGTCCAAAGCTCAGCACCAGCAGCAGCGCAATCACTGCAAGCTGCCAGCACAGCGCCTTCACTGGAGTTCCATTTATCGTCGCCCAAAGACCTTCGCGCGCGCCATGAATATACTCATCAAACAGCACCCGGCGGCCTGGCGCGCCCACGCTGGCCAGCAGCAGCCGCAGGTCCGCATCGTTGCGCAGACCGCCATTGCTCAGTGGCGCCGACGAACTCCACCACACCACCTCGCCCGCGCCCACCGGATAATGCACCACAACAGCATCATCGCCACAGGCTTGATCTACGACTACATTCTCTACGCGCGCATCGTTGCCCTTCCACCGAACCGGAACCGGCATCGCAATCCGTCCGGCGCGCCCCAGCGCGTTCAGTGACTGCGGCGTCGTGTAGCAAAGCTTCGTATAGATGCGGTCCGGCATGCCGATATGCGACTGGGGCAGCATCAATGCGCTCAGCTCTCCGGTCGCAACCACGCGGCCTCCTCGATTAAGAAAATCCGCAACCCCGGCCTTCTCTGCGCCGAGGTCCTTCAGTTCCGGTTCGGCAAGAATCAGCGTTGTATGTGCCGCATCGGTTTCGCTCAACGCCGCCGCCTGCTTGTCCCATCGCGCGGTCGTGTAACCGAGCTGCTCAAGCAGCAGAAACGCCGCCTTCGCCCCAGCCGACCCGCTGTTCCACGTGCTCGGAACCGGATCATTATCTTCGCGTGCCGGAGCAAGAGACGCCGCCGCCAGAATCACGGCCAGCACTCCCAAACACACCCACAGCATCACTCGCGCATCGCCGCTCAGTCGCCTGCTCACGCCGCCCTCAATCCTTCATGCAGCTCCAAAGCCCGCGCGTAATCCTGCTCCGCCGCATCACGCAGTCCATACCACACATGCTCAAACCCCTGCGTCTGCTGCCGCAGGAGCCTCCAGCGCGCCGACCCTGACTCCAGCAGCCGCACATACTCCCGCGGAGTCCGCGACCGGTTCGGCGCCCAGAATCTGCGTCCCTCCAGCACCGCAATGCTCGCCCAGTAAAGGCAATGCACCGCCTCGCGCCAGTTGCCGTGCGCCGCCTGATCCTCGGCCAGAGAGCGCCAGTTGCGTGCCGCCTCTTCCCATGGCTCAATCTGCCGAGCTGCCTCCACCCGCACCGCCAGCCGCTGCCGCTGCAATACGCGCATGGCCCATACAACCAGGCCGACCATGGCAATCACCATCAGCCCCCACTCGAACAATGGGCCAATCCACGGCGCGTGTTTTCCAAACTGCGCGACATTGCTGAAAAGGCTGTCGAGCCACATAGCAACCCGCTCCCACAATTTTTGCCAAATCGAATCTTCATGCATTGTGGCGAATTCGGGATGGCCCAGAATCGCATCCGCGCGCTCCCGCGCCACGACAACATTGATTTGTGCCGGACCCTCGCCCGAAGCCTCGCGCAAAGCCTCGTCCAGTCGCGCCCCTGCCGCATGCAGCTCGCCGCTACGATTCTTCTCTCCGGCATTCTGCGCCGACTTCAACGCATCGCGCAGCCAGTCATAGTGCGCCTCAAACGAATTGGCGTTCGCGCCCGTCCCCAACCCCTGCAGCTGGACTTGTTCGTCATTTCCAACCGCGTTCGGATTGCAGGCTGAAATCTGCGCCTCGCAGCTCGCGACCAGCGTACGCAGGTTTTCAAGATGAGCTTTGTATTGGTCGAGTGTCGAGCTTTCAAGCGCCCGCGCATCAGGCGTCGCCAGCAGCAGCAGCGGAAACAGGGCGGCAATCAGGAACGAACTTCGGCGCATGAGAAACGTTCAGGCAGGTTCAGCAGAATCTTCCTGCGCTTGCGGAGGCACATCCGGCCTTCCGTCAGCCGCGGGAGCGAGCTTCCTCATCATCCATTCAATATCAAAGCCTTCGCGGCGGACCCGTTCGTCAAAGTAGAACAGGCAAACCGCAATTGCGCCCACCGGCCCAATCAGTGTCCCGGCCGCAAAGCTTATCGCAAGGCTGACCGCCTGCGTAAAAAATATCTCCGCGCCGCGCTTGCGCACCATCAAAATCAGCAGCGGCGACTGAACTACGCCCACAACCATATACAGCGCAAACAGAAACAGCAGCAGCAGCAGGATTCGTACCTTGCGGCTGGCCAGCAACTGTGCGCCCCGCCGCACCGCTGCGCGCACCTTCAGCGACTCCACCACTGCCGCCGGAACCGCCAGCGAAATTCGGATATAAGCCCAAAGGCCGTAAATCATGGAAAAGAACGCCAGAACAAACAGAAGAACAGCAAGCCAGCGAAGATCGCCCCCGTGACGCTTGCCTAAGCCCGGGATCGCCACGGCTCCAACAAGCAGCAAAAACGGCAGCCACATGAATGTCCATACCTGCCGCAGCACAATCATCGTATAGCGAAACCAGTGCTTGAAGGCGATCCCATACGCGGCTTTGATCGAAGCTGCCTCGCCCAGGTACACGGCAGAGACCGCCCATGTTGTCGCCGCCTGCGTAATGCCATACAGCACCAGCGAACTCACCGATGAAACGAGCACCAGAACAGCGGTAAGAATCTGAACTCGTAAATACGCCGCGCCCGCGTGGGCCTGCGTCTGCTGGTGCGACGCATAGATCAACCGCAGGGCGGTCGTAACCACGTTTATCGCCGCTGGAAGCATTGCCAATCCGGCGAACAAGGCAAACCGCGAACGATAAACCTGGAAGGTTCGGTCCAGCACCTCTCCAGTGGAAAGAGGCCGAAGGTCGAAGTGCGGTTGCGGACTCGCAGCGGGGGCCTGGAATGGACTGGCTTCGCCGAAAAGATCGCTGCTGGACATAGGACGAAGATGCTCCGCTCGAATGCAGGTCGATGGTAGCATTTTTCCGATCAATGTTTACGAAATCTACGACCCTTGAACGGTCTTTTCTCACCAGAGAGCCGGCGAACATAGAGCCGGCACAGGTTAACCAATCAGTTACTATTTAATCAGTACCGTGATTGACTGCAAATCTACGCAAAAACCAATATACCCACCTCAAATCCAGTAGCATAAAGTGATCGCGCTTCCACGCACCACGTCCTGAGTCAAACCCAGGGTTTCCGGCTTCTTCCCCGGTGTTCAACTACTCATCCGGATTTTGCGTCTATATGTCCAAGCTGGAAATGCGTCCGGACTCGGACAGTGTGGCAACAAAGCGGGTTTTTTGAGGATTGAGGGAAAACTGATTGTTTCGTAACTGGTATATGGCAGGCACATTTCTGGCTGTAATCCTGGTCGTCAACCTGGGAAATGCGCAGGCCCTCACTGCTTTGAATGATTTGCCGGAAGCCCCGGCAGTGCAGCAAGCTCCGGCTTCTTCGCCACAACCGCAGCAGCAACCCGCCGCCACGCCCGCCACCCAGCCCCCGCAAACCACAACACCGCCCCAACCGGCGCAGTCTCAATCCTCTCAGCCACAGACTTCCAAGCCTGAGACTTCCGAGGATCAACTCCATCAGGAAGAGAAGCAGCTCATTCTTGGCGTCATGGCCACCTTCAACATGACAAACAATAAGGACGCCCTGCCGCTGACATCGCGCCAGAAGTTCCAACTCTTCTTCAAGGGCGCCACCGACTCATGGACCATTGGTTTAACCGCCTTCAGCGCCGGAATCGGCCAGGCCGAGGATAGCCCCCCCGAATGGCAAGGTGGCGTCGAGGGCTACGCCAAACGCTGGGGTGCCGGATACGCCGACAGTTTCGACGGGAACCTATGGGGCAACGCCATCCTCACCAGTTGGTGGCATGAGGACCCGCGCTATTACCGCAAAGGATCGGGAAGCTTCACCAGCCGCGCCTGGTGGGCCGCCGGCAGCTCCTTCTGGTGCAAGCGCGATAAGGGAACATGGGGACCGAACTATGCCAACGTCATCGGCAACCTCATCGGAGGCGGCATCGCCAACATCTACTACCCGCCTTCGCAGCGCGGTCTCGAACCCACACTCGAGCACTCTGCCACCGTCACCTACTACGGCATTCTCGGCGCCGAAGTCATCGAATTCTGGCCCGACATTGCTAACCACTACATCAAAAAGCACCAGGAGAAAAAAGCCCGCCTGGCCGCACGGCAGCAGGCGCAGCTCAGCAATCCATAGCCGTGCCGTCAATCCACCCGCTGCACACTGATATCAGGAAAAAGCATTCCTGGAAACCGTAGAGCCGAAGCCAATCCACTTGGATGGATGCGACCATCGGGAAACGCCACTCCTGCATCATTTCGCTGAGAAACTGTTTTCTCAAAATGCCGTAAAATGAATCTCGTTTGAAAGTCTACGATCCACGAGGTTCCTCAATTTTGAAGCGCTCCAGCCTGTCGCTTTGCGTCCTCGCAGCATTTGCCCTGATCACCGCTGCTCTAACCAGTGCCCAGACCAGCGCTCCGCTCGCGCCCACTCCGCCCCTCGGCTGGAACAGTTGGGACGCCTATGCCACCACCATCACCGAGGCGCAGTTCAAGGCCAACGTCGCCTGGTTCCATCAGCATCTGCAGCCCTATGGCTGGCAATATGTCGTCATCGATGAGGGCTGGTTCGCCGCCCACCCCGAAAGCTCCACCCATCCCGACTACACCATATCTGCCGACGGACGCTACCTCCCCGCGCTCGACCGCTTCCCATCCGCCGGGGCGCAGGACAGCTTTAAGCCTCTCGCCGATTCCGTCCACGCCCTCGGCCTCAAGTTCGGCATCCACATTATCCGGGGAATCCCGCGCCCGGCCGTCGAAAAAAATCTCCCTATCGCCGGCTCCAGCTTTCACGCCGCCGACGCCGCCAACCGCGCTGACACCTGCCGCTGGAACTCCGACAACTACGGCATCCAGGACAACGCCGCCGGGCAGGCGTATTACGACTCGATCCTCAAGCTCTACGCCTCCTGGGGTGTCGATTTCCTCAAGGTGGACTGCATCTCCCAGCCCTATCACGCCGCGTCCATCCGCATGATCGACGAAGCCATCCGCAAGACCGGACGCCCCATCGTCCTCAGCCTGTCTCCCGGCCCCACTCCCATCGCGGAAGCCGCCGAGGTCAGCCAGCACGCGCAGCAGTGGCGCATCTCCGACGACTTCTGGGACATCTGGTCCGGCCCCCAGAACCAGAGCGGATTCCCCGCCGACATCAAGACCCATTTCGCGCTCCTCGCACAGTGGGAGCCCTGGGCTGGCCCCGGCCATTGGCCCGATGGCGACATGCTCCCCATCGGCTATCTTGGACCGCATGCTGGCTGGGGTGCGCCGCGCCAGTCGCGTCTTACGCACACTGAGCAGCGTACCCTCATCACGCTCTGGTCCATCGCCCGCTCCCCGCTTATCCTCGGAGCCAACCTCACCCGCATGGACGCCGCAACCGAGTCGCTTCTGACCAATCCCGAGGTCCTCGCCGTAGACCAGCACACCACCGAAAACCACCCGGTCCTTGAAGTCGGCAAGGCAAGCGGCGCCTCGGGAGATGGCAACATCGTGATCTGGGTCGCCCGCGAAGGGTCCAGCACCATCCTCGCGGTCTTCAATCGCAGCGACGCGCCGGCCCATGTCGAAACCCCAGCCTGGAACAAGCTCGGCAGTCAGTTCGGCCTTGACCAGGCCAGCTACAGCGTTCGCGACCTCTGGCAACGCAGGAACCTCGGCCACCAGCCCTCGCTCAACGTCACGCTACCCGCCCACGGCTCCGCGCTCTTCCAGCTGAGTAAATAAGTCTACTGCGGCGTGGATCACTGAAGGATAGACACAGGAAAAGGCGCGCCTTCCGGAACCGGCGGCCTCTGCGGTTCGCAGCATGCGCGCTCCAGCCTGGCCACGTCCGCCTGCATTCCCGTATTTGCCGCCAGCGATTGCAGAACAGTATTCAGGATAGAAACAGCGGCGCTATTCTCCGGCCAACGGATGCTGTAGTGCATCCACTTC
This sequence comes from Silvibacterium sp., assembly GCA_049799415.1. Lineage (GTDB taxonomy): Bacteria > Acidobacteriota > Terriglobia > Terriglobales > Acidobacteriaceae > Silvibacterium. The sequence goes on from JBARHV010000040.1 coordinate 15,512, forward strand.
CCCTCCCGCCGCGCGCTCACAATCCCCGCATTCCGCAAATATGCAAGATGCCGTGAAATTTTAGGCTGGCCCTGCCGCAGGATCGCCACAAAGTAACAGACACAGACCTCTCGCCCGGACATCAGGTTCAACAGCCGCAAACGAGTGGGGTCCGCAAGCGCCGCAAAGAGCTGCGCCAGATCGAATGGCTTGGAACGCCTGTTCATAAAATCATCATATACGCATTGACAGATATATTGGAAGAGAATACATTCGCTTTAACGAATATAAGGAGATGTTCATGGATACCAAAACCCTGGTTCAGGACAAATACGGCGCCGCTGCCCGTCAGGTAAGCGAAAGCGGCCAGGCTGCCTGCTGCAATTCCGCGCTCAGTTGCTGCGACCCCATCACTAAAGACCTCTATGCCGATGCGGAAAAGAACATGCTGCCGGAAAATGCGGTGCTCGCATCCCTCGGCTGCGGCAATCCTACTGCGTTGATTGACTTGAAGCCGGGCCAAACTGTCCTCGATCTCGGCTCCGGAGGCGGAATTGACGTGCTGCTCTCCGCCCACCGTGTAGGCCCCACCGGCAAAGCCTATGGTCTCGATATGACCGACGATATGCTAGCGCTTGCCCGTGAAAATCAGAAGAAATCCGGCCTCGAAAACATCGAATTCCTCAAGGGCGAGATTGAAAATATCCCCCTCCCCGAGAACTCCGTCGATGTCATCATCTCCAACTGCGTCATCAATCTCTCCGCCAACAAGGACCGCGTTCTCAGCGAAGCCTTCCGAGTGCTGAAGCCGGGCGGACGATTTGCCGTTTCGGATGTGGTCGTACGCGGCGAGGTTCATGAGCAGGTGCGTCAGAGTATGC
>JBARHV010000041.1:0-7822 GCA_049799415.1 Silvibacterium sp.
CCGATCCACGGTAGGATAAAAGGAACCATGGACGATTTCCGGCAGCAGGATACATTCAACGCCTCGACGGCTCGCTCCGTCGAGCCGGAGATTCTGCCGCCGAATGGACAGCCAAATGGCTGGTATCCTCCGCCCGGTCAGCAGTACCGGCAGCCGCAGCCGCGCCAGCGCCGCCCCGGATGGGCCTTCGCTCCAGCCACCTATGTTCTATGCGGCATCAACAGCGCGGTGTACCTGGCGATGGTGCTGAGCGGCGTTTCCTTCTGGGACCCGACGATTGCTCAGCTCCTGCACTGGGGAGCAAATAACGGAACCTATGTGCTGTTGGGCGGCCAGTGGTGGCGTCTCATCACCGCCATGTTCGTCCACGTCGGCATCATCCACATCGCCACCAATCTATGGTGCCTCTGGAACCTCGGCCTGCTGGCCGAACCCCTGATGGGTCCGTTTGGAGTGTTCGCGGCTTACCTGCTGACTGGATTTGCCGGGAACCTGCTCAGCGTGGCCGTCCATCCCGGTGTGCCGGGAGGGCCGCAATCCGTTGTCGGAGCCGGTGCCTCGGGCGCGGTCTTTGGATTAGCCGGCGTCCTCATCGTTCTGCTCAAGTCTCCGCTCCTGCCGCTGCCGAAGTTGGAACTGAAAAAGCTGCGGCGCAGTGTCATCTATTTTGCCCTGCTGAATCTGGGCATCGGACTCTACACCGCTGTCGGCCCCAGCCCGATCCACATCGACAACATGGCCCACCTCGGCGGGTTCCTCAGTGGACTCGCGCTCGGCGTTCCTCTGGTTCCAAGGATCGGCGCGCCCAGACCGCTCTTTGAACGGCGGCGGATGTGGGGCGTCGGAGTCACAGCCTTCGTTCTCCTCCTCATGGCCTTCGGAGTCCACGCCTTCTGGGGCTGAAGCATTGCTGCTGACCAGCTCCTGTGCCGGTCTGTCTCCCATGCAGTTGAATTCTCCAGCCTTGATATACTGGTATTAAGGAGTAAGAAAAAGCCGCCACGAGGGCGGCTTTCGTCGTTTCTGTAAAGTCTTGCAGATCAAACATCAACCTCTAACCCATGGTTCTTGAATCGCGTTGCATGGCTCTTTGTGTTTTGTGTCATCAAGCCGTAAGTCATCTTTTATGTATCACATCCAAAAGAATCTAAAATCATAAAAGAAGTGGAATCAATCATCTAAAAAATCAGCCCACAAATTAGGCGGAGGTAGATCACACCAAAGGCAACAACTCAGCCGACCCAAAAGGCTCAGCTACAGCTGGACGAAATATGATCTGCTTTGAATTAGCGGACGGCCGTAGCCGCAAACTTCTTCACCATCGCGAGCAGAAGCTTGCGGTCGCTCTCGTTCAGGTTCATCGAGTAGCGCCGGATCTGGTTTAGGAAGCGAAGCTCCTCGTCATTGAGCCGGTGCGTATCCAACTCACGGCCCAGTGAATCATCTGAGAAGAACTGGGCGAGAGGAATATCGAGGGCGTGGGCAATTTTGCTGAGGGTATCGAGCGACGGCACGGTATGCCCATTCTCGACTCGGGAGAGATAGCAGCGCAGCAGGCCGGTGCGCTTTTCAATGTCGCCCTGCGACATTCCCTTTTGAAGCCGGTAGCCCCGGATCATCATGCCAATTTTCATGGTGCTGCCTTTCTACTATGCTTCCACCGTTCTTCTAGAACTGGTGCAGACGGACGACTGAGGGGAATGAAGTGTTGGGTGCATAGTTACCATGCGGTAACTAGCCGATGCAAGAACTATTTTTGTGGAACTCCATTTTTGACACAGATTTAGGGCAATTTCCGGAAATTTGTTCGAGGTTGCTACACTCCGGGAGTTTGGCCCTTGTGGAAAAGCCAGTCCGCAATTCGCTACGCAGTGCAGGAGAAGTGTCGAGGGGAGCACGCACTCGTCCGTGATCCTGGCGCAGTCCTATTTCTGCAGGTTGTCGTGGAAGAAGACACGCATCCGCTCATGCGCATCCTTGGCATCGGCGGCGCGATAGCCGCCTTTATTATTGGGGTTCTCGAAGGCGTGGCCGGCGTCAAGATAAATCTTGACGCTCACCGGCTTGCCCATCGCTCCCATGGCAATGGCGAAGTCGTTGACGTCCTGCGGCGTAATGCCTTGATCGAGCGCGCCAAAGTTACCCAGGATGGCCGCGCGAATCTTTTTGAGGGCCGCAGGATCGGTAGGCAGGGAACCGTAATTGATTGCGACGGCGCGCAGATCGGGATCGGCAACGGCAAACTCGGCCGCAAACCCGCCGCCCATGCACCAGCCGACGGCTCCCAGGCGATTGGGGTCGACGGATTTCAAGGTTTTCAAGTAGTCCGCCGCGGAAACCAGGTCGCGCACGCCCCGGTCCTGCGGAAGTCCGCGCATGAGCTCGTGCGCGGTCTCAGAATTGTCGGCGGTCTTGCCGCGGTAAAGATCGACGGCCAGGACCACATAGCCTTGGTCGGCAAGATCGGCGGACTGCTGCTTGATCCAGTCGACCAGTCCCCACCACTCGTGGATGACGATGATCGCGGGATGGGGCCCGGGAGTGGAGGGAAGATAGAGCAGCCCGTGGACGGTTTCGTTTCCGCTCTGAAAAGAGACCTGGGTAGGTTGCGAGGCGGCGAACAGCGGCGTAACCGCGAAGATAAGACAGGCGAGCAACGCTAGGCGTTTCATGGCGACCACAATCATAGGAGCATTTGGTGCGAAATCGATGATTTATTTTCCATGAGCCGTGCCTCTTGTTATCAGCGCCTACTGGAGCATTGGGTTCATTTTCTGATTCAACAGAACTATGCCGTTGCTCCACGCATCCCACTGCCAGCACGCTGGCAGAAGAACGCCGCATCTGCCAGTTAGAAATGCTGTTGTGCCCGGCCTTTTATAATCCTGCTTATGCCATCACTTGAAGGAAAAACCGCACTGATAACAGGCGCATCGCAGGGGATTGGCCGCGCCTGCGCAATTACGCTTGCGAAGGCCGGAGCCCGTGTGGCTCTGGCGGCCCGCAATGAAGCCAAACTGGCCGAGGTCAAGACCGAGATTGAAGCTGCTGGAGGCACGGCGGAGGTCTTCGCCATCGATCTCGCCAGCGAAGAGTCAATCAAGACTGGAGCGAAGGCCGCATTGGGCCACTTCGGCAGTATCGACATTCTGGTGAACAACGCCGGCATTACAAAAGACGGGCTGCTGCTGCGCATGAAGCGCGCGGACTGGGACGATGTGATCGCGACCAACCTGACGGGAACCTTTCTGCTGACGCAGGCTTTGTTGAGTCCCATGACCAGGGCGCGCTGGGGCCGCATCATTAATATAAGCAGCGTGGTGGGCGAAACCGGTCAGGCCGGGCAGGCGAACTATGCCGCGAGCAAAGCGGGGTTGATCGGCTTTACCAAATCGCTGGCCCGCGAGCTGGCATCGCGCAGCATTACTGCCAATGTAGTTGCGCCTGGGTACATTGAGACCGCGATGACCGCCGTGCTGGATGAAAAGCAGCGTGCGGCCATGACCACGCTGATTCCGCTGGGCCGCGCGGGAACCGACCAGGACATTGCCAACGCGGTTCTTTTTCTCGCCTCAGATGAAGCCGCCTATGTGACGGGCCACGTGCTCGACGTAAACGGCGGCATGTACATGGGCTAGTGCAAGTGCAGACGCGGATGCGGGCCTTTTGTGCATCTGAAAGATAGTGGCGCAGGTAGAGGTGAGATGCGAATGGGACGAATGTTGCGTGCGAGTTGGTTTGTGAGTTTGGGCGCGGCTCTATTTTTCATTGCCGGCATATCGGTGCAAGTCTGTGCACAGGAGGATTCCAGCGCCCAGGCACGGCACATCTTCGAGTTGACCAATCAGGATCGTCAAGCGCAAGGCCTGCAACCGCTGCATTGGGATGCTTCGCTGGCGCAGGCGGCGCAGGCACATGCGGAGCGCATGGCGGCGGAAAATAATCTCTCTCATCAGTATCCGGGAGAGCCGAACGTTGCCCAGCGGACGGCGCAGGCAGGCGCGCATTTTCAGGCTATAGCCGAGAACATCGCAAGCGGCTACAGCGAACGTGCGATTGAAACGGAGTGGATGCACTCAACGCCGCACCGGACGAACATTCTCGATCCGCGCATGAACGCGCTTGGTGTTGGTGTGGTAGAGCGGCACGGTACTCTGTTCGCCGTCGAAGATTTCTCCGACGCCTCAGAGGCATTGTCGCCGCGGCAGGTAGAGGCCAAGGTTGGGGATCTATTGCGCCAGGAGAACATCGATCCATCCGCACCTCGCGCGGCAGCAGCGTTGGCGTGTTCGTCGAACGGCGGATATCCCAAGGGCGAGACAGGAAAACTTGTGGTCCGGTTTGATACTGGCGACCTGAGCCAGTTGCCCGGTCAGGTTGCGGCACAGATTCGCAGCGGCAGCTATCACCAGGCATCGGTTGCAGCTTGTCCAGGCGGCAGGCAGGGCAGCTTCACAACCTACCAGGTAGCGATTGTGCTGTATTAAGGCTCGCTTTGTACGAAGCGATCCTGTCTGGATTTAGAGAGGTAGAAACGACGCGCAAGCTTTGACGCACGGAACAGCATTTTGATATAAACCAGTGAGGACAACTATATTGTTCTCCCGCCAAAATACTCCTCAGTAGCTCAATGGCAGAGCATTCGGCTGTTAACCGAAGGGTTGTAGGTTCGAGTCCTACCTGAGGAGCCAATCTCTTTTACAATCAATAACATGGAATGCGGCTCATTTCGATATATATCAAACTTCGCCAAACTTCGCCAAATTGCGCCGAATCTAAAGTCTCGAAATGAGGAGACACTTCCTACGCGGTGCTCGTGAACCCCTTTATTTGCTTTAGCTGTATTCGCAGAGGGTTCGTCCCCTCCGCGGAAAATATGGATCTTACCCGAAGGGTTGTAAGCAAATGACTGTGGCGTGCCCGGAGAATTCCGTACCAGTTGGAGTGAGACAAACTGGTATGGAAGGAGCAGGGAATGGGCAAGGCGAAGAAGCACACGGCAGAGCAGATTGTGAACATTCTGCGTCAGATTGAAGTTGGAGTGGCGAACGGAAAGACGCACCCGGTGGCGAGCCGGGAAGCAGGCATTACCGAGCAGACCTAATACCGCTGGCGCAAGGAGTACGGCGGGTTGAAAGTGGACCAGGCGAAGCGGCTGAAGGAATTGGAGCAGGAGAACGCGAAGCTGAAGCGGCTGGTGGCGAACCTGAGCCTGGAGAAGCTGGTGCTGAAGGACATCGCGGAGGGAAACTTCTAAGCCCTGAGCGACGGCGTTGTGCGGTAAGCCGCGGCTGCGAGCGCGGCATGAGTGAGCGTTAGGCGTGCCGATTGGTGAACCAGCCACGCGGCACGCAGCGCTACCAGCCGACATATTCCGTTGAACTATTGCCCGGAAACGGATTTTCTTGCGATGAGTTCAAATCCTTTTCCGGAAGATTCCAGTCTCAGGGCATTCAGATCGGCGCGTCCCTGCGCAGAATTGGCCGAGTTCAGTTCAAGCTTGCCTAGCTGGAGGCGAGCAGTATAGCCGACATTCACAAAGGAAGCAGAAGTTGCGTCGCGGGCTATGTTATTTAGCTGTTTCTCTGCATCGACGATGCCCTGTTTCCCGGAAGCGGCATCCAGTTGCGCCGCGGTAATTTCAATCGACCACAGAAGTTCGCGGTCATGAATGTTGCCGGCAACCTTCCGGGCTGCTTCAAAGGCATTGCGGGCTTCCGCAACCTTGTGCTGTGCAAGAAGCGCGTTGGCGAGGGCAAGATGAATCTCGACCTGATCGGTGGCGGAATCGTAGCTCGGAAAGGCTGCGGCCGCAGTGCGCGAGACATTTACAGCTTCAGAGGTTTTACCCTGGTCGAGAAGAATGGACGAGAGCTCTGCATCCAGGTGAGGGGAACTGGACTTGTCTCCCATCTGTTCAAGAGACGCTTTGGCCTGCTTTACCGCATCGACAGCGGAGTTCAGATCCCCCTCAACCCAAAAGATCTCACTCAGTCCGGCGAGCGCATCCGCTCCGCGGCTCCGATTGCCACTCTGGCGACAGATTTCGAGGGAGTCCTGATAATTCGCTCTCGCCAACTTCAGTTGTCCGGTTGCCAGGTATACGTCGCCTAATCCCTGTTCTGCGAGCGCAACTCCGTCTTGCTCGTCGATCCGGCGATAGGTTGTAACAGCTTCCTGATACCTCAGGAGGGCGCGTGCCGGGTCGCCGAGGCCGAGTTCGATACTACCCAGATTATTGTTGGTCGCCGCGATGCCAGGCTGATATTCAATGCGCTGGTCAATGGCAAGAGCGTCTTCATAGCCTTTCCTGGCGGCCTGATCGTCACCCAGGTCTTGCCGGACGGTGGCAAGGTAATTGGTGGCGGAGGCCAGTCCCTGTTGATCCTGGGTTGCAGCAAAAAGCTGCTCGGCGGTTTGTCCAAGGCTGACCACACGGGTTGGGTTCTGGAGAGGTTCCAGGCTCTTAGCCTCTTCTAGTAAAGCGCGGGCTTCAAAAGATGACGCACCCGCTGCCCGGGCTTTCTCTGCAGCTCGCGATGCGTAAGACACCGCTCGGTTCATGTCGCCGAGGGATCGAGCGGCCCGCGCTTCCTGCCAATCGATGCGAGGATCGTCCTTGGACGGAGCAGGCAACCGCCGTAACGCCGCAATTGTTTGCAGGGCATCCTGCCACTTGCCTCCGATGACCTGTGCATTGGCGAGCGGGAGCCCATAATCGAGATCGTCAGGGAAGAAACTGAACAGCGCGCTGTAGGTGCGGATAGCGCTGTCCCAGTCTCGCGAAGCCTCCTGAAAACGAGCTTCGATCAATAACCGGTCGGCCCGGGAGAGATGGGACGAGAGGTCGAAGGCGCGGCGGGCTTCAGACTCCGCGTTGCGGTCATATCCGAGTTGCTCCCATGCGGATGCCAGGGCGGCGTGCGGCATGGGTTCACTTGGGGCGAGGGAAACGGCCCTCTGGAGGAGATCGCGGGCGTCCGGCAAATCAGAGGCGCGAAGTCTCTCGATGCCTTCAGCGTAGAGCTTGGCTGCGGCGGGATTTGATGGCAAGGTCGCGGCTACCTGGTTGGCCTGATCGCGTGTCACTTCCGGAACGGCCAGCTTCGCGCGCAGAGTTTGGCCCGCTTGTGAGACCAAATCGAACAGATGCGATTCACTTCCACTCTCGGAAATGGCAGCCAGTGTCTCGCCGGTTCGCGTATCTTGCAGACGCAGATCCAGGCGTACGACATCCCCAGACCCGCGGCCCAATGTCGCATAAGCGCCCGACAGGATCAGGTCCGCACCCAGTTGCTGGCCGATGCGATTCAGGTCGGATCCGGCAGGAAAGCCTGAACGGGGTAGCTGGAGTTCCGATTTCTTTTCCGCCACTGTCTCTGGCAGGACGGTCCTGAGCTGCTCACCAGCGGCCAATTCCGTGCTCAGCCAATCAGATAAAGCCGTGGAGAGCCAGGCATCTTCCGGATGGCCGGAGAGGTTGCTGAATCCCAGAACGGCGATGGAGCGGCGCGGAGCGACCAAGGTCGCAGCGGCAGCGGCTTTCGGCGAATCGGAGATTCGGCTTCGGCGTACTAAGACAAAAGGGGCCAAAGTGGAAAGCAGAACTGCCGATATGACCAGAGATTTGCGCCCAGTAATGCGCCGCTTCGGTACAAGTATGTTTTCGACGATGGGAACTACTAGAACGACGTCAGGATCGGTTTCAGGTTGCTGACCACAGTCGTTCGTCGAAGATGTGCGAGCTTCCGCCAGTCCGCTGTCCACTGGATCGCTTACCGGAGCGATGAACTGATACCCAATTTTTGGAAGGGTCCTAATG
>JBARHV010000042.1:0-7488 GCA_049799415.1 Silvibacterium sp.
GTACTGCAGGGCCGTCTCATATCTATGATGGCCATCGGCGATAATCAGCTTCTTGTCCTCCAGCGCCGTGGTCAGCAGGTTGATGGTTCCGGGGTCACTCACCCGCCAGACGCGATGCACCACCTCGTACTCGTCCGTGACTTCGATGTCCGGCGCAGCGGCTGAGTCGAACAGAAGCCGCTCGGCGCTCAGGCCGGGGTCGGAGTAGAGCATAAAGATTTGCCCAAAGTGGGCGCGTGTAGCGTTGAGCAGGTTGAGGCGGTCGCTTTTGGGCCGGGAAAGAGTCTGTTCGTGGCGAAAGACAACCTTGGCGGCATACTCATACAGCTCCCCAAGGGCGATAAAGCCCCGCCGTTCGCACAATACCTTCGCATCCGGAACGGAGCCGGGAAGGGTAAAGCTCTGCGAGTAGGCGAAGACGCAGGGTTCACCTTCCTGGGTGAGAATCCCGTCGCGCCGCCAGGCGGCGAAATCTCCGGCGGCACGGCGGTAAACGTCCTGCGTGCCGTCGCCATCAAAGAGTTCAGGCAGTCCCAGGATGATGCGCACCAGGTTGTAGGGGCTGCGCTGGTAGTAAGCCTGCTGCATGGCGGGGGTGATCTTGTCGTAGGGCTGAGTCACCACATCCTGCAAGCGGACCAGCGAAGGATTGTAGCGAAGCGCGCGAAATGGGTAAATCCGGGCCATTCAGTAGGGTCGTACTCCGAGAGACGCCGCAGCGGCGGCGTTCATTCTTATCCGGGAATCATGCCCGATTGTAAATCAGTTCCTGAACGGGACCGGATTGCGGCGCATATTGATGGAGAAGATGCGCGGTTGCAACATAAGCGGCTGCAACATGTTAGGATGCCCAACACGAGCGTGTTCGAGTCAGAGGTTCACTTCTCATGATTCCTGCCCCATTTCCCGGCGCCCGTCCTCTGCATACCCGCAGGGGAGCGTTGGCCTGTCTATCCCTGACGGTAGCGGCGGTTCTGTTTGCGCTCGCGGCGTTGTGGGCCCCAATCGCCGCGCAGGCTCAGGAAGATCAGCTGAACAAGGTGCATGTCCAGCCACCCCCTCCGCCTGCGCCACCGCCCAGCAACCAGCCACCCGCGGTTGAAGGGCCTGCCGGGCTGAAAGCGCGGGCTGGCGAACGCTTCCGGGTCAACGTAAACCTGGTGCTGATTCCGCTCACCGTGACCGATCCCATGGGCAGGCTGGTAACCGGCCTGGAGAAGGAAAACTTTTTCATCTACGAAGACAATCATCTTCAGACGATCAATTCGTTCTCGACCCAGGATGCGCCGGTCTCGATCGGGGTCATCTTTGATATGAGCGGCAGCATGGCCGACAAAATCCTTCGTGCTCGCGACTCCATTCTGGAGTTCCTGAAGACCTCCAACCCGCAGGACGAGTATTTTGTGATCGGCTTCAATGACCGTCCTCAGTTGATCGAAGACTTTACCTCGTCCACTGAAAAGATCGAAGAGCGGTTAGCAGACGTCAAGGCCGGTCATCGCACAGCCCTGCTGGATGCCATCTACTTCGGTCTGGACAAGATGAAGGAGGCGAAATATCCACGCAAGGCGCTGCTTGTTGTCTCCGACGGCGGCGATAACCGCAGCCGCTATACCGAAGGCGAAGTGCGCTCGGAGGTGCGTGAATCCGACGTGCAGATTTATTCCATCGGCATCTTCGACTCCGAGGCCGCGACCACCGAAGAGCGCATGGGCCCCCTTCTGCTCAACGACATCAGCGACGAAACCGGAGGCCGCCTGTTCAAAGTGGACGACGTCTCGCAGATGAGCGACATTGCCGCCAAAATCAGCTCCGAACTGCGCAATGAGTATGTGCTGGGATACTCGCCAACCAACAAGAAGCATGATGGCAAGTGGCGTAAAGTGAAGTTAAAGCTGGTTTCCCCGCCGGGGTTGCCGCAGCTCACGATTCACGCTCGTAACGGATACTATGCGCCTTTGCAGTAGTCGCTTTGCTCGCTCAATTCTTCTTGCATTGATCGTTCCGCTCTCCGTTTACGCGCAAAGCGGCAGCGGTGCTTCTGCGAGCGGACAGCAGGCTCCGGCGACGCTCAAGCCTGAACAACAGCCTGCGCTCAATGTGGATCGCGACCCCGTAGTTTCTCCCGACCCCGAGGACAATGCGCCCGCAAGTCCGGGCCATCCCGGGCCTTCGTCCCGCGGCGTGGCGTTGGAGCGCGGATCGAACGGCAGGTACACGCTCATGCGGAACGTCGATGAGGTGGTGCTCAATGTTTCGGTCTTCGATGAGGACAATCATTTAATCAACGACCTTACGAAAGACGATTTCAAGGTAGCGGAAGACGGTGTTCCGCAGACCATTGCCGCATTTGAGCATCAGGACCTGCCGGTATCCATGGGCATTCTGGTCGACAATTCCGGCTCCATGCGCGATAAGCGTGCTCCGGTGAACCAGGCGGCACTGGATCTTGTGAGGGCGTCGAATCCTGACGATGAGGCTTTTATCGTCAATTTTTCCGACGAGGCCTATATCGACCAGGATTTCACCTCCAGCATCGCGAAGCTGCGCGATGGCCTCTCTCACATCGATTCGCGCGGCGGGACCGCACTCTACGACGCCGTTGCGGCATCAGCGGATCACCTGGAACAGGACGCCAAGAGGCCCAAGCAGGTGCTGCTGGTCATTACCGACGGGGTAGACAACGCATCAAGCCTCGACCTTGAGCAGACCATTCACAAGGTGCAGGATCTGCAAGGCCCTGTCGTCTATTCCATCGGGCTGCTGTTCGGCACCGAGACAGACCCACGCGAAGAGCGGCGCGCCAGGCGCGCTCTGCAGCTTCTTTCGGACGAAACCGGCGGCCTGGCCTTTTTCCCGAAGTCGCTGGCCCAGGTGGACTCCATCGCCGCTGAAGTTGCCGAGGATATCCGCAGTCAGTACACCATTGGATACCACTCCACCAAGCCTTTGACTGAGCCGGGTTACCGCACCATAAAGTTAGAAGCCCACGCCAAGGGCTATAAAAAGCTGATGGTCCGCACCAAAAGCGGCTATTATCCGAGGCAATCCGCGCAAACAAAAAAAGGTAGCGGCAAATAATCGTCCACCGCCAACGATCGATACCTCTCAGACAAAGGCAACTTGATCGGCGAGCGCGATGCGGTTGCGGCCCCGATGTTTTGCCTCATAAAGCGCGCGATCCGATGCACGCAGCAATTGCTCTGTCGATTCGGCATGTTGGGGATACATGGCCACGCCAACGGAAATCGTGATTTTATGAGGTCCATCGCCAGGAAATTCTAAAGAAATCTCGCTCACACGGCGTCGCACCAGCTCCGCGCGCTCAAGTGCGCCCTCAAGGGGCATCTCCGGAAGGATTACGACAAATTCCTCCCCTCCATACCGGCAAACAATATCCACGCTGCGAACTGCCTGATGAAGCTTTTCCGCCACCTGGCGGAGCACATTGTCGCCGGCCTCATGACCAAACGTGTCATTGAATTTTTTGAAATGATCCACATCCGCCATCAACACGGCGACCGGCGTTTGTTGCCTGATTGCTCTGTGCAGTTCGCGCTCCAGAGCGATCTCCATGAAATGCCGGTTGAAGAGCTTGGTAAGGCCATCCCGGATCGACTGGAGTTCCAGACGATTGCGGAGATTGAGACCGGCGATGGCCATGGAAGACAGTTCGATCATTTCATGCAGCGGCGCTGACTGAGCATCCACCATCGCAGCGACTCCGGTGGAAGGGCATTCGACGTACACAATGCCGAGCGTTTCCCCGTGCGCTGCGAGCGGCAGGCAAACATAGTGGTTGGGCGCCGTGGTTGTGAAGTGAGTGCAATGCACCTCCGATTGTCCCGGCTTGCGCCAACGGACGCGCCCGGAACGCAGACCACAACAGGCGTCGAGAGAGAAGCCATCGAGCAGCGCGGTTGAGCCGTTCCATGTTGCCACTATTTCAACCAATTGACGGGAGCTGTTAATCATGCAAACACTTCCCATCGTTCCTGGCAGAAGCTGATGCAGGGAACGCGCGGTGATTTGCTGTGCCTGCTGCACATTCACGCAGAGCTGGAGCTCGTCGCGAGAAGCGGTCAACAGCTGGGATTCGCGGGCCTGGCGTTCCAGCGCGCGGATGGTGCCGGCGAGCTTGTCATTTGCATTGGAAAGCTGCTTTTGATAACGCTGACGGTGACGAACGTCGCGAATCAGGAAGCCGAAGAGCACAAGCACGATGATCAGTGAGAAGACCGTAAAGCTGACGCTCAAGACCTCGTTGCCGAGGGCTTCGGACCTGGTTTGATCTGTGCGCCGATAGAGCAACTCACGTTGCGCCTCCTGCATCAGGCTAAGAGTTTCGCGGCACCCCAGCAGTTGCAGAGCGGGCAATGGCGATTTTGAGTTCAGGGTATTGACCGTCGTCACAAGCGCAGCGGCTTGATTTGTCAAATGCTTTGCGTACTGCATCTGGGAGGGATTATCCCGAAGAAGTTGCTGCAGGTAGAGCGAATTCGAGTAGAGGGCAACACTGTTCGTCTGGGCCGAATGGTATTTGTCCTCGTCGTGCGTGAGCAGATACAGCTCAATCGCAGGTTCGATGCGATCGATTCGCTGGGATTCGATTTGCAGGTTCGAAGCGATGGTTTGTGATTGTTCAATCCATTCACGGGAATCGTCCAGGTGCCGTGCGGCGTGGTAATGCAGCCATCCAGCACCGCATATGCTGAATGCCACTCCCAATCCTGCAAGAATGAGGTAGAGAATAGCGCGACTTTTACCTCGTACACGTGCTTCTTCGGTCACAGACAGAGATCCGCTCCCTGCGGAAAGACTTCCGGATGTTTGATTGCCTTTTGCTCTGAATCTGCAGGAAGAGTACAGCAGCCGGAAGGTAAAGCCCAGCAGAAAACAGATGCTTTTTCGATATGAATTACGACGGTAACATCGATTTATAGCCTCGCCCTGCTACACTAATGTGTTTTGCTATGAGCCAATCGAGCGTAGTACCGCCAATGAGTGCAAACCTGCGGGTTGCCGAAGATATAACCGAGTTGATGGGGAATACTCCCATGTTGCGCCTGCATCGCGTGGCGCAACCGGAGTGGGCCGCCGTCTATGCCAAGCTTGAGTTCCTCAACCCCGGAGGAAGCGTCAAGGACCGCGCCGCGCTGGGCATGATTCTCGACGCCGAACGTCAGGGAAAACTGAAGCCTGGCTCAATGATCGTCGAGGCCACGGCCGGCAACACCGGCGTGGGTCTGGCGCTGGTGGGCGTCAATCGCGGCTACCGCGTGGTGCTCTTTGTGCCCGAGGGTTTTGCCGAAGAGAAGTGCATTCTGATGCGCGGCTTCGGGGCGACTGTGATCCGGACTCCCGAGTCCGAAGGCATGAGCGGAGCGATTCGCCGCGCGCTGGCCATGGCGAAAGAAGACCCCAATGTTTTCGCCGCGCTGCAGTTTGAGAATCAGGCCAATCCCCAGTTTCACCACGACACCACCGCCGTGGAAATCTGGGAACAGATGGAGGGCCGCGTGGACGCCTTCGTCTCCGGAGTGGGAACAGGCGGAACTTTTTCCGGAGTAGCGCGGTTTTTGAAAGAGCAGAACCCGAGTGTGCTTACGGTTGCGGTCGAGACGCAGGGCTCGGTGTTGCAGGGCGGCGAACCTGGGCCGCATAAGGTGGAGGGAATCGGCGTGTCCTTCGTTCCGAAGACCTTTGACCGCGATGTGGCCGATAAAATTATGAAGGTCAACGACGACGACGCATTTACGATGGTGCGGCGGCTGGCTGCGGAAGAGGGTTTGCTCGGCGGATCGAGCGCCGGAGCCATGGTTTACGCGGCAGTGGCCGTTGCCAGGCGGCTCGGTAAGGGCAAGCGCGTAGTGACCATCATTCCGGATTCGGCAGAACGCTATCTGTCGAAGCACATTCTCGAGAGCTAAACTTTTTCCGAAAGCACCCAGGACAGGATGAAAGATGACAGAACGCAAGCAGGGCTTTGCTACTCGCGCCATCCATGACGGACAGGAATCGGACCCGCTGACAGGCGCGGTGAATGTGCCGATTTATCTCACCTCGACCTACGCGCAGGAAGAGATTGGCAAGAACAAGGGATACGAATATGCGCGCGTCTCCAATCCAACGCGCGACGCACTGGAGAAGAACCTCGCATCGCTCGAAGGCGGGACGAGCGCGCATGTGTTTTCAAGCGGCATGGCGGCGATCACGGCCCTGGTGACCATGTTCCGCAGCGGCGATCATGTGATCTGCGGAGCCAATGTGTACGGGGGCACGCCGCGGCTGTTCGATCAAATCATCACGCGCTATGGCATCGAGTTCAGCTATGTCGATACGTCTGATCCGGAGAATGTGCGTCGCGCCATTCGGCCCACAACCAAACTTGTTCACATTGAGACGCCGACGAATCCGCTGATGACGCTGACTGACATTCGCGCCGTGGCCGATGTGTGCCATGAGCGTGGCGTGGAGCTGGCCGTTGACAACACCTTCATGTCGCCGTATTTCCAGCAGCCCCTCGAACTGGGTGCGGATATCGTGATGCACTCGACCACCAAATTCCTGAACGGCCACAGCGACGGCCTGGGCGGTGTGCTGGTGGGCACAAAGCCGGAGCATAAGGAGAACTTCGCCTTCGTGCAGAAATGCACGGGCGGAATTCTTTCACCCTTCGAGTCCTGGATGATTCTGCGCGGAGTGAAAACGCTGGCCGTGCGCATGAAGCAGCACGATGAAAGCGGACGCAAAGTTGCCGCGTTCCTGGCCGGCCACAAGAAAGTAAGCAAGGTGTTTTATCCGGGGCTGGCCTCGCATCCGCAGCATGCGTTAGCAAAGCGGCAGATGTCAGGCTTTGGATCGCTCATCTCGTTTGAGACCGGCTCGCTTGCGAATGCCAATGCAATGCTCAAGCGGGTAAAGATCTGCACGTTTGGCGAATCGCTGGGCGGCGTCGAAACGCTGATCTCGCATCCGGCCACGATGACCCACGCCGCGATCGGCGCGGAGGCCCGCGCACAGCTTGGGATCACTGACGGGCTGGTGCGAATCTCAGTGGGAATTGAAGATGCAGACGATCTGCTGAACGATCTCGACCAGGCGTTGAGCGCGATCTAGCAGCGTCCCGAAATTGGCCGAAGAAAGGCGAGCGGCAACTCCCGTCTCGCGACCAACGGGAGCGCCATAAAAGGTGATACGAGAATGGCGCCGAAGGCGCGTCCGCCCGTGCGGCCAGCACTATTGGTGTGGACGCTGCTCTGGCTTAGCAGGTTGAGGCAGCGCGGCGAGCACGTCGGGCGCTTCTTCTTTGAGCTCAGGCAGAGGAGCCTCAAGCGCGAGCTTGAGCACCTCGTCCATCGACTCCACAAAATTCATCTTCATGGCGGACTTCAGGTTTTCCGGAAGGTCGGCCATGTCCTTCTGATTGTCCGCAGGCAGAATCGCTTCGAAGATTCCCGCACGGTGCGCGGCGAGCAGCTTTTCCTT
>JBARHV010000043.1:0-15163 GCA_049799415.1 Silvibacterium sp.
GTATGCCGGTAGCCACGCCCGAATGGCTGGAAGCAGCATCAACTGAGCCGCATCCCATCTATGCCGAGGCGCTTGCCTCGGAAAACAATGGAGCCACTACCCACCCCGGCGCCAACCTGAACCCAGAGCCGGAGAGCGAGCAGGCTACAGCAAGCCATGGATGAAGACCTCCTCGAACGTGCACGGTCAGCCGTAACCCAACGCGCCGAGCTCCCCGGAATGAGCCTCCTGGAACACCTGGAGGAGCTGCGCCGGCGTCTCATCCACTCCGCAGCCTATCTCGTCATTGGTTTTGGATTGGCCTGGGGCTTTCACGAAAAAATCTATCAACTGATGCAGGCGCCGATCACCTACGCGCTGCACAAGCACAACCTGCCGACGCAGCTCATCATCCACAACCCGGTCGATGGCTTCAATATGTACCTGAAGATCAGCTTCATGGCCGGATGCATCGTCGCGTCACCCTTCGTGCTCTACCAGGTCTGGCTCTTCATCTCACCCGGCCTCTACCAGAATGAAAAACGCTATGTCATGCCGTTCATGGCAGCCACGGTTACCCTCTTCCTTGCAGGGGCCTATTTCGGATACCGGTGGGTCTTCCCTGAATCGCTCGACTTTCTCTTCGGATTCAGCCGCCAGTTTCGGCCCCTGATTGAAGTCAACGAATATACTGACCTCTTCCTGACCGTGATTCTCGGCCTCGGTGTCGCCTTTGAGCTGCCGATTCTAGTGTTCTTCCTCTCGCTCTTCGGCATCGTAAATCCGCGTTTCCTATGGAAGAACATGCGTTTTGCGATTCTCATTATTTTTGTGATCGCGGCCATCATCACCCCAACACCAGACCCGCTGACGATGTGCATTTTTGCGTCCCCGTTGCTCAGCCTCTATCTCATCAGCATCGGGGTTTCTTACATGGTCCATCCGGCTCGCCGCAGAAAAAAGAAGGAAGCCCAGGCCTGAGGCGTTAAATTACATAGCATGTTTGCAGGAGCATCTCCGGGCTACTGGATTGCCTTCCACGCAATCGTCGCCGTGCTGCTCATCGTCGACCTGGGAGTGCTGCAGCGCCGTGGCCGCTCCGTTTCCATCAGTGCAGCCTGGGGATGGACCGTCGTCCTCGCGGCATTGGCCTTCTGCTTCGCGCTCTTTCTTTCGCAAACCCAGGGTAAGCAACGCGGGCTTGAATTCCTCTCGGGCTATCTGGTCGAGGGCTCGCTCAGCGTCGATAATCTTTTTGTCTTCCTGCTCATGTTCCGCTCGCTTGGCCTCAAGGTCGAGCAACAGCATCGCGTTCTGCTCTGGGGAGTGCTCGGCGCCATCGTCATGCGCGGCGCCTTCATCTTTGTTGGAGCCGCGCTGCTGGCGCGCTTCCAGTGGATTGAGTTCATCTTTGGAGCGTTTCTACTCATCGCAGCCATACGTCTGGCGCGTGAAAAGCCCGGTAAAGCAGCTCCCGCCGGCCCCGCACGCTGGCTCCTGAACCGCGCAGGCGGCAAGCCGCTCGCGCTTTCCTCATTTCTTCTGATTGTGCTGGCAGTCGAAGCAACGGACCTGATCTTCGCGCTCGACTCTATCCCCGCAGTCCTGGCGATCACGCGCGACACCTTCATCGTCTACACGTCGAACATCTTCGCGATTCTCGGCCTGCGCTCGCTCTACTTCGCGCTATCGAGCGCACTCGACCGTCTGCGTCTGTTGCACTATGGACTGGCTCTGATTCTCGCCTTTGTCGCAATCAAGATGCTGCTGAGCCGCTGGATTCAGATTCCAGTCACGTGGTCGCTCGCCTTCATCGTCCTGGTGCTGGCCATCTTCGCAATCGCCAGCCGTTTCACTGCGCCAAAGCCGCCTGCGGCACAGCCTCAAAACTGACTTCCCTGCCCCGCACCACCGAGTGCTTCGCAAAATGAACATCATCGCGTCTGGGAAAGTCGTTTCGATAATGCGCACCACGGCTCTCCTCGCGTGCCAGGGCCGAGAGCACAATGAGATCGGCCACAGCATGAAGATTTGCCAGCTCCAGCGAAGCACGCTCCGCAGCAGGAACAGTGCGTAACCGCTCCAGCTCCCGCTGCATCGACGACAAGCCTGCAGCATCGCGCAGTAAACCAGCGTCCTGCCACATCCGCTGCTGCAATTCCTTCAGCAAACCGGCCACATCTTTTGGCGACGAAGCAGCAAACTCCCGCGCACTCTTCGCATTCCCAGCCGGGACCTCGCCAACCTCGCGCATTGCAGAGGCCGCGCGCGCGCCGAACACCAGCCCCTCCAGCAACGAATTACTTGCCAGCCGATTTGCTCCGTGTACGCCTGTGCAAGCCACTTCGCCCGCCGCATACAGGCGAGGCAGTGAAGTGCGGCCCTCCACATCCGTTCGCACGCCGCCCATCAGGTAGTGGGCTGCCGGACGCACAGGGATCAAATCCCGCGACAACTCCAGGCCGTGCTGGGCAAGAAACCCGGAGATTCCGGGAAACCGCTTGTGCAGGTCGAGCCCTGTAACGTGGCGCATATCCAGATACACCGGAAGCGGCGCGCCGTCCGCGCCCACGCCCTCGTTGGTAATCGCGCGCGCCACCACGTCGCGCGGAGCCAGTTCCAGCAGCGGATGGTACCGCTCCATAAATCGCTCGCCCTGCGCATTGCGAAGATACGCACCCTCTCCGCGCAGCGCCTCTGACAAAAGAAAACGCGGCACGCCAGGCAGACTCAGAGCTGTGGGATGAAATTGATAAAACTCCATATCGGAGATCTCAGCGCCTGCACGCCATGCCATCGCAATGCCGTCTCCGGTGGCCACTGCCGGATTCGTCGTATCGCTGTAGACCTGCCCGGCCCCGCCGCTGGCCAGCAACACGGCTCGCGCGCGAACCTCGACCAATTCCCCATCCGTATCGAGCAGCACCGCCCCTACAACCGCGCCACCCTCCACAATCAAATCCACGGTCGTCGTCCACTCCAGCAGCGTGATATTCGTTTGCGCACGCGCATGGGCCAGCAGGGATCGCCCAATCTCCGCACCCGTCGCATCACCATTGGCATGAAGAATACGGTTGCGACTGTGCGCTCCCTCGCGCGTCAGCATCAGCTTGCCGTTTTCGCGGTCAAAACCTGTTCCCCAGCGCAGCAACTCGTCCACACGCGCAGGGCCTTCTTCCACCAGCACCCGGGCCGTCTCTTGATCCACCAGTCCGTCGCCCGCGCGCACCGTGTCTTCCAGGTGAAGCGACACATCCTCATCACCGCCCATGGCCACGGCAATGCCGCCCTGCGCGTAGCTTGTGTTCGACTCGCCCAGCGCCTCCTTGGTGACCACCAGCACCCGGCCCGTCTCACACAACTCGATTGCGGCGCGTAACCCGGCAATGCCCGCGCCAACAATTAGAAAATCTGTCTCTCTCGCAACCACCATAACGTTTTGAGGCTATAGCATTTCTCTGTTCGGTGTACACAGGCCGGCAGCGGTGAAGCCGCTGGAGAAACGCATGCCATGCAATCCAATTAGACGACGCTATGGAATCAAAAGGTGCATGCAGTCTACCGAGTCCGATACGATGAGAACATCGTGAGCACAATCCACGTCAAAACAGCATCAGCCAGCTATCCCGTGCATGTCGGCTCCAGCCTTGTATCCGGCTTTGGCAGTCACCTCAGAAAAATCACCGGCAAACGCGGGCCGCGCATCTTCATTCTTACTTCGCCCGCCATCTGGTCTCTCTGGGGCAAGCAGCTTGCATCCACATTTCCCAAAGCTCAGCAACCCACAGTCCTGTTTCTCGCGCCCGGCGAACAGCACAAGCGTCTTGCCAGCGTCGAGCGCCTGGCAACAGAACTTTCCACCGCAGGCGCAGACCGTTCCTCGCTGCTTATCGCCTTCGGTGGAGGTATCGTCGGCGATGCCGGCGGTTTTCTCGCCGCCATCTACATGCGCGGCATCCCCTACATCCAGATTCCCACCACGCTGCTGGCGCAGGTCGACTCATCCGTCGGTGGCAAGACCGGGGTCAACCTGGCAACAGGAAAAAACCTCATCGGCAGTTTCCATCACCCGCTCGCTGTCTTTGCCGACGTCGATGTTCTCAAAACCCTTCCACCCCGCGAGCTGCGCGCCGGGCTCTTCGAGAGCGTCAAGGCCGGAATCATCCGTGATCCCAGGCTCTTCCGCTTTCTTGAGCAAAATCGCGAGAGCATTCTCGCCTGCGACCCCGTGGCGCTGAAACGAGTTGTCTCCGCATCAGTCGCCATGAAGGCCGAGGTCGTCGGTATAGACGAGCGCGAGTCAGGGCTGCGCATGATTCTCAACTTTGGGCACACCCTCGGCCACGCCATCGAGGCCGTGACCGGCTACAAAAAACTCCTTCACGGCGAGGCCATTGCCTGGGGCATGCTGGCGGCTCTCCACATCAGCCGCTCGCGCCAATTGCTGCCGGAAAAGGAGGCGCTTCGCATGGAGCAGCTCATTCGTGCCTACGGCCCGCTGCCCCGCTTCCGCGCTCGCGTTACTGAACTGCTCGACGCCGCAGGGCGCGACAAGAAAAACAAGGCCGGAATCCGCCGCTTCGTATTAACTCCAGGTATCGGCCAGGCGGTCGTCGTCGAAAACGTGACCGATGCGGAATTAATCTCCGCCTTGGAATGGACCTTGAGCGAGGCCGCAAGGTGAGCGCGACCGGAGCACAACCTGCCGGGACATCCGACGAGCAAAGCTCCGCAACCGCCGTACGGCAGATGTTCGACAGCATCGCACCGCGTTATGATCTGCTGAACCACGTGCTCTCCTGCAACATCGACCGCCTCTGGTGGAACCGCACAGCGCGCCGCTTCCGCAAAATTCTCGACCAGCCTCAAGCCTCCATCCTCGACATCTGCTGCGGCACCGGAGACATGACATTGGCGTTGCTGCGCCATCGCCCCCAGGCTGCAAAGCCCATCCTCGCCGCTGATTTTTCCCACGCCATGCTCGCCCGCGGAGCCGAAAAATTCCGGACCCGCAACGCGATCGCTATCGAGGCTGACGCACTTCATCTGCCTCTACCTGACAACACCCTGGACCTCATCACCACTGCCTTCGGATTCCGCAACCTGGCAAATTACGAGGCTGGCCTGCGCGAATTTCATCGCACGCTCAGGCCCGGAGGCGAGCTTGGCATTCTCGACTTCAGTGAGCCTGGCGGCGTTATCGGTAAGCTCTATGCCTTCTATTTTCGACGTATCTTGCCTGCCGTTGGCGCGCGGCTCTCCGGCATAGGGAGCGCTTACAACTATCTGCCCACTTCCGTTCAACGCTTTCCTCCACCGCCGGAGATGATCGCTCTAATGCAGAAATCAGGCTTTGCTGACGTTTCCTGGACACCCTATACCTTCGGAATCGCCGGACTCTATCGCGGCGTCAAACCATAACACGGCTATAGCAGTCTGGCCACCGCCGAGTGTACGCTGAAGGTTGCCATGAGCCAGGTCACGCTGCAAAAACCGGTTCGCACCGCCGCCGCTGAAAAGAAATTCGCGGCAGCTCTGTCAGTCGGTGCTGCCGGTGTCATGGCCGTGCTCAAGCTCATTGTGGGCCTGCTTACCGGCTCGCTCGGCATGCTGTCCGACGCGGCTCACTCCGGCATCGACCTCGCCGGGGCCATGCTTACTCTGATTTCCGTCCGCGTCTCCGACAAACCAGCGGATGAAGACCACCCTTATGGCCACGCCAAGGTAGAGAACCTATCGGCGTTTATTGAGACCTTCCTCATGCTGGCCTCAGCCGTCTGGATCACAGCTGAAGCCCTCGTCCGCATCTTCATCCGGCCCGTGGCTCTCCGCTATAGTGTGTGGCCCCTGGTTGTTCTTGCCGCCTCAATGGTCGTAGATTTCTGGCGCTCTCGCCAGCTCAAAGCTGTAGCTGTGCGATACCAGAGCGACGCTCTGGCCGCTGACGCCTTTCACTTCGCTTCCGACATCTGGTCCAGCGCTGCTGTCTTCGTCGGACTATGCGCCGCATGGACCGGCTCGATCCTTAACATCCCCTGGCTGCGTTTTGCCGATCCCATTGCCGCCATTGTTGTTTCCATCCTCATTCTGCATTTCGGATGGCAGCTTGCCTGGCGCACTGTGGCCGCGCTTACCGATTCTGTTTCTCCCGAGACCGGGCGCCGGGTTCTCGCCGAGCTACAACACACGGAAGGCGTTCTATCCATCGATCAGGCGCGGATGAGGCGCGCAGGCAACAAGTATTTTGCCGACTTCACGCTCTCGCTCTCGCGCCAGCTCACCTTTCAGCGGGCCGAAGACCTGGTGCGCGAAGCCACCAGCGCCGTGCATCGCGTGCTGCCCGGTGCCGATGTCGTCATTCATACTGTGCCCCGCTCCACGCTCGCCGAAAGCATCTTCGACAAGATTCGCGCCGTAGGCTCGCGCAACAATGTCACACTCCACGATGTCAGCGTGCAGTCCATTGGTGAAAACCTGCGCGTGGAACAGCACCTTGAAGTCGATGAGAACCTTTCTCTCAGTCAGGCGCACAGCTTTGTCCGTCGCATTGAGGAAGAGATTCGCAACGAGCTGCCGCAGGTCGCCGAAGTTCTTACTCACATTGAAAACGAGCCGGCAACCATCGAAAACCCTCAGATTCTTAAGCAGGATCGCAGCCTTGAAGTGCATCTGCGGCACGCTGCTACTGCATTCCCAGCGATTCTCGACATTCATGAAGTCGTGACTGGGCGCATCGGCGACAAGATTCAGGTGTCCTGCCACTGCACGCTGCCCGATGGCATGCCAATGCAGCAAGTGCACGAAATCATCACCGGCCTCGAAGACCGTTTTAAGCTGGAATGTCCAGAGGTCTACCGCGTCCTCATTCATCCTGAACCCGCAACGGATAACCGCCATTAGAGGAAACCATGATTGCCAGCGCCAAGTGGAAACAAGGAAGACTCTTTGAGGGCCGCTCTGAGAGCAGCCACACCATCACCTTCGACGCAACTTCAGAACACGTCGCCGGCCCCAGCCCCATGGAAGCCGTGCTTTCTGCGCTCTGTGCTTGCACAGCAGTAGATGTCGTCAGCATTTTGGAAAAAAAGCGCGAGCCTATCGCCGGACTCACTGTCTCCGCCGATGCGGAACAGCAAGCGGAGGCGCCGCGCATCTTCACGCGCATCCATCTCACCTATCGCATTCACGGCAAAGTGGCGCACAAAGCCGCGGAAGACGCTGTTTCTTTATCTAAAAACAAATATTGCTCCGTCTCGAAAATGCTCGAGAAGTCCGTCGAAATCGGCTACTCCATCGAGTACGCTGATTAAGATAATCCGGTTCGGTACGCTTTTTAGAAAATAGGAAATAATGTTGCGCGCGTTCCAATTCGGCCTCATCCTGCTTATGCTGGCGGCGTTGACCATGACCTCAGCCATCGTCACCATGCACTTCGCCATTCATGGAGCAGAGGTGACCGTGCCCAGCTTCAAAGGGCTTACCGTAGCTGAGTCTGTCAACAAAGCTGCCACCCTGGGCCTCAATCTCAGCGTGGATAGCCACTTCTACAGTGTCGATGTTCCCGCGGGACACATCATGATCCAGTCACCTGCGCCCGGAAGCGTCGTGCGTCGCGAGTGGCATGTACGCCTTACAGAAAGCCTGGGGCCGCAGCGCGTCGCCATCCCGAATCTCATGGGTCTCGACCAGCGCGTTGCCTCTATTCAGATTCGCCGTGCCGCACTTGAGATCGGATCCATTGCGGAGATGCCCTGGGCCTACGCGCCGGCAGGTGCAGTCATTGCTCAAAACCCCGCGCCCGGAGCCGCTGGAGTTGCGCGACCAAGTGTAAGCCTCTTGATCGCCGCGCCGCCCGACGCCACCAGTCCAGCCTTCGTCATGCCCGACCTGACTGACCAGATGTTCCCTGTCGCTGCACTCGCCATCGTTCACGCTGGACTGAAACTCGCTCCCATCAAACAAGCGGCCATCGCTATCCCGTCGATCGCCGGTACCGCTTCCACACAGCCCATGCCGCCTGTAGCCCCAATCGGCAGCATCGTCGGCCAAAGTCCGCAACCAGGTCAGCAGATTAACGCCGCAACGCCAATTGAGCTTACCGTCGCACAATAAGCGCGGCAAAAAATCCATCGCAGCCGTGTACGCCCGGCAAAGTCCGCAAAAAACCGCCGTCCAGCGCGGACTGCTTCAACTTCAAAGCGCCCTGCGCATGAATCGCTCCCTCGCCTTCCAGATGCAAAACTTCCTCGTCCAGCGGGATTACATCAAACCCCCGCACCTGTTCACAGCACTCGGAAACCACGGCTTCGTTCTCCTCCGGCTCAAGCGAGCAGGTTGAATAGAGCAGCCGTCCGCCGGGAGCAAGCCCCTTCAGCGCGCACGATAAAATCTTTACCTGCCGCCTTTGCTGCCGCGCCAGGTCGCCTTCTTCCACACGAAAACGAATCTCAGGATTTCGGCCGATCGTTCCTGTCCCAGTGCAGGGCACGTCGCAAAGAATCAGATCGTACTCCGGCGGGAGTTGCAAAGTGGTGGCGTCCTGCACGGAGTACAGAATGCGCTCGTCCGGAAAATTCCGACGCATCGCGTCCAGCCGCCGCTGGCTTGCATCCATTGCTGTAATTGCGGAGCCGGGATTTCGTTCCGCCAGAATCGCCATTTTCCCGCCGGGGGCCGCGCATGTATCCAAAATATTTTTGCCATGCCCTGCCAGCTCGGCCACCAGCTGCGATCCCTCATCCTGAATCCGTACCCAGCCACGCCGGAATGTCTCGCTGCGCACAACATCGCCGCGAACCAGCCGCCGCGCGGCAGTAAGAAATTCGCCAGCCGCCAGTTCCACGCCTTCGTCCGCTAAAGCCTGCTCCGCATCGGGATGCACCATCCGCAGACAAGTCGCCGCAGGCTCCTGATCGAAGACGCAGATCGCACGGGCAACGTCATGTCCATAAAAACGCTCCCATCGCTCCGCCATCCAGCGCGGATGCGCGAACTCATTCTCAATCGACTCGCCGCTCGCAGTCCTGCGCGGCAAGCGAGCCAGCTTGCGCAGCACAGCATTCACCATGCCAGCCGCAAATGTTTCCCCGGCCTGCTTGGCCAGCTCCACACTCTCGCCAATGGCCGCATGGGCCGGAATCCGGTCAAGATACAAAAGCTGAAACGCGCCCAGGCGCAGTGCCGTTTCAACAACCGGCGCAAGCCTGGCCTCGGGACGCGCAAGCAACGCGCGAATCCGCGCATCCAGCTTCAATTGCCAGCGCAGTGCGCCCAGAACCAGTGTGGTCACGAGCGCCCGATCCTGCGTTGAAAGCACATTCACTGCGGGCGAACGCAGCTGTTCATCGCTGTGCGCGTCCGTTGTCGCAACTTTTAGAAGAATCTCAAACGCAGCCGAACGAGCCCGCGCAATCATTCGCCAAGCCTGTCGCCGGTCTTGAGTGCATGGCCGCGAAGGAAATTCGCCGCCAGCATCCGCTTCCTGCCCTCCAGCTGCACTTCCACCAGCTCCAGCCAGGTTTCATCGCCGCAGCCGACGAATATCCGTCCTTGCTCCACGCGCAGCACACCCGGCGCATTCGCTTCGCCTGGCAGCGAGCCTGCGTCCAGCGGCATCAGTCGATGCGCGGTAAGTTTTTTGCTCTCCAACAGAGTCCATGCGCCCGGCCACGGCTGGAACCCGCGCCAGCGGTTGTAGATGATCATTGCCGGCTTCGAAAAATCCATCCGCCCGTCGTCCCGCGTCAAAATGGGAGCATACGTCGCCAGGGCATCGTCCTGCCTGACTGGCTTGATCGAGCCGGAGGCCAGCCCATCCAGCGTCTCCGCCATGAGCGCCGCGCCCATCTCCGCCAGTATTGGAAACACATCCGCTGAGTTCTGGTCCGGAGCCAGCGTCATCACGCGCTGCATCAGAATCCCGCCAGTATCCAACCCTTCATCGAGCCGCATCGTGGTTACGCCCGTCTCCGGTTCGCCGTTTGCAACTGCCCACTGAATCGGCGCGGCCCCGCGATACTTCGGCAGCAGAGAAGCATGCAAATTCAGGTTACCGAAACGCGGCAGATCCAACATCCACTTGGGAATAATGCGACCGTAAGCAACCACAAGAATCACGTCCGGCGCTATGCCTTCCAACTGAGCGCGAAACTCCACATTTTTCTTGATCTTCTCCGGCTGAGCCACCGGCAGACCCGCAGTAAGAGCCGTCTCTTTCACAGGGGGAGCGACAAAAACCATCCCACGCCCGCTCGGGCGATCAGGCTGTGTAACCACCAACGCCACTTCGTGACCTGCGCGCAGCACTGCCCTCAGAGTTGGGACAGCAAACAACGGCGTTCCACAAAAGACGATTCTCAAGCGCTTATTTCCTTACGAGTATTGGTAGAGCACAACCGCTTTCGATCTTTCCGTTCGATACGATACAAACCCCGACCAAAGGGAGGAGCACAAATGCAAGTGATCGACTGGCGCGAAGCGCGGGTGCCCGGACGGCCAGTCCCTACCACTCACCGGCCTTCTGCATCTTGCGAATCCTCCGCAAGATCAGATCGCGCTTCAACGCGCTCACGCGACGGAAAAACAGGATTCCGTCCAGATGGTCAATCTCATGTTGAAAGGCGCGCGCCAGCAACTCTTCGCCCTCAATCTCGAACCATTTGCCCTTCACATCCTGCGCCCGCACCCGCACCTTGGCCGCGCGCGATACCTTGTCGCGAATGTCCGGCAGGCTTAGGCAGCCTTCTTCCGCATATTGCTTGCCTTCGCGAAAAATAATCTCGGGATTAATGAGCACGATGCGATCTTCCTGTTTGTCCTTGAAGCTGAGGTCGATCACCGTCAGCCGCTTGGAAATACCGACCTGCGGCGCAGCCAGTCCTATGCCCTTGGCCGCATACATCGATTCGAACATATCGTCCACGAGCTTCTGCAGCTCGTCGTCGAACCCGGTCACCGGTTCGCCCGGGCGTTCCAGCACGGGGTCAGGAAATTTAACAATCTCTCTCAGCATCGTTCAAAACCACAGAGCTTTAGTAAGCCCGAATCTGCTCCAGGTAACCACCATAGTTACGCTTCAGTTCGCGCAGCGAATCGCCGCCGAACTTCTCCAGAACCAACCGCGCAAATGCCAGGGCCACCATCGCCTCAGCCGCCACGCCCGCCGCCGGAACCACGCAAACGTCGCTGCGCTCGTATGCCGCCTTCGTTGCCTCGCGCGAATCAAAGCGGACCGAAGCCAGCGGCCGCCGGAGCGTCGAAATGGGCTTCAGGTAGCCGCGCACCACAATGTCTTCGCCATTTGAGATGCCACCCTCGATGCCGCCCGCATTATTGTGGTCGCGGGTAAAGCGGGTGTGCGCTCCATTCTCGCGAGTCTCAGCGTAGCCAATCGCATCGTGTACCTCCGACCCCAGCGACTCTGCCGCCGTAACGCCGCGGCCTATTTCCGCCGCTTTCACCGCCTGCAGAGAGACCACAGCCTGCGCCAGAATTCCATCCAACCGCTCATCCCAGTTCGCATAGGTGCCGATCCCGGCCGGCGCGCCATGAATCACAACCTCGAACACACCGCCAATCGAATCGCCCGTTCGCAGCGCCAGGTCAACTTCCGCCTTCATGCGCGATTCCGCCTCTTCGTCCACGCAGCCCAGAAGAACCTCTTCCTTTTGACGGAGCGCACTAATCTCACTCCACGACGCGTCGCGCGTCATCTCTGCGCGGCCTACGCGAATCACATGGCTGGCAATGTCGATGCCAAGCTCCAGCAACAGAGCCTTTGCCACCGCTCCGGCCGCCACACGCGCGGTCGACTCGCGCGCTGAAGCACGCTCCAGAACGTACCGCGCATCGGGAAAGTCATATTTAAGCGCGCCCGCCAGATCGGCATGGCCAGGCCGTGGAGACGCCACCGACTTGTGCTTTTGCGGATCGCCGGCTTCAACCGGCAGTGATTCGGTCCAGTTTTTCCAGTCGCGATTTTCAATCTCCATCGAAATCGGAGAACCGATCGTCTTGCCATGCCTTACACCGGAGAGAAAGTGGGCCGTATCCTGCTCAATCCGCATCCGTCCGCCGCGTCCGTAGCCCTGCTGACGCCGCCATAGCTCGCGATTGACACGCGCATTCTCAATCGGGACACCAGCCGGCATCCCTGAAACCATCGCAATCAGGCTCTCACCGTGCGACTCACCCGCGGTAGAAAAACGTAACATGCTTGCTCTTTATCCCGAACTGCTTAATAGATCCATTTTAATTTATGCGCCGGTGAGCCACGCCCACTGCGCCTCAGTAAGTGGAACAACCGAGAGCCGGCCCTGCAACACCAGCGGCGAATCGGCAAACAGCTTGTGTGCCTTGATCTCAGCCAAAGTGCGTGGCTTCTTCAGCGGCTCGCCAGCAGCGATGCGGACCTGCGGAGTCTTCGGATCTTTCACAACGACAGCCAAAACCTTTGCCGTACCCACCGCCGTCTTCTCATCGCCGGTGTGATAGATCACCAGCCGGTCGCCCGGCTTCATTTCGCGCAAAAATTTTACCGCCGCAGGATTCGTCACACCATCCCATATCGTCTCCTCCTCGCGCTCCAGGTCAGCAAAGGAATAAACGCTCGGCTCCGTCTTCAGTAAATAAGCCATCGATCTCAAACCTCCCGCCACCTTTCAGTTGCGCGACTTGTGTTCCTTCTCAAGAAAAGCCGTGGTATTCAACAAAGGGCGCTCCATCGAGCGCACCCACTCCGTCACATCGCCCGCCCCGCGCCCCGCGGCCACATTGCGCGCAAACTCGTTGCGCATAGTCTGCATCTTCGCGTCCATGTCGTCGAGATAATGCAGCAGCACCGCTTCCGGAATCATGGGCAGCTTCGGCGATCCAAACTCATATTTGCCATGATGGCTCAGTACCAGGTGGCTGACCAGCAAGCGCAGCGAAGGCGGAAAATCCTTGATCGCTTCCATCTTCCGCTCAATCATCCCTATTCCAATCGTGATGTGCCCCAGCAGCTGGCCCTCTACCGTGTAATCAAAGTTCGTTCCCCAGCGCAGCTCCTGCAATTTCCCGATATCGTGCAATATCGCCCCTGTCAGCAGCAGGTCGCGGTGAACACCATAGTGTTTCGCCGTCAGATCGCAGATGCCGAGCAGTGAAACCACATGCTCCAGCAGCCCTCCAATCCAGGCGTGATGCATCGATTTCGCCGCCGGGGCCTCGCGCAGAGCGGCGGCAATTTCCGCATCATCCAGGAACGACCGCAGCAGCGCCTTCAGGTGCGGATCGGTGAAGCTTTCGACATAACCGTTCAGCTCCGCCCAAAGCTCGTCCACATCGCGTTCTGTCTTAGGGACAAAATCGCCAAGGTCGAACTCAGACGCCTCGGCTTTGCGAATGCGGTCCAAAGTGATCTGCAATTTTTCTTTGTAACGTCCGACCTGGCCGCGCAGCTTGACGATATCGCCGACGGCGAACGCGCCAGCCTCCGCCGTCTCCCACATCATGGCCTCGATCTGCCCGGTGCGGTCCGCCAGCGTCAGAGCAAAATACGGCGAGCCATCTTTCTTGCTGCGTACCTGCTTCGCAGCGACGGCAAAAAGGCCGGTGATCGCCTGATTTTCATGTCTGCCCAGATCCGCAATGGAAGGTTCTTTCATACGTCGATTTACTGCTGACTTGAACCTGTCGCGGGCGCGGGTGTAGGCGTAGCCGGCTGCGTGGAAGAAGGCTGAGCTCCGCTCTCTTTCTTCTCATCGCTCATGCGGCGCTTCGGTCCCTCTTTGCGCAGATTCTTTTTCTTCTTCTTGGAAGTATCTCCATTCAGTCCGAGCGCCTTACCTTGCTGCTGTTGCGTCGCCAGTTCCTCTTTCGTCTCCGGAGGAGGCGCAAACGGATCAACCTTCGGCCCCTTCTTCTGCCTTTTGCTCTTCGGCTCCTTGGCACGATTCGCAAACCGGGTCTTTTTCTGCTTGACTTCAGGTTGGTCAGCGTTCGCAGAGGCGTCTGCCTGGGCAGGCGTGGCAGGCACGGCAGATGCGTCATTCGCAGCTACCTGTGTCCCGATGCTGCTTTCACTGCCTTCCTCGGTCTTCGCTGCAGCCGCAGGCAATGTCTCGCGCGGCGCCTGGCCAAAGCGAACCTTCTCCCTTTTTCCGGGCTTCATTGTCCCATTTTTCACTTTAGCTTCACGCTTTGTAGGGCTTGTATCGGAGGTCTCCGCTACGGTTTCCACATGAGCGTTGCGTCCACGGCCGTTGAAGCGCGTCCGATTCACATGCTTCTTCTTCTTTCGCGTCGGAGGCGTATAGGCGCTGTAAATCGGCTTCATTTCATTCGGGCTCGCTCCCGAATCTTCATAGCCGTTCTTAATGTCGATATAAGCGTCCTCGCGCAGCTTCGTCATGTAGTCGCGCAGCGCGGGATCCATCTTCGTCATGCCGATCTGGTTTTCGATCTGCGGCTCTACCTCTTTCAGCGTAGGAATGCCGCCCGGGATGTGCTGGGTCACTTCAAAAATCACATAGCCCTGTTTTGTGCGGATCGGCTCCGTAAATTGCCCCGCCTTCAGGTCAAAGGTCTGGTCTTCGATCACCTTGGCCAGCTGCCCGCGCTTGAAGTCGCCCATATTACCGCCGTTGGCTGCCGTCATACCGCCGGAGGCAGTCTTGGCCAGCGCCGCAAAATCCGTACCGCTCTTCAGCTTCGCCTCTGCGTCGTCTGCTTTTTTCTTCGCCTGATCGACCTGCGCGGCATCGTCGGGGTTCGCAGTTGGAATCATAATTTCGCTCAACTGCACCTGCTCCGGTTGGGCAAAGTCCTGCTTATGCGCGTCGTAGTAAGCCTGCACTTCAGAGGAAGAAATATTGATGTGCGGACTGACCTCCTGGCGAATCACTTCCTGCGAGATGATGTGATTGCGCATGTTCGCCTTGAAGTCCTGCCAGGAAACACCCTGCGCCTCGGCGGCCTTCTGCAAGTCGTCCATCGTATCGAGATGGTACTGCTTGCGCATCTCGTCGAGTTCCTTGACCAGTTCGGTTTCGCCGGTGATATCTAGCTGCTTGCCGCGCGAAATAAGCAGCTGCTGATCGATAAGATCGCGGAGCATATTGTGCTTCTGCTCAAAGAGCTGCTGCTCGGTCCACTGGTGCTGCTGCGCCTGCTGTTCCAGGTCCTGAACGGCACGGTCGTAATC
>JBARHV010000044.1:0-7133 GCA_049799415.1 Silvibacterium sp.
CGCAGGAAGAATGAAGCTTTCGCGGCCACTGTAGGCGCGCCAGCAGAGATAACCGAGGAGCGCGGAAAAAAATGCCTCGACGATGTAGGTCAATGCCACGGTGCCGTGGAACCAGGCGAGCGGCGAAAGCAGAAAGAGGATGCCAGCAAAACGCGCCGCACTTTGGCCAAACCAGTCCAGAGCCATTTGATAGATCACAAGAACCAGTCCGCAGCTGGCTAAAATGCTCAGCACCACGAGGGCGAGGTTGGCATCGTGAAAAACGGTATTGAGCAGGCGGCCCAGACATATATATAGGAAGTATCCGGGAGGATGCGGTTGATAGACATGAGGATCAAAGCGCCGCATGCCGAGCGCGAAATCAACGGAATCCAGATCGTAGAGGAGATGGCTGCGAAAGATGAAACGGGTGATGGCAGTCGCGCCGGTCAAGAACAACAAATCAAGGAGATTACGCCGAGAGATCATTGACGAAGATGCAGCAACTGGAAGGCCATTGGCGCGATAGGAGCAATTGTTACTGATGTAACTGTATACTCTATTACTTATACCTATGGGTACATGTGCCGGTGACGACGAAAATTTACTGGACATTTCCATGCTGTTTAGCTATCAATAACTATCTGCATGACAAAGAATCATGTTCTCCGTACCCCAGCGGTGGACACACGCAACGACGCAGAGCACTCATCTGCCCGTATGCGAAGCATCTTTTTTGCAGGGAGAGAGAAAGCTCCTGTGTCCCCGAATGCTGTGAATTTTTCTTAGCTTTGTTCCGTGTGGATTGAAGGAGATTACCCCAATATGATTCGGATTGGGTTGTACTCGGAAGATCGAAAACTGTTGTCTGTGTTGTCTTCTGCCTTAGGACATGAATTTCAGGTTCAAATGGAACCGGATGAGGATAAAGTCAATCTGATGCTCTCGGAAGGGAGCTGGGATGCTGTCATCCTCGACCTGGATTCCAGCCAGAATCCAGTGAAGCAACAGATTGAGTCCTGCAAGCGGATTGTGGCCTCACAGGTTTCCTCAGTAGTAATGGCTGATGACAGCATGCGAGGGGCCGCAGAGGAACTTGTCCGGCTGGGAGCCTATAGTTACTGTCGTAAGCCACCCTCGGTCCGGGAGCTGAGAGCGATCATGCGCCGAGTCCACGAGAGGTCGTTACTGAAGCGGGAGCACGAGGCGTCGCAGCCACAGGTGGAAGAGGTCAGTTCCTGCGACCAGATGATCGGGTCGAGCCAGCAGATGTTGCAGGTCTACGATCTTGTCCATCGGGTGGCAAGCCTGAATGCTTCAGTATTGGTGACCGGCGAGAGCGGCACCGGCAAAGAGCTGATTGCGCGGGCCATTCACAACCTGGGAGCCCATTCGCTCCGTCCTTTTGTGGCTGTCTGCTGCGGGGCGATCCCCGAAACGCTGATCGAGGCCGAATTATTCGGGCACGAAAAGGGCGCTTTCACGGGAACGGTAGGCGCGCGCGAGGGCTACCTTGAGCAGGCCGGCGAAGGGACACTGTTTCTTGATGAGATTGGCGAATTAAGCCCCGCAGTCCAGGTTAAACTGCTGCGCGTACTGCAACAGCGGGAATTCAGCAGGCTGGGCAGCAATAAGCTGATCCCACTGCGGGCGCGGCTGATTTTTGCCACCCATGCGGACCTGGGCGAGCTGGTGTCGCAGGGAAAGTTCCGGCTGGACCTTTATTACCGCATCAACGTGATGAAGATCACAGCTCCTTCGTTGCAGGAGCGGATCGATGATATTCCGCAGATCGCGAACCATTTTCTCCGGCATTACACGCAGATTTACCAGAAGCAGATGGACACGATTCAGCCGGGCGCCATGTCTTTGCTGCAGGCCTATTCGTGGCCTGGCAATGTGCGCGAGCTGGAAAATGTGATTCAGAGGGCGATTATCGTTGCCTCCGGCAAGAGCATTACGGAGGATGACCTGCCCAGGAATATCCACGAGGAGAGCCTGGTGAATATATGCGATTATCATCCGGCAAACTCGTTTGAACGCCAGCTGCGCGACTACAAGGTGAAACTGGCAGCCGCTGCGGTCCGTGAAAATAACGGGAACAAGACTCTGGCGGCCCGCAGCCTGAACATTTCCCGGGCCTATCTCCACCGGTTGATCCGGCTGGCGGAGCGAGACCCGCTTCTGGCTCATGAAAGCCTGGACATGGAAACGGCTTGAGCGCTGCATCCCTGAGTGCCGGAAACACTCAAAAGCCTGCGCCTGTCCGTATTTTGCGAAAGATATTTTCCTTTCCGGTGGTGGTTGCCTGCCTTCTGGCGGTGCTGGCCGTGCTGACGGTCCGGGACCGACTGAACGATCCCGACATGTGGTGGCAGCTCAAAACGGGCCAGGTAATCTGGACCACCCACGCGATCCCAACTACAGACCTGTTTTCCTATACAACCAATCATCATGCTGTGATCCCGCAGGAATGGTTCTCGCAGGTGTCGATCTATGGAGCGTACAGGCTGGACGGTTATACGGGGCTAATGCTGTGGCTCTGCTTTTTTACCGCCATGCTGTTGATCGCCGGATACGTGCTTTCCAGTCTGTATTCAGGGAATGCCAAGATCGGCTTTTTAGGGGCGATGGTGATCTGGTTTTTCTCAACCGGAGGCCTGGTGGTGCGGCCCCTGCTCATCAGCTATGTTCTTCTCGTTCTTGAATTGCTGCTGGTGTACCTGGGATACAAACGCGATCGTCGATGGTTTTTCGTTTTGCCTCTCTTGTTTGTTCTCTGGGTGAACTGCCATGGATCGTTCTTCCTGGGGTTTGTGGTGCTGGGCGTACTTTTGTTCTGCTCCTTCTTCGATTTTGAGCGGGGGGCGCTGGTATGCACGCGTTGGGATGGGCACCACCGACGCACATTTATAGTGGCGATTCTGCTTTCGGCGGCGGCGCTTTTCCTGAATCCTGATGGCGTGAGGCAGATCCTATATCCCCTGGATGTCATGCTGCACCAGCATCTGGTTACAACACAGATTGGTGAGTGGAAACCACTGCTGATGAGTGATCCGCGCGCGGTGGGATTGCTGGCGATACTAGCTTTCGTATTCCTCTACCTTATTGTTCGCCGGTCAGAGCACATATTTTTGCATGAGCTGTTGCTGCTGGTGTTGGGTGCGTGGTCGGCTTTGAGCCATCGGCGTATGTCATTTGCCTTTGGGATATTCGCTGCGCCGATCGTCGCGCGCCTGCTCTCAAATGCCTGGGAAAAGTATGACGCTGAGAAGGACCGTGCGGGTCTTAATGCGGCTTTTATCGCATTGACTGCGCTGGCGGTTTTTCTTGCGTTTCCGAGCCGCCAATCACTGGTGAAGCAAGTGGACGATGGAAACCCTGTGAAGGCGGTGGAGTTTATCCGGGCCCATCACCTGTCCGGGAACATACTGAACACCTATCTTTATGGCGGTTATCTGATCTGGGCGATGCCGGAACATCCGGTATTTATCGATGGGCGCTCGGATTTGTATGAATGGGCCGGCGTTTTCGGCCAGTATGGGGAGTGGGAGCTACTCCAGAGCGACCCGAATGCGCTTCTCGACAAATACAACGTGAATTTCTGCCTGCTGGACCGCGATTCTCCCATGGTTCATGTACTGCCGCTGCTGCCGAACTGGAAGCAGGTCTATTCGGACAGTTCCTCGGTGATCTTTGTGCGGACCGCCGGAACTCACCCGAGTTAAGAGCGGACCGCGATCGCAGCTGCCGCGTGCTTTACCGCAGCGAGGCCCGGATGGCCAGATTGAGTCCCACCATCAGCACCGCCGATACGGGAATGACGAGCAGCGCCTTCCGGAGCTTGCGCGGATCGCCTCCGGCGATGGCTCCGATGATGCGCGAGCTGACGGCGAGGCCTGCCCATCCGCAGGTGATGACGAATCCGATGGCAGTCCCGGACATGCGTGGAAAGGCATCGCCGACGATGGCGAGCGTGGTGGGGAAGACGGGAGCCATGGCGAGTCCGGCGAGGAAGACGAGTACGAGGGCCGCGGCGGGCTTGCGGACGCGGAGCATCAAGAATGTGGTGATTGCCATGAACACGGATGCGGCCAGCGTGACATTAATCGCAGAGACTCGGATGAGAATGGGCGAAACAGCGAGGCGGCCGATCAGCAGTCCCAGCGCGAAGCCGAGCGAGAGAATGTTGAGAGCGCGCGATTCGGGGATTCCCTGTGCGATCAGATGGCGCGCCAGCCAGTTCCAGACGCCGACCTCGCACCCGACGTAGAGAAAAAGAAAGAAGCCGAGCATGAAGAGCAGCGGGTGGCCAAGAACCGGGCCGGCGTCGGCGAGAATGAAGCGCCCTGCGCCGGTGGGCGGCGGCATTTTGGTGGCGGTCTGGATGCCGAGCGTAATGATGGCCAGGACGGCGACGGTATAACAGAGCCTCACCCAGTTTCGCTTGAAGAGGTTGGCGGAGATGAAGGGTGTGGCGAGTCCACCGAGACCGAAGAAGAGGTTGACGAGATTGAGGGCGGTTGCGCGGTGGACGGAGTCTACATCGCTGACCAGGGCGTTGGCTCCGGTGACTACGATTCCGCCGCCGATTCCCAGAAGAAACAGCAGAAACATGATGCTGCGGTAGCCGGAGGAGCGGGGCAATGCGAGGAGCGCGGCGGAGATGAATGCAAGGCCGAGGACGAGACCGATCTTTTTGCCTTCATCGTCGAGCAGCGGGCCGACGGCGAGTGACGCCAGGATAAGCCCGAGGGCCTGTGCGAAGGCGATGGTCCCGTTCTGGCTGGGCGTGAGGTGGAAGCGGTCGGACAGATCGGGAAGAATGGTGCCGAGCATGGCGGCAATCATTCCGTAAATAAAAATGGCGACGATAGCGGCGAAGATTAACACGCGGCGAGGGTCCTTTCCATTGCCGGTTTATGCGACGGGAACATCAATCCAACTGCGTGTGCTGTGGCTTTTCATCTCGGCTTCGAGCAGGACCAATTGCCGGAGGCCGTCGGAGAAATGCGGATACTCCGCTGCGGCGGCGGGGTCCGCGATGGAAGCATAGAAGCGGCGAAAGAGCTGCTTGAAGGTATCGTCGTAGCCTTCGCTGTGGCCGCCGGGAAGATCGGCATAGGCCCGCGCTTCCGGCTTCAGCAAAGAGGGGTCTTTGATGATGATCTGGTTGCCGCTGTCGCGATGGCCGATCCAGAGCTCGTCGGGGCGCTCCTGATCCCAGGCAACGCCAGCTTTTGTGCCATAGATCTCGATGCTGAGGCGGTTCTTCCGTCCGGCGGAAGACTGGCTGGCGGTCATCGAACCACGGGCGCGTTCCCCGATGCGAAAAATGACGGCGCCGAAGTCTTCGGTGTCGACGGGAGTGGGAATGTAATCTTCGGCGTCGAGAGTTTTGTTGGCGAAGGTTTCAACCGAGTGCTTCGGCTGCTTCCGCACCGGGAAGAAGGTCTGGAGATCAGCGCAGAGCGAGGTGACACGCAGTCCAGTGATGTGTTCGGCGGCGTCAAACCAGTGGGAGCCGATGTCTGCCATGCAGCGCGACGGGCCTCCGGTTTTGGAGTCGACGCGCCAATTCCAATCGGTGTCATAGAGAAGCCAGTCCTGCGAGTAGGAGCCCTGAACGACGAGGATTTCTCCGAGGTCGCCGGCTTCGCGCATGCGGCGCATCTGCTGCACCATTGGATAGTAGCGCAGATTATGGCAGACGCAGACGCGCAGCCCCTTTTGCCGGGCGAGGGAATCGAGCTCTTCCGCTTCCTTCGACGTGATGGCGAGCGGCTTTTCGCAGAGAACGTGCTTACCCGCCAGCAAGGCGTCTTTGGCCATGGCGAAGTGCAGGGCATTGGGAGTGCAGATGTGGACGGCGTCGATGGACTTGTCTTTGAGGATGGCCTGAGCGTCGACGTAAGGAACGCCGAAGGCAGCGCCCAGCTTCTTTGCTGCGGCCGCGTTTCTGCCGGTGATGGCTGCGGGTTCAACGAACTCGACGCGCCGCAGGGCCTCAAGATGGACGCGGCCCATGAATCCTGTACCGAAGATGGCTGCTCTGATTGGTTTCATGCTGGTTCCAGAAATTCGGTTTTGGTTAGACCCACCAGGCTGCGCCGGGTTGCTCGCGGATGACGAGATCATTGAGGAAGCCGGCGGCTTTGCTGAGGCCCTCGTTGGCAGAGAGCAGGCTGTCTTCATGCTCGATGGAGAGGACGTAGTCGTAGCCGAACATGCGGAGCGTGGAGACGAACTCCTTCCACCACTCCGCGCCGTGGCCATAGCCGCAGGTGCGGAAGATCCAGCCGCGCTTGCGCTCGTCGGTGTAGGGCTTGGTGTCGAGCACGCCGGTGAGCGGGAGATTGGTGTGGTAAAGCTGTGTGTCCTTGGCGTGGACGTGGAAGATGGCGTCGCCAAGCACGCGGACGGCGGCGATGGGGTCGATGTTCTGCCAGAAGAGATGGCTGGGATCGAAGTTGCAGCCAACGCTGGGGCCGGCGATGGAGCGCAGTTTGAGCATGGTCTCCGGGCTGTAGACGACGAAGCCGGGGTGCATCTCAATGGCGATTTTTACGCCGTGATCGGCAGCGAATTTTCCGTGCTGCGTCCAATAGGGCGTGACGACTTTGCTCCACTGCCAGTCGAGAATTTCCAGATAGTCCGGCGGCCAGGGGCAGGTGACCCAGTTGGGGGATTTTGCGTTGGGCGCGTCTCCGGGACAGCCGGAAAAATCGACAACGACGGGAATGCCGAGCTTTTCGGCGAGGAGGATGGTTTTGCGGCTGATCTCCGCATCGTGTTTGGCGCGCGCGGGATCGGGATGCAGCGGGTTTCCGTGACAACTGAGGGCACTGATGGATGCGCCGTGATCGGCCAAAACCTTCTGGAATTCGGCCAACGATTTAGCATCGTCGAGCATAGAGAGCTTGCAGTGTGCGTCTCCGGGGTAGTTGCCGGTGCCAAGCTCCACGGTGTCAATCTTGAGAGATTTGAGCTTGTCGAGAAGGGCAGACAGCGGAAGTTGCGACAGCAGCGGAGTGAAGACTCCCACTTTCATCTTGGATTGTTTCTCCTCTTCCTTCCCATAGCCAGAGGCGCAGGATAACGGTTACAGACTGTCCTTACGAATTCCGAATACGGAGATTCGCCCTCTTCAGCAT
>JBARHV010000045.1:0-1563 GCA_049799415.1 Silvibacterium sp.
GGGTGACTGAGGTGGGGATTACGGAGAAAGACATCGAGAAACTCGCCAAGTTTGTTGGCACCAGCGAGAGCGAGTTCGTGGAGCAATTCACCGCGCTCGACGAATCGGGCGCCCGGATTTTGAAGCGCAATGAAGGGGGCTGCGTGTTTCTGGAAGGCAATCTGTGCAGCGTTTATGACGCGCGCCCGCACAATTGCGTCAATTTCCCGCATGTGGTGCGTGGCGCTGGATCGATCGCGAGCCGGATGTGGCAGTTTCTCGATCGCGTGGGTTACTGTCCCATCGTATACAACTGGATGGAGACGGTGAAGGACGATATTGGATTCCGGTAAAGGGGTGAGAGATGCGATTTGTGATGATATTGACGGCTTGCCTTGGGGCAGCGGTCGCACAGCCGAACCAGGACGCGGATTCCAACATGTCGTGCGTCGAGCGGCTGCAGATGCCCCTGTATCCGCCGCTGGCTGTACAAGCACGCATCAGTGGAAGCGTGACAGCCACGGTCGCCGTAGGTTCCTCTAGTTCTGTTCAGACAACGCTCTCTCGCGGCGCGCACGATCTTCTCAACTCCGCAGTTGAGGGAGCACTTCACTCATCGACATTTCGAAAAACTTGCATCGGCAAGTCTGTGACGTTAGTTTTCAACTTCGTGATCGACGAAAAACTGCGTCCGGGCCGTTTCCCACAGCGAGCCTCCTTTGGTTACCCAAACCAGTTCTGGATCACCGTGCCGCCCCGACTGGTAGAACCGTGATTAGTTGATCCGTTCGGTGATCGTCACCGAGTCCTGCACCTTGAAGTTGACCCGCCTCTCCACGGGGATCTCGGCTGGCTTGCCGCGCGTCAGCAACACGTCGCCGGCGCCTGCCGCACCACCCGCGC
Organism: Silvibacterium sp.; assembly: GCA_049799415.1. Lineage (GTDB taxonomy): Bacteria > Acidobacteriota > Terriglobia > Terriglobales > Acidobacteriaceae > Silvibacterium. The sequence continues at coordinate 883 of JBARHV010000045.1, forward strand.
CCGCTCCGATCGCCGCGCCCTTACCGCCGCCGGCAATAGCTCCGATAATGGCGCCGATGGCCGCGCCCGCGCCCACTTTAGCCGCATCGGTCCCGGTTGAACTGGCGCCGTCCTTCACGAACGGCTCGGTGCGAACGCGGACGTACTGGCCGTCGGACGTCGCGAGCCGGACCAGGGAGATCCCCAGGTGCGAAGCGCCCTTCACGCGGCCAGCCTGAGCGGCTTCCACCACCCTGCCCTCCACGCGAGCGCCGCGTTCCGCGATGACCCAACCTTCGACGACTAACGGTTGGGTAAGCGTCGCGAGAAAGATGTCGCCCACCTGATTACGCGCCGACGAAAGCGTTTCGCCGATACGAACCGACAGCAACGTTCCGGCCGCGAGAGTGACGCTGGGCGGCACGCGCGCTTCGGTGTTCGGGAGCGAGACATTTTGCACCGGGACATTTTCGGGCTGCACCGGTGCAGCGGGGGTCGCTGGCGCGGCGGGTGCGATGGGCGCGGCCGGGGGTGGCGCTGGTTCAGGCTGCGGTTCCACCGGCGGCGCGGTGTTGCGCGCGATCACCAGTTCTTGTTTGTGCCGAACTGGAGGCGGCATGGGTGATGGCTTTTCGCGAACCGGCACCGGGTGACTTTCGGGTGATGCGGCGGGCGCTATCGGGGGCGCGGGCTGCGCTGAAA
>JBARHV010000046.1:0-20089 GCA_049799415.1 Silvibacterium sp.
AGGATCAACAAGCCGTGCTCGAAGGCCAGATCGACGATCCGGTCTCTCAAGCCAGGTGCCGCTTCGCGGGTCTCCTGATCTTTGACAATCTCGATGCCGATCATCAGGCCGCGCCCGCGAACGTCGCCGACGATGGGATGTTTTTTCGGCCCTTCCTTCAGACGCTGCATGATCGTGTTGCCAACCTTCACGGCATTGGCGACGCCTTCCCGCTCCAGAACATCGAGTGTTGCCATGGCTGCCGCAATCGCCACCGGATTGCCGCCGAAGGTGGAAGCATGCGAGCCGGGCTTCCAGTCCATGATTTCGGCGCGAGTCATGCAGATGCCGAGCGGCATGCCGGAGGCGATGCCTTTGGCCATGCAGACGATGTCGGGCTGCACGCCGGTGTGCTCAATGGCCCACCACTTGCCGGTGCGCCCGGCTCCGGACTGGACTTCATCGGCAACCAGCAGGATTCCGTGCTTGTCGCAGATGCGGCGCAGCTCCTGCATAAAGATGGTGGGCGCAACGACATAGCCGCCCTCACCCTGAATGGGCTCGACAAAGATGGCGGCGACCTCTTCGGGCGCGAGCGTGGTCTTGAAGAGCTTCTCTTCGATGTAGCGCGCGCAGCCGAGGGCGAATGCTTCTTCCTCCTGCGGGCCACCGCTACAGCCGCGATAGGCATAGGGGTAGCGGACGTGGGTGACGCCCGGGACCAGCGGCGCGAAACGGCGGCGCTGCTGGGGCTTGGATGCGGTGAGCGAGAGCGCGCCCATGGTGCGTCCGTGGAAGGCCCCGAAGAAAGCGATGACGTTCTGGCGGCCGGTGTGGTAGCGCGCGAGCTTGAGGGCGCACTCGACGGCCTCGGCTCCGGAGTTCCCGTAGTAGAAACGGTGCGGGCCAGGCATGGGCGCGATTGTGGACAGGCGCTGGGACAGCGTGACGAGCGACTCGTAGTAGAAATCGGTGCCGGACATGTGGATGAGCTCGGCGGCCTGGTCCTGAATGGCCTTGACCACTTCGGGATGGCAGTGTCCGGTAGAGGTGACGGCGATTCCGGCAGCGAAGTCGAGGAACTCGTTTCCATCTACGTCTTCGACGCGAACGCCACGGCCGCGTTTGGCGACCATGGGGTAGGAGCGGGTGTAGCTGGGCGAGATAATGCGGTCATCGGCCTCTACAATGCGGCGGGCATTGGGGCCGGGCAGCGCGGTGCGGAGCTTGGGACCGTACTGGGCGTGGATTTCAGATTTCGAGGTCGCAGATTGTTCAGTCGTGGTGCTCATGGTTCTCTCCTTGGGTATGAGGGCCTGGGTCGTCGTTCTTGTTGAGACGGGGGCGTGCGAGAGAGTCCTCTTCGGTCACCGAACACCGGGTTGCTGACGTTTGGGAGGCGCCAGCCGGGTGCGCGGCGGGCAGCGGTGACTAATCGCTGCCGAAGAGGCTAGGTCGCGTGCGGGTAGGGAGCACGCGGAGATGCTTGCGAGGGGCAATGGCGCGCGCAAAGGCCCGGTTCCAGCTGTGACGGCTGAAAGAGCAGGGCGAATTGGCGATAGCGGCGCGCATAAGCTGAAGGATTGGTCTGAGGATAGCACGGGACTGGCCGTCCAGGCACACGCGCCTACGGCGCCTTCCCTGTTGCCTCCATTTTGCCCTCCCTTTGGTCGGGGATTATCTCCGGCGCTGCAATCGAGTGCAAGGCATCCTCCGGTCTGTTTTGAGCCGTGGCGGCTCCGCAGAGCAAGCACCACGATACGATAGAGGCATCCCCATGAACGAGTTGCGCGGCACACCTTCCAGATTGCTGATTGCTCTTGCGTTTCTCTGCGTTTATTTCTGCTGGAGCGCGACGTACACGGCGATGCGCGTGGGGGTGACTCTGCTGCCGGCGACGGTGCTGGCCGGGGTCCGGCTGCTGATTGGCGCGGCGATCATGCTCAGTTTTTGCGCGCTGCGCGGGAGGCGGATTTTCTATGGCCGCAGGATTATGTGGCGGTTGATGCTGCTGGGCGTAATGCTGCTGTTCGGCGGCAATATCGGTCTGGTGTGGAGCGAAGAATATCTGCCGAGCGGGCTGGCCGCGCTGGTTGTGGCCGTGGTTCCGCTGTATGTGGTGCTGATCGAGATGGCCCTGCCCGACGGCGACCGGCTGCGCAAGCAGGGTTACATCGGGCTGGGGCTGGGCTTCTGTGCACTGGTGGGGCTGCTGTGGCCGAGTCTGCGGAACGGAATCAATGGGCATCCGATGCAGATGTTCGCCGTTGCCGCGATCCTGATTGGGGCCTTCTCGTGGGCGTCAGGCTCGGTGCTCTCGCGGCGCATGAACCTGCCGGTCGATCCGCTGGTTGCGGCGGGATGGGAGATGTTCGCGGCAGGGGCGACGAATGTGATTTTCGCTACGCTGTTCTGGCAGTGGCCGCATGCCGTATGGAACTGGCGCAGCACGGGTTGCGTGAGTTATCTGATTCTGTTTGGATCGCTGCTCGGGTTCAACTGTTACATCTGGCTGATTGCGCATGTGCCGGTGGCGAAAGTGGCCACATACGCCTATGTAAACCCCATGATTGCGGTGCTGCTGGGCGCGCTGGTTCTGCATGAAAAGCTGGTGTCGACGGAATACTTCGGAATGGTGGCGATTATCGTGTCCGTCGCGCTGGTGACTTCGTCGAAGCTGACGAGCGGGAAAAGAGCGGCGGAGGTGGAGTGCGCTCCGTTGGAGTCAAAGGCGTAATTCCGGCTGCTCCGTCATGCGCAGGAGATCGCGCGGACTGTGGCCTTGCTCGCGGAGGGCGCGGATCGAGAGCGCATCGTGACGTTTGGCGAGTCGCTCACCGTCGGCGCCGGTAACTAGCGGGCAGTGATACCAGGACGGCGCTTCCAGTTCCAAGGCGCGATACAGCAAAATTTGCCGCGCCGTGGACTTGAGTAGGTCGGCTCCGCGGACGACTTCGGTGATGCGCATGGCGGCGTCATTGACGACGCAGGCGAGTTGATAGGAGGGCACGCCGTCGCGCCTCCAGACGAGGAAATCGCCGAAGTCGTGGCCCGCAACGAGTTGCTGCGGCCCGAAGTGGTGATCGTGAAAGGCGATGACTTCTCCGTCGGGAACGCGGAAGCGCCAGTTGAGACCGGCGGGAGATGATGGCTGGGTTTTCGGGATGGATTCGACTGGGCCGGCTTGAGGTCTGCATGTTCCAGGATAGATGGAGTCGTCTTCTTCGCCGTGATTGGGGCCGTTCTCATGCGGGGCGTTGGCGGCCAGCGCGAGGTCTTTGCGGGAGCATTGGCAGGGGTAGAGGAATCCGCTGCCGCACAGTTGCTGCCATGCGGCCAGATAGGATGCATGGCGCTCGCTCTGCGAGTAGGGCAGGCATGGGCCGCCGATGTCCGGCCCCTCCTGCCAGCTGATGCCGAGCCAGGCGAGGTCTTCGAGCATGGCGCGATAGAACTCCGGACGGGAGCGCTGCTGGTCAAGATCGTCGTTGCGAAGGATGAGCGTGCCTTGCGCTGCGCGAGCAGCGGCGATGAGAAAGGTGCTCGCATGGCCCAGATGCAGCAACCCGGTGGGGGATGGGGCGAGGCGCCCTCGATATTCGAGAGTGGTCTGCGAGGCCATGAGTTCCATTATGCCGGGCGCAGACGCAAAGCAACGGCAGGACTCGCAGTGATCGCCGCGGATTGATCGTTACTGAAGAATGGCTGCTACTTCGTGCCCACGACCATCGAGTCTGGGCCAACCAGATGCTCCACCCGGGTTTCGCGGAATCCCGCTTCCTTCATCCAACCCGCGCAGTCCGCGCCGGTGTAGTCGAACCCGCCGGGGGTTTCGATCAGCATATTCAGGCTTGCCAGCAACCCAAATGCATTTGTGGAGCGGTCATCGTCGATGATGCTGTCATAGATGATGATCGCGCCGCCCTCCGGCAGAGCTTCCCAGGCTTTGCGGAGCAGCATTCGCTTTGTTTCAAGATTCCAGTCATGCAGAATGTGGCCCATCATGACCACATCGGCCTTGGGCATCGGCTGATCGAAGAAACTGCCGGGCGAGAATTTTACCCGTCCCGAAAGTCCATTCGCTGCCACATAGTCTTCGAAAACAGGTCCCACCTCGGGCAGATCAAAGCCGGCTCCCTCGATATGTGGATTGGCCAGCGCTACCTGAGCGATCAAGTCACCCTGGGCGGTTCCGACATCCACGGCCGTCCGGTAGTTGTTCCAGGGAAATTTTTGGGCGATCGCCATATTTGCTCCGTGGCTGATGCCCGTCATGGCCCGCAGGAACTGCTTCAAACGCGCCGGGTCGGCGTAGATCTCCGCGAATGGGTCGGGGCCGCCGTCTCGCGTTTCGTTTTGCGGCAGTCCGGTGCGCAGCGCCGCCGTGAGGCGGCCCCAGAACGGATAAAGCCGGTGGTTGGCCATTTCAAGCACGCCGCCGATGTACGACGGCTTGCGCTTGTCGAGAAAGAAATCCGTGGACGGCGTGTTGTAGTACTTGCCTTCACAGCGTTCGAGAAATTTCAGCGCCACAAGCGCGTCGAGGAAGTCGCGGGCGGATCGCGGATGAAGGCCGAGTCGGCCCTCAAGAGTTTCGAGATCCTCGGGGTGTTTGGCCAACTCCGTGAAGAGTTCCATCTCCACGGCGCTCAACAGAGCTTTCGAAGCCCAGAAGCCGATGCCCACCTGCAGAATTTGATCGGGTTGCGGTTCGTTCATTTATTGTCTCCAGAGACTGCCGGGGAGTATAGCAGTCCCGATAGTTAGATCGTCGGCAACCTGGAAGCAATTTCATCCATAGATCGGTGAAAGGCAGGTTTGTTCGCAATCACTTCGAGAAATCCCTAGGTTGTCTCCAACAATCAATCCAAATCCCGACCAAAGGGAGGGCCGGAAGGGCTGGCGCCGGAGTGGCGCCGGAGGCGCGTATCGCTGGACGCGGAGTCCTACTCAAACAGGTCGGGGATGCTGGTGAAGGCGATGCGCGTGGGCGCGGCGGCTTTGGCCAGCAGCATACTGGCGGGCATGAAGGTGCTGAGACCATATTTGTGATTCAACGCGTCCATCGCCGAGGAGAGCCGTGTGCGACGGGATTCGGTTTCGAGGGCGGAGAATAAGTTGAGGGTATGCAGGTGATTGGGGACTAGATCGCCGAGCCAAACACCTACTTGAAATGGCTTTTGATATTCGGGTCCCTGGGGGCGAAGCGACCACAGTTTTTTAAGAGCTTCGACGAGCGTCTGGCTGTCCTGGCATTCAATGACCGTGAGTCCATGCGACCATCCCGCCTGGGGAATGCCGGTGGGGTGGCGGCGTTTGGCTTCGGTTTTGGGCACGACAAACCTGAGGGTGAGCGAGACGTTTGTAGTCCAGAGGCCCGCGGTCCTCAGACGCAGAGCCGCCTTGTGCAGGAGCTTGTGCGCGACGGCGTAGCAGCCCTCGGGGGTGCGGAAATCGGGGGGAAGGACGTGGCTCTGGCTGATGGATTTCTGATATTCAAGGGCGGCATCGTTGAAGTCCTCTCCACGCAGCCAGTGCCAGAGTTTTTCTCCTCCTACGCCGCCCCAGGCATGGCTCATTTGCTCGCGGTTGAGGGCCAGCAGCTGGGACATGCTGCGGATACCGGCCTGGTGCAGACGGCGTTCCATGCGCGCGCCCACGCCGGGGAGGTCGCGCAGCTCGAGGCGGTTCAACGCAGCATGGAGAATGTCGGGCGTGAGCGCGACCAGGCCGTCGGGTTTTTCCATGTCGGAGGCAATCTTGGCCAGATAGCGGTTGGGAGCGAGGCCGATGGAGCAGCGGAGGGTTTTTCCGGCGTGTTCGCGAATGGATTCCTTGATGCGACGCGCCAGATCGAGAGCGGTGATGAGGGACCGTTCGCGTCCAATCAGGTTGATGGCCATTTCGTCGATAGACAGGACAGCAGAGACGGGAGCACAGAGCTCCACCGCCTGGATAATTTTGTGGTGGTACTGGACGTAGAGTTCGTGGCGGGCCTCGACAAGGACAAGGCCGGGGCACATTCGTTTCGCCTCGCCGACCTGCGTGCCGGTTTTAACACCGAAACGCTTGGCCTCATAACTGGCAGCGATGGCGCAGGTGGTATCCGCCATGACGGGAACAACGGCAACCGGGCGGTTGCGCAGCTCGGGGCGAAGCTCCTGCTCGATGGAGGCGAAGTAGGAGTTGAGATCGAGAAAGAGCCAGTGAACGGAAGACGGATTCATAGAGGCTACCGCCTGCTGGATTTTCGCCTTTTATTTGCTATTTTGGCAAGTCGCTGATTCTGTTGCGCGGCTTTTGGGCGGCGAAATTAGCCGTGTCGGAGCATCGACAGTGATGAGATGATGGTTCTACTGAACGCTGCGCGGCAGTTAGATGAAGAAAACCTTACAGCGGATTCAGTCTTCTTAGTAAATGGGTGTACCTTATGTGGATCATGAAGATGCATGAAATTCTGCTCCACTTGTCGAGTTTAAGCGACTATCTGCCCGCCATTCTGGTAACGCTGGGTGTTGCTTTTCTCATCGGCTGTGCGGTGGGGTGTGCGTGCGAGCCCCGTGAAGAGAACGACGATCTGTTTCATCAGGAAGTGATTTAAGACCTTCGCGTCCTGCGCACGCTTCTTTGAAGCCAGGCCGTCATTTTCTTTTGTGGCCACTCCCGCAGCCGTGGAATCGCAACTCTATCCGCACCGGCACTCTTATTCCGACAAGTAGATTTGCAGCGAAACGGGATCCAGCCCGGGCCTTTGCATATTCTTGTTTGCTGCCTGGATGCGATGGCGCATCTATAATCCGACACGATGGAAAATCGGGACGATGCAATCGCTGAACTTGCGCGGCGCAGCCGTCTGGCCGAAGAAGGCGGCGGCCAGGAGCGACGCGAACGCCAGGCAGCGCAGGGAAAATTATCGGCCCGCGAGCGCATTGCGCTGCTGCTGGACGAAGGCACCTTTGAAGAAACCGACAAATTTGTAACGCATCGCTGTACCGACTTCGGGATGGCGGAGAAGCGCGTTCCGGGCGATGGGTTTGTTACCGGCTACGGGCGCGTGGAAGGCCGCACGGTCTTCGTGTTCGCGCAGGATTTTACGGTGTTCGGCGGATCGCTTTCGGAGTCGAACGCAGCGAAGATCGTGAAGCTCATGGATATGGCGATGCGGGTGGGCGCGCCGATCGTCGGACTGAACGATTCCGGCGGCGCGCGCATTCAGGAGGGCGTGGTTTCGCTGGCGGGGTACGCGGATATTTTTCTGCGCAACACGCTGGCGAGCGGCGTGATTCCGCAGATTTCTGCCATTTTAGGCCCGTGCGCGGGCGGCGCGGTGTATTCGCCGGCGATTACCGATTTCACGTTGATGGTGGACAAGACCTCGTACATGTTTGTGACCGGGCCGGATGTGATCAAGACGGTTACGCACGAAGAGGTGACCAAGGAAAAGCTGGGCGGAGCGACGACGCACAATGAGGTGTCCGGCGTAGCGCATTTTATGGCGCACGACGACCGCGAGTGCATTGCGATGGTGCGGGAGCTGTTCAGCTTTCTGCCTTCAAACAATTTAGAAGATGCGCCGCGGCGCGCGTGCAGTGACCCTGTAGACCGCGCCGACCGCGAACTGGATACGCTGGTTCCGTTTGAGTCAAACCAGCCGTATGACATCAAGCTGGTGATCGAGCGGCTGGTGGATGATGGGTATTTCTTTGAGGTGCATGAGCACTTTGCGCGCAACATTGTGGTTGGATTTGCGCGGATGAATGGGCGTCCGGTGGGAATTGTTGCGAACCAGCCGGCGTTTCTGGCGGGCGTGCTGAACATTGATGCGAGCGTGAAGGGTGCGCGGTTTGTGCGCTTCTGCGATGCGTTCAATATTCCGCTGATTACGCTGGAGGATGTGCCGGGATTTTTACCCGGAACGCAGCAGGAGTACGGCGGGATTATTCGGCACGGCGCGAAGCTGTTGTTTGCATATGCCGAGGCGACGGTTCCGAAACTGACGGTGATTACGCGCAAGGCATATGGCGGCGCGTATTGCGTGATGAGTTCGAAGCATATTCGGACGGATCTGAACCTGGCGTGGCCTTCAGCAGAGATTGCAGTGATGGGGCCGGAGGGCGCGGTGAATATTGTTTACGGCCGCGAGCTGGAGCAGGTGGTGAAACAGGCAGAGGCGAAGGAAGGCCCGCTGAGCAGCGAGCGCAAGGCTGAAGTGCTGGCGGCGGCGCGCGCGGAGAAGGCGCACGAGTTTCGCGAGCAGTTTGCCAACCCCTACAGCGCCGCGGAGCGGGGATATGTGGACATGGTGATTCTGCCGCACGAGACGCGGCGGCGGCTGATTGCGGCGCTGGAAATGCTGGAAGGCAAGCGCGATAAGAATCCGCCGAAGAAGCACGGAAATATTCCGTTATGAGTGCTTCCATCAACAGGGATAATGCAGAGCATTATGTCTGGGGTGGAGTTTGTGACGGCTGGCACCTGCTCCGCAGCGAAGGGCTGAGCGTGATTGAAGAACGCATGCCGCCGGGCGCGCAGGAGCAGAGACACTTCCATGTGCGGGCACGGCAATTCTTCTATGTGCTCGAAGGCGAGCTGACGATGGAGCTTGCGGGGCAGCACCACTTGCTTGCTGCGGGAAACGGGTTGGAGATTGCTCCGGGCGAGCCGCACCAGGCCATGAATCAGGCGGACCACGATGTGCGATTTATGGTAATTTCACAGCCGCCCAGCCACGGCGACCGGCAACCCGCATAGCTGTTGCGCACTCCTATAGTGAAACTGCAATGAGGTGAAGCCATGACTCAATCCCCCAAACGGATTATTTTGTCGCGCAGCGAGCGTAAGGCTCCAGCCGACGCGAAGGAGACGGGACGGACGCCGTCGCAGCAGGTTCTGAGTGTGTCGGTAATTGTGCGACGCAAGACGCCGCTAGCGCTGAAGGAGCTGAAGGGGAGAGTTGTCTCACGCGAGGAGTTTGACGAGAAGTATGCGTCGAGCGAGGAAGACTTTGCCACGCTGCGGCAGTTTGCGCATCAGCATGGGCTGTCTGTCGATGAGGCAACGTCGAGCCTGACGCGGCGAACGCTGGTGTTGCGGGGCACGGTGCAGAATCTGGAGAAGGCCTTCGGCGTAGAGCTGCATGACTACGAGGGTGCAAAGGAAAAATTTCACTGCTTTACGGGTGCGATATCGCTGCCGGAAAGCCATGCGGGGGTGGTGGAGGCGGTGCTCGGTCTGGATGCAAGACCGATTGCAAAGCCCCACATCCGGTTTCTAAGCAGCGATCAGCAGGCGTCTGTCACATACACACCGTTGCAGGTGGCGGCGCTGTACAGTTTTCCTACCGGAGTGACTGGAGCGGGGCAGACCATCGGGATTATCGAGCTGGGCGGCGGTTACAACACGAGCGACCTCACGACGTATTTTTCCGGACTGGGTTTGACGCCGCCGGACGTGGTTTCGGTTTCAGTGGATGGCGGTACAAACTCGCCGACGACCCCTGACAGCGCGGACGGTGAGGTCGCGCTGGACATTGAAATGGCGGGAGCGGTAGCTCCGGGCGCGAAGATTGCGGTTTATTTCACGCCGAATACCGACCAGGGATTTATCGACGCAATCACTACCGCGGTGCATGACACGACGAATAGTCCGTCGGTGATTTCGATCAGTTGGGGCGGCCCGGAGTCGGGCTGGGCGCAGTCTTCGCTGACGGCCCTGGATAATGCCTGCCAGTCGGCGGGCGCGCTGGGCGTGACGATCACGGTTGCGGCGGGGGATAACGGGTCGAGCGATGGAGTGAGCGGGAACAATGTGGATTTTCCGGCGTCGAGCCCCTATGTGCTGGCCTGCGGCGGGACAACGCTGGAGAGCAGCGGGACGAAGATCACGAGCGAGACAGTTTGGAACGACGGCAGCAATGGTGGCGCGACGGGCGGCGGCGTGAGCAACGATTTTGCGCTGCCGAGCTGGCAGGCGAATGCAGGTGTTCCCGCGTCGAGCAGTTCCAGCGGCGGACGCGGCGTGCCGGACGTGGCAGGCGACGCGTCGCCGGAGACTGGCTACAGCATTCTGGTGGATGGGCAGCAGGAGATTGTGGGTGGGACGAGCGCGGTGGCTCCGCTGTGGGCAGGGCTGATTGCGCTGGTGAACCAGCAGCGGGGAAGCTCGGCTGGGTTTGTAAACCCCGCGCTGTATGCGGCTCCGAGCGCGTTCCATGACATTACTTCGGGAAACAACGGCGCATTTTCAGCCGGCCCGGGATGGGATGCGTGCACCGGATTAGGGTCGCCGATTGGGACAGCGATTGCCGCAGCGCTGAAGGGTTAAGAACACGAGGTGGTTCAGGATCAGGCACTGTGTCCGCGAACCGCTCTGGTTCGAACTGTGGTTCAGTGGATGGCGGCTGAAGCGGATCGGGCATTAGCTGGAACAAGGGACATCTCCGACCAGCCCGCGAAATCAGTGGTTCGCGCCATTAGGGTATGCCGCGAGCCATCGGTTATAGCCACCGCGAGCGGGATCTTTCAAAAACCATCCCTGGTCGATCGTCTGAACAACATAGTTGAACGAACGAAGGAGAGCTATGCACCGGGCCTCTTTATCTGCGCCATGGACCTCGATGATGAACCCGGGCCGGTGATTCTTAATTGTTTCCAACGCTCCCTCTAAAGCCGAGTCCTCCGCTCCTTCGATATCCAATTTGATGACGTCGGGCATAAAAATCTCACGGGAGGCTTTGTCGATTGTCATGAACCCGTCTCTGTCCTCTGTTCCGATATAGGCTTCGACGACTTCGATTGCGAGGCCGGGGTTTTTCGCGAATACCGACCGCATGGCATCTGCTGAATCGTGCGCGCATTCGAACGAAGCCACGCGCGCGCCGGGTGTTTTTGCCATGAGCAAAGCATGGTAGCCGCCGCTGCCGCCGACGTCGAAGCATTTTGATCCGGTTTTCAGCATCCGCTTAAAATGAGGCGCGAGCTCATACTCAAACATGCCCATGTAGGCTTTTAGGTCACTCGCGAAATCCACAGCCATAATGCACCCTTTGGCCGGTCCGAGCGCTATTTTTCGATACTGTCTACCTTTTGGCAGCAGCGTTTTCAGGCCCTTCACAGCAGAACGGATCATCATTGCTCCTTTGACGCACCACTCTAACGTCTCTTGAAACTGAATTCCACTCCTAATTAAATCTGACAGACGCACACATTGGCGCGCTTTTCCGGGCCCAGGGCGGGTCCATTCTTTGGACCGCTCTGGTTAGGTCTTCGGCTTCATCGCCGGTTTTCCTTTGCTGTTTGCCTGCACGTAACCCATGGGCGTGTGGTGGTCGTGGGTAAAGAGCACCAACCATTGCCCGGGAATAGCGCGGGCGTAGAAGCGCTTGCGCTGCTCGATGCAGGTGAGCGGATCGAGGTCGTAGCCCATAACCCAGGTGATGTCGAGATGCGCGCTGGTGGGGATGAGGTCGGAGATGTAGCAGGCGCGCCTGGGGCCTGAGTCGATGTTGACGGCGAGCAGCTGCGCGGTATGGCCGGGGTAGCACTCGACGGAGATGCCGGGGACGATCTCAGTAACTTCGCCGGGTTTTGTATCGAGCAAGGTCATCTGCCCGGTTTCGATCAACGGATCGTAATTTGCGCTGGTGTAGCTGATGGCGTCGCGCTCCAGCTGCAGGTGTCCGTGCTCGACTTCGTCGCGATGCGCGAAATAGCGGGCATTGGGGAAGGTGGGCACGATGCGGCCGTCGGGCGTGAGGGTGGTGTTCCATCCGCAATGGTCAAAGTGCAAGTGCGAGTTGATAACGATGTCGATTTCTTCAGGACGAATACCAGCTGCTGCAAAGGCATGGGGCAATTGCTGCTTTGCGCCGAAGATGGCGCGCAGCTTGTCGTTGAGCTTGTTGCCGATTCCGGTTTCAATGGCGACAGTATGCTTGCCGGTGCGGACGACGACGGTGTTGAGTCCGAGCAGGATGCGGTTTTCTTCGTCAGCGGGTGCGCGCTTCTCCCAGAGCGGCTTGGGGACGACGCCAAACATGGCTCCGCCATCGAGAAAATATGCGCCGTCGCTGAGGACGGTCAGCTCGTAGTCGCCAAGCGTGGTGCGGGCGCGGACCAGGTCGGCTGTATCCGCGCGTTCGGCTGGGTGCATCAGTGGTTCTCCCTTGGGTTGGAGGCCTTCAGATACGTATCGAACTCCCAGAGAATGCGGTTGAAGAGCTCGGTTCGAGCGACAGGGCCAGCGATGGAGTGCGTTTTGCGCGGAAAAATGTTGTAGTCGTAGGGGATTCCGGCGTCGATCAGCTGCTGGATGAACTGGACGGTGTTGGCGAAGTGGACGTTGTCGTCTCCGGTGCCGTGGAAGATGGCGATATGGCCCTGGAGATCCTTCGCGTAGTTCACTACAGAGTTATCGTGATAGGCATTCGGGTCTTCGGACGGCAGACCCATATAGCGCTCGGTGTAGATGGAGTCGTAATTGCGCCAATCAGTGACGGGAGCGACGGCGCATCCGACGAGGAAGCGGTCGGAGTGCGAGAGCGCGTAGAGCGTGAAAGTCCCTCCCCAGCTCCAGCCCCACCAGCCCATGCGGTGCGCGTCAAGCTGCGGATATTTTGCGAGCACCTGATCGACGGACGCCATTTGATCGGCGAATTGCGGTGGACCGAAGTCGTGGTACGCAGCTTGCTCAAAGGCGCGTCCGCGGCCGGCCATACCGCGATTGTCTACATGCAGCACAGCGAACCCGTGCTCAGCCAGCAGCTGATCGAAGAAGAAGCCACCGCCGCCCCATGCATCCTTTGCCGTGCCTATGCCGGGGCCGCCGTAAGGATTGACGATGAGCGGCACACTGGCAGGCGTCGTCATGTCCGCCGGTAGCTGGAGCGTGCCGTAGAGCGTGGTTTTACCGTCGGCTGCTTTCAGAGTAAGAAGCTGCGGAGCTACAAGCGTGTGCCCCTGAATCGCATGAGATTGGAAGAAGGGCGTGCAGTCTCCCTGCGCGGTGCAATAGCTAACCGTGGGCGGGACCATGAGGCTGGAGGCCCTGTCGATGAACGATCCGCCTTTGGGTGGGAAGTCAGCGTCGTGAACGCCCGGCGTTTTGGTGATGCGGTGTTTGCCGGAGCCGTCGAGCTGCACGGCCCATACCTGTTCCTGGCGCGGGTCGCCCTGGTTTGAAATGTAATAGACGGTGCCGGTGGCCTCGTCGATCGTTTTTATTTCCGAGGCTTCATAAGGGCCGCTTTCAAGCTGGCTGGCAAGCGTTGCTTCGCTGCTCAGCGGGTTGGCGGCGTTGAAGGTGTAGCGGTAGATGTGGGTGTAACCGTCGCGCCAGCTCTGAATGAGGAACTGATGATCGCCGACGAACTTTACGTCGTAGGTCAGGGTGAAGTACTTCGGCTCGGTCTGCGCCAGGGCGAGCTTTACTTCGCCGGTGCGCGTGTCGGCGAAGTACATGTTCTCATGCTTCTGGTCGCGGCTGAGCGTTTCCACCCATACAACATCCGCATTGACCCAGCCGAAGCGCGGGATGTAGTCGTTGCCGGAGTTGAGTGGAATTTTGAGCCACTGGGTTTCTCCGCCCCTGGCGCTTACCACGCCGACGCGTACGGCAGGGTTGGGGTCGCCAGGCTGCGGATAGCGCTGCTCGTCAACGGTTGCATGGACGGGAAGCCAGTCGGTGATGGGATAGAGAGGAACGTGCGTCTCATCCATCTGCAGATATGCGAGATGTTTCGAGTCCGGCGACCAGAAGTAGTTGCTGCGTACATCGAGCTCTTCGAGATAGACCCAGTCGATCTGGCCGTTCAGAAGAGCGGGATCATGCGTGGTGGTGAGCGCCTGCACATGTTCCGCTCCATGCACCTTCTGCACAAAAAGATTGCGATCGCGCACGTAGGAGATGGAGTCTCCATCGGGAGAGAACTTTGGATCGTCACCGCTCTGCATCTGTGTGTTGCCGACATTCGTGCCGCTGCTGGTGTGCAGGTCGTAAAGCCAGAGCACGCCGTTGGTGTCGAAGAGAAGATGTCCGGAGTCGGGCGACCAGGTATAGTCAGGCTCGCTGTAGCGATTGCGATGGTCGCGATCCTGTTCGCTGATTTTGGCGTCGAGCAGGAAAGAGATTTTTGCGTGATCGATGAGCCTTTTGAGCTTGCCGTCGGCCACTTCAATCTGCATCACATCGCCGTTTTCGGCCACGTAGGTGACACGTTTTCCGTCGGGCGCCCAGCTCATGCCGCTGGGCGGGTACCCGGTGAGACCGCCGCTGTAGATCTCCTGCAGGGTCCATGGATGAGTGGAAGGCTGCGTGGGCGCAGCCGCTTGCGCATAGGCTACGGGAAATGCGGCTAAGAGGGCGAGGCAGGAAATCGAGGCGCAGAATGGACGCAAGAGAGGCTCCTGGCTGGAAAGTGATCGCCGCCAGCTGCGCTATTTGCAGAAATCAAGAGCGGCTGAGAGCGAAATAGCATTCTAGAGCAAAAGCAGGATTTGTGTGCCGTAACAGAAGTTGTGCGGGATGGCCTTCCCTTGAGAAAAGGCCACTTGAGGGATTATGGCTTCGATATACACCTGCCGGAGAAATACTTTACCTCTCGGTTGCGCGTTCTACCGTTACGATTCCGTCCGGCATGCCCGCATAGAAGCGGGCGCTGCTCCACTCCCAATCTGTCGCGCTCTCTGCCAGGGCCGCTTTCACGGGCTCCTGATGCATGGCTTCGAGCTGCGCAGCAATTTTGCCCGCCCCGAAGACATGCAGGTCAGAATAGTGGTGCTCCCAGACGGGATCGGTGCTGCGGGCCGAGGCGTTGTATCTGCGCTGATATCGCTGCTGCAATACCTCGATGGAGTTAGCGGCTGTATCCACGGCAGGCTCCACCATGAGAAGGCGAAAATGATCGGGCATGACGACATAGCCAGCCACTTTGAAATAAAACTTTACCCGGACTTCTTCCAGGATCCGGGCGAAAACGTTGCGGTGTTTTTCCTGCTCCAGCTTGAGCTGCTTCTGGTAGCAGGTGCAGGTAATCAGGTGCAGGTGCCCCTTTCCGTAAACCGGCTCGCGACTCTTCGACATAGACAGCAGTGTATGCCAGATGCCGGCCGGCGTTTCCTGTTGGCGCGGGAAAGCGTATA
The DNA here is from genome assembly GCA_049799415.1 of Silvibacterium sp. GTDB lineage: Bacteria > Acidobacteriota > Terriglobia > Terriglobales > Acidobacteriaceae > Silvibacterium. The sequence continues at coordinate 15,117 of JBARHV010000046.1, forward strand.
GACTCGAACTTTGATGATGAATGACGAATTATTTGTGCTCGTTCAACTCCAGGAGACAGATCAGAACATCAACAAGCTGCGCGCAGAGATTGCCGCGCTGCCCAGGCAGATTGCCACGCTCGAGGAAAAGCTGATCTGGCAGAAGGCGCCCGTAGACCAGGCGAATAAGGCGATCAAGGAAGAAGAGAGCAAACGCCGGCGGTTTGAAAGCGACCTGAAAGACCTGCAGCAGAAGATCCTTAAGTTCCGCGAACAGTCGAGCAGCGTAAAGACCAACGAACAATATCATGCGCTGCAGCACGAGATCGGCTTTGCCGAAGCAGAGATCGGCAAGATTGAAGACCGCGAGCTGGAGAGCATGGAGCGGTCGGACGGGCTGGAAAAGCAGCTCCGCGGGGCACAGCAGGAGCTGACGGACAATGCCAGGGTTGTCGAGATAGAAAAGGAAGCGGCGCGCAAGACCTCGGACGAACAGCACAAACACCTTGCCGCTTTCAACGAAGACCGCTCGCGTCTGCGATCCCAGGTTTCTGAATCGATCCTTGCCAACTATGACCGGATCGCCGGTTCGCGGGGCACGGCGCTCGCTCGAGTGAACGGCCAAACCTGCCTGACCTGCCGAATGGCGCTTCGTCCGCAGCTGTGGAACCAGGTGAGAAGTGGTGAGCTGCTGCCGTGCGAGAGCTGCGGAAGGCTGCTCTATTTCGACAATGAGAAGCCGCCGGAGCCCGATCCGCTGCCCGCTTCGCAGAAAAGCAGGACGACAGCAGGGGCATGAAGCGCATCTGCGTCGATATGGACGAGGTGCTGGCTGATACTCTGGCCGAGCATATTGCCCGCTACAATCGCGACCACAGCGAAGCCGTAACCAAGGCCGACCTTGGCGGGAAGTGGTTTTGGGAGATCGTCTCCGCCGACCACCATGAACGGCTGGAAGGCTATTTGCGGTCCGAGGATTTTTTTGAAGACCTGCCTGTGATGGAGGACAGCCAGCACGTGATGCGCGAGCTGGTGAAGCAGTATGAGGTGTATGTCGCGACGGCGGCAATGGAGCTTCCGAACTCCTTTGGGCCGAAGTACCGCTGGCTGCGGCGGCATTTTCCCTGGCTGCATCCCATGCAGTTCATCTACTGCGGTGATAAGGGAATTCTGAATGCCGATTATCTCGTTGACGATCAGCCGCTGCACTTCCGTCACTTTGTGGGGGAAGGAATTCTATTTAGCGCGCCGCATAATTTGAATATTTCAGGATACCGGCGGGTGGATAACTGGCGGCAGGTGGGTACGCTGTTTCTTCCGGGCGTTGCCTTTTAAGACTTTCGCGTAACCGGCAACTCGCTTTCCATATGTGGGGGCATGGCGTCTGCCGGCACATCGGAAATTTGCGAAGCAGGAACGTTGTGCAGGCCGGAACGCGCTCCCAGGGGTGCTCCCAGTGGCCGCAGATTGAGCGTGGGCTGTGCGACCGGAATCTGATGCATGGTGACGATCAACGCCACAGCCGGGGACTTACCCGCGCAGCGATAGGAATGGGGCGTGCTGGCGTCAAAATAAACGGAGTCGCCGCTCTCTGCCACATTCACTTTGTCGCCGTGCTTAATCTCCAGTTCCCCTTGCAACACAAAAAGAAACTCGTAGCCGGGATGCACGTGCGGCCGCACCTCTCCCGCGCCTTTGAGCGGCATAAACTCGGCGTAGTAGGGGTCCAGGTGACGGTCGGGAACCATGTAGGCGAGGCTCTCGAAGTAATAGGTTGGGTTATCGACGCCGGTCTGCGGCAAACGGACGCGCTCATTCTTCTTATGGATGCGGAAGAGGGTGTGGGCTTCGGGCTCGAAGAAGTAGGAGAGGTCTTTGCTGAAGACCATGGCGATGCGCGCAAGATTGCGAAGCGTGGGCACAACGCGCCCGGTTTCAAGCTGCGAAAGAAAGCTGGCTGAGAGGCCGGTATGCCGCCCCAACTCCACCAGCCCCATGGATCTTTTCAGGCGCAGGCGCTTGATGCGTTCGCCGATCCGCCGTTCCGCGATAAAGGCTTCGGCGGTGGAAGGGTCAACCTGGTCCCGGGCGGAAGAGTGGTTCTGTATGGAATCCTGAGTTACGGCCTTCTTTGTAGCCATGGATTGACCTCGCGCCATTGCCTGACCATTTAGACGCTAATTTTGCAACTAATGTTCTTAACGTAACAATATATTTTCACAGAGTGAAATAAGCCTTCGCATCTATAGGTAAATCAGTGAGAAAAATATCAATGATGAGGCCACTTGGAAAAACAATTCTCATCAGCGGGCAGTCCGGGCTGATTGGAACATCTTTAATACGCTCCTTTTCCAGCGATCGGATTCAACCGATTCGGCTGGTTCGCCGGACGGCAGAGACGCCGGATGAGGTTTGCTGGAATCCGGATGCGGTGGAGCCGGTAAAGGATTTGTCGCGACTGGAAGACGCGCAGGCCGCGATCCATCTGTCGGGCTCGGGTCTGTCCGCGCGCCGCTGGACGGAAGCATACAAGCGGGAAATCGCCGAAAGCCGCGTGCGGACGACGCAGGCGCTGGTGAAGATGTTGAAGGGATTGAAGAATCCCCCGCAGAGCCTGCTTTGTGCCTCAGCCACCGGGATTTATGGGGACCGCGGGGATGAGATTCTGACCGAGCGGTCGGCGATCGGACGGGGATTTCTGGCGGATACCTGCCGGGCATGGGAGGCGGAGGCCGATCGCGCGGCTGAGGCGGGGATTCGGGTAGTGCATCTTCGTTTCGGGGTGGTGCTGGCGAGCGAGGGCGGTGCTCTGCAGCAGATGCTGCCCCTGTTCCGGCTGGGACTGGGAGGACGGCTGGGCAGCGGACGGCAGTGGATGAGTTGGATTGCGCTGAGCGATCTGGTCCGGGCGGTTTCCCATATTCTTCAGGCGGATTCGCTGGCGGGGGCGGTGCATCTGGTGGCTCCGATTCCGGTGACGAATGCGGGGTTTACGCGCGCTTTGGGTGCCGCGGTGCATCGGCCTGCGATTCTTCCTGCCCCCGCATTTGCGCTGCGGGCGGCGTTTGGAGAGATGGCGGATGCGGCGCTGCTGGCCTCGACACGAGCGGTTCCGGAGCGGCTGGCCGGATCGGGCTTTCACTTTAATTTTCCGGAGATCACCGGAGCGCTGCAGTCTATTCTGTGACCGCTGGGCTTTGGTCTACTCCGTCTCCCAAAATGCTATAGGCTAATCGAGGAATGAATGCGACTCCGCGCCTGACGGCCGCCCGACCTGCTCTGCAATTTCTGTTCAGCCTGCCGTTGTTGATGATGGCCGGATGCGGGATGGTGGCCGCTCCGCAGCCGCCGAGTCTGAAGCTGCCAACGCCGGTGACGGACCTGACGGCGCAGCGCACAGGAAATCTGGTTGCGCTGCACTGGACCATGCCCAAGCGGGCGACGGACAAGGTTCTTCTGGTCGGGAATCAAAGGGCGGAGGTTTGCCGTCATGTTGATTCGGGGCCGTGCGTGATTGCCGGAAATTTGCTGTTTGCGCCGCTGGCTGCGGCAGAGTTTACGGACCATTTGCCGGATGCGCTGACTTCCGGCCCGCTGCGGCCGCTTACATATACGGTTGAACTTGAAAATCATGCGGGGCGAAGCGCCGCGCCGTCGAATGCCGCCTTGACCGCTGCCGGTGCGGCGCCTGCGCAGGTTGCGAATCTGCGGGCGCGGACCCAGGCGACGGGAGTTTTGCTGAGCTGGACACCGGCGGGTGGCGATGAGACGGCTCGCATTGACCGCAAGCTTGTTGAGAAGCCAGCCGTGAAGAAATCGGAGCTTTCGCTGGAGCAGACGCTGGAATTTTCCGGGCAGGATGAGGGACGGGTGCTGGATGGCGATGCGACTTTAGACCACACCTATACCTACACGGCGCAGCGAATTGCGAAGTCTATGCTGAAGGGCAAATCTGTGGAGGTAGCGAGCGCGCCGAGCGAGTCGATTACGATCAATGCGCGCGATGTCTTCCCTCCCGCGACTCCACAGGGATTGCAGGCAGTTGCGGATCCTGAAGCTCGCGTGATCGATCTTTCCTGGCAACCGAATACCGAGCCGGACCTTGCCGGATATTCCGTTTACCGGCGCGAGGCGGGATCGAACGCGGTCCCGGTGCGGATATCGCCGCCAGCGCAGCCGGCGCTGTCGTTTCGCGATCTGAAGGCGCTGCCCGGGCACACTTATGATTACTCGGTGAGCGCGATCGACCACGATGGAAATGAGAGCCAGAGGTCGGCTGAAGTAGAAGAGTCGTTGCCACAGCCATAAAGGGAGAGCTAGACGATGCGATATTGCCGTTTCCAGACGAAAGAAGGCGCGCATTACGGCGAAGTCGTTGAACAGAACGGCATGCTGTGGATTGCTCGGCTGATGCCGGCGTTTGAGGAAGATCCATGGGCGGTGCCGATGACGGACTTTGAACCTGTGCCGCTGGAGGTGGTGCAGATGCTGGCCCCCGTGGCTCCGCGCAAGATTGTGTGCATCGGGCGCAACTATAAGGACCATGCGGCGGAGCTGGGAAATAGTGTTCCGAAGGAGCCGCTGCTTTTTTTGAAGCCGCCGTCGGCGGTGATTGCGCCGGAGGAGGCGATTCGGATTCCGCAGCAGTCAGAGCGTGTGGATTTTGAAGGCGAGCTGGCGGTGGTGATCGGCAAAACAGCTTCGCGCATTGGTCCGGAAGAGGACGTAAGGCCGTATATCCGTGGCTACACGATTGTGAATGACGTGACGGCGCGCGACCTGCAGAAGTCTGATGGGCAGTGGTCGCGGGCGAAGGGGTTCGACACCTTTTGCCCCATGGGGCCGCTGGTAACGGACGAAATCGATCCTGCTGCGGGGATTACGCTGGAGACGCACCTGAATGGTGAATTGATGCAGAAGGGCAATACGCGCGATCTTATTTTCCCCATCGACGCGCTGCTGCGCTATATCACTGCGGCCATGACGCTTCTGCC
>JBARHV010000047.1:0-57533 GCA_049799415.1 Silvibacterium sp.
GTGTAAGAGCAGCAACATTTACTCCGCCGGGTTTTCGCACGTTTGGACGCTCACCTTCATGGGTTATGCGCTCCTCAAAATCCTGTTAACGACTGCTGCGTTTGCCTCGCGCTTTGCTTCCATCAGCGCGTTGCCGTACACGTTCATCGTGGTCGAGATTTGGGCGTGCCGCATGAGCTTCTGCTGCACCCCCACCGGCGCGCCCGTGTCGTCCAGCCACGAGCGGTAGGTGTGGCGGAAGGTATGCCACCCCACGCCGTCATACTTCCCCGCTGCCTTCCACCGCTCCTCGTGGAGCGGCAGCCGCCTGCCGTTCGGTGTCGGACGGTCGGTCAGACACCAGACGCCCGGAGCGGCCCCGCACTGCGGACATGCCACCAGACAGCATCCAGCCGGACGGATATAGTCCTGCTGGACGGGTGCCGTGTGGAAGTGCCGTCCGGTAGAAGGGCTGGTAAAGACCAACGCTGACCCCGTAGATGGGGTTTTTCCATCGGTCTCGGCTTCCTTCTCGGACTGAATCTTCCAGTCCAGAAGAATCGTGGCGAAGTCGGGATCGAGCGGAAGCTCGTCCTCCGAGTATTCGGTCTTGACCATCTTGACCCGACCGTGAACGACCGCCCGAACGACCTTCATACTCAGGTTCTCGAAGTCGATGTCCTGCCATTCGAGCGCCAGCACCTCTTCGGCCCGGAGGCCGGTGCATTGCGCCACCACCACCATCGTCCGGTAGGGTTGCGGAATCAATGCGAGGAGCTGGTAATACTGCTCGACCGTCAGCACGACCGGCCTCTTCTTCCGCTTGCTGATTCCCTTGACTTCGACCAGCTCCATCGGATTTCGCTGCCACTCGACCAACTCCCACAGCATGGCCTTCTCATACAACCTGTGCATGATGGCCTTGACGTGACCTTTGGTCTTTGGGGCGGCATCCATCTTCTTCAACCAGTCCTGGACCCCAAGCGGCTTCATCCGGGTGATGCGGGTTGTTCCCCACTTCACCCGAACCTGCTTGATGACACTCAGGTACGAGTTGACTGTCGAATAACTCAACTCGCCATCGCCGTCGCAGCGATCGCCGGGGCGGCTCTGCTTGATTTCAAGCAAACGCTCCTCCTCGATGAAGCGGTCCAGAATGGCCGAGAACGTCGGCTCCAGAATAGCTAGAGTCGGGTTTTCGGAGTTGAGTTTGAGCACAAAAGCCTCCAGATGCCGCTCGACCGCGACCTGCGTGGGGAACTTTTCTGTGCTCAGGAACATAGAGGTTCGCTTTTCCGTTGTGGGGTTCTGGTAACGATACTCCCAGGCCCATTTATTGTTGGCCCGCGCAACCTTGCGCAGGGTGCCTCGTTGAAAACGCTGCCGTGTGAACTTCAAGGGTTTTGCTCCTGTCCACTCAACGCGGCACGGTTGGTTGTGGTCGAGTTTAATCCATGTTCGAGCCACGTGTTCAACGAAGTGAGACGGAATCGCCAACGCTTTCCCACCTTGAAAGCAGGGATCTTTCCGCTCCTCGCCATCCCCTCCAGCGTCTTCCAGTGCATCCCCAGGATCGAAGCGGCTTCCTGCAAATTCAGCAACCGCTCGAAGGATTGAGTCTCTGTTATTTCACTCGGTTTTTGTACGGGCAACATATGCGGAACCTCACGGCCTACGTATCGCTCTTCTGACATCCTCAAAATAGGCGCGGAGAACCGGGCGAGCCATTGCAAAATTCGCGGGGTGTGCGCAGGTTCTGCACATCGCTCATCCAGGCAGCCGATTCATGCTGGAGAGTGCCGTTGGACAGGTTTTCGTGTTCAGAACACTCGCAGATCGTGGTCTTCGCTGAGTCGGGCACGCGCTCGGGGTTTTACCGGCGTCCCGCGGCACGGCGGGCTCTGCTTTTTTGAACGCAACAAAAAAAGCGCCCTTGGCCTTGGAAGCCTGACCCACTCGCGTCGCTTCGCGCAGTGTGCCCCGACTCATCGGGAGACCACACAAAACGGAGTGACATCATGAACACGAACACGATCCAACAGCAGCTTCCCGTCAACACAATCCTTCACGGCGACTGCATCGAGAAGATGCGTGAGATGCCAGCGAACAGCGTCGATTTCATCCTCACCGATCCGCCCTATCTCGTGAACTACCGCGACCGTAATGGCCGCACCATTCAGAACGATGCGAACGCCGACTGGCTCAAGCCCGCGATGCGGGAAGCATATCGGGTGCTCAAGCAGGATCGAGTGGCCATCATGTTTTACGGCTGGACGAAAGTCGATGAGTTCTTCGCAGCGTGGAAAGACGCGGGTTTCCAGCCTGTCGGACATATCGTATTCCGCAAGACGTACAGCTCAAAGAGCAGGTTCCTCAGCTATCAGCACGAGCAGGCGTACCTGCTGGCGAAGGGTAGACCGCCGTTGCCGAAGCAGCCTATCGCAGACGTGATCGACATGCCCTACAGCGGCAACAAGCTCCATCCGACACAAAAGCCGGTCGCTGCTCTGGCGCAAGTGGTTCGCAGCTTCTCATTACCCGGCGAACTGGTACTTGATCCTTTCGCAGGCAGCGGCAGCTCTTGCGCGGCAGCGATGCTGAGTGGCCGCAAGTACATCGGCGTAGAGATGGACGATGCCTATCATGCCAACGCAAGCGCCCGCATGGAAAGAGTGAAAGAGAGAGTCGCATCAAAGCTATCTCCTTCATTCCCACGCTCGGCAGATGATACGTGCGTGCCGTCTCGCCTCAAGGCGAACCATTGCTCGGCGATGTGATCCTCGCAACCTTGACCCGCGCCGTCCCGCACGCTCTTTGCTGTTTATCGTGGGAATGAATGGGTCTGTGCATCCTGCACCTGAACGGCTGTATCTTCTTCTCCCGCCATCGCTCCATTGCAACGCTGAATAGCACCCGCAGCCGCATATTCATTGGCGTTTCTCTTCGCAGAAGGGGATGTGCGGAAACTGCACACACCCTTCAAATTCTGCAATGGTCATGCGCCCGCTTCAGCCTTACCTTCGCTCCATGACGTGCGACGGGGAGCAGTGCTCCACCGGACTTTCGCACGGAGAGGAGCACATGAAAATACCCAATCTTACAAAACGTCCGCGTCTTCCGGCTGCGCGCAAGCACTGGCGAAGCTGGCTTACACCATCCCTAATGTTCCTTGCGGCGGTCCCGGTCTACGCCCAAAGTACCGGCAGCGATCCGTGGGACAACGCAGTCAACGTCCTCAAAACCGCCTTTACCGGCACGATTGCAACCGGGCTGTCGCTGGTCGCAATCGTTGTCGGAGGGCTGATGTTCGCCTATGGCGAAGGCCAGTCCAAAAAGACCATCGCCGGAATCGTCTTCGGTGTTGGTATGGCGATCGGTGCGGTGAACTTTATGGCCTGGCTTTTCCCGAGCTAGAGAGGAGGTGATCCTGTGTCTCGGTCAATGGACGGAAGAGTGAATCCGGTGTTCAAGGCCATGAACCGTCCGCTGACTGTCCTGGGAGCAGAGCGGCGATTGTTCTTCGTCGCTCTGATCTCGGGAGGCGCGATCTTTTCGCTGTTGCATTCGCTGTTTGGCGGACTCGGGCTGTTCATCGTCGGCGTCATCATCGCCCGCATCGCCACAAAGCACGACATCGAGATTCTACGTGTGCTGTTTAACTCCGGCAAGTTCCGCCGCCGTTACGACCCCATGAAAGCAGACACCACGGAAATACGCATTGCGAGGCACGATGGTCAGGCTTGACGACATCAGGAAGGACTGGAAGGAAGCGGGTTCGTTCCCCGCGCAGATCAACCTCTACGGGTTCTGGGACGAGCATTCGTTTTTTACCAAGTCCGGCGACCTCGGCTGTGCGCTGCGGATCGGCGGCATCGACTACGAGAGCCTGGATTCTGCCGGACGCGATTATGCGGTCAAGCGCCTTGAGGCAGCGTTCCGTTCCCTCGATGATAAGTGCCGTCTCTATCAAATTCTTTTCAAGCGCAACCGTCCCACGATACCGCACGCAGAGTATGAGAACCCGCTGGTGCGCGCGGCAGTGCAGCAGCGCGCGGCCTTCCTCGATTCCAAGTCCGACCGGCTGTACTCCATCGAGATTTGTTGGGTGTTGATGATGGACGGCAGCTATGCCAAGACAGGTCTGCTGCACGCCCTGTCTCAATTGCCGAAGAAGCCGCGCTCCTCGCTGCGCGACTTGCGTGCGCTGTTCTCCGGCAACAAAGAACGCACGCTGCTGTATGAGCAGATCGAGCGCGACCGACTGCGCTTGCAGCAAAAGATCAACAGTTTGAGTGGACAGCTAAACGACCTCATGACGGTCGAGCTGCCAGGGGCGGAGGAGACGTTTCGCATACTGCGCCGTCTCACCAATCTCCGCCCCTCCAAGATTGCAGCCGCGCCTCTGTGTGAAACGCGGCATCTCGATTGGCAGGTATGCGATTCGGAGTTGGAAGCGCATCGCGGCTACCTCCAGATGGATGACGATTATCTCCGCGTCCTCACGCTGAAAGAGCTACCAGCGGAGACACGGCCATTGCTCCTGAATGGCCTGCTCGATATTCCCGCCAACTTCCACGTTGTCACCGAATGGCATCCCGTAGACAACGCGAAGGCCCGCAAAGAGATTGCCTCGCGCCGCCGCCATCACCACAACTCCAAGACCAGTTTCGTCTCGAACCTTCAGGACCGCCAGAACGCTGGGAATCAGGACAACCTTGTCGATGATTCCAAAGAGGCCGCTGTCGCCGAGCTGGGAAACGCTCTCACTGCGATGGGCATGGAGGGCAAGAACTTCGGGGAGTTCACGCTGTCCGTTGTGATCTACGACGAGGACCGCGCCAGAGTCGAGCACGCCGTCGCGGAGTTTCAAAAACTCTTTACGCAGCATGACGGCCTGCTGTACGAGGAACGCTATAACCTGCTCAACGCCTTCTTTGCGACGATCCCCGGCAACAAACAATTCAATCTCCGCAAGCAGTGGGCGCTGAACTCGAACTACGCCGACCTCAGCTTCCTGTTCACGGTCGATAGCGGCTCGCCGTGGAACCCGCATCTGGAACGCGAGTACGCCGCCGTTCTCGAATCGACGCACGGCACGCCATACTACATGAACCTGCACGCGGGAGACGTTGCCCACACCCTGCTGCTCGGGGCAACTGGGGCCGGGAAGTCGTTCACGCTTGGGTCCATCCTTCAGGCGCTGCAAAAGTATGGGCCGGTGACCTTCATCTTCGATGTCGGCGGCAGCTACGAAACGCTGACGCGCGTTTTCGGCGGCACGTACCTGAACGTCGGGCTTAAGACGCCGGGCTTCAGTATCAATCCCTTTTCATTGGGACTCACCCACGAAAACCTGAACTTTCTGTACCTGTTCATGCGGGTTCTGATTGAGGGTCAGGGCAAGTACACTCTGACCGGGGACGATGAAAAAGCATTGTTCGCTGCGATCGAGCGGGTCTACAAATTGCCCGCCGAGATACGGACACTCACCAACTTTGCGTCCATCCTCGGGCCTCTGGGGGAGCGGCTTCAGCGGTGGACCGGCAAAGGCCAGTTCGGTTATCTCTTCGACAACGCCGAGGACACCCTAACCTTTGCGCACTTCCAGACCTTCAACTTCGATGGATGGTCGGACTACCCGGACATATTGGAGCCTCTGCTCTTTTATGTGTTGCAGCGTGCTTCTTCTGAGATTGAAAAGCCCGCAAACGCTGCCATCTTCAAGATCTTTCTCGCGGACGAAGCCTCGATCTTTCTGAAGAACCCCATCATCCGCGATTGGGTAGTGCGGGCAGAGCGGACGTGGCGCAAGAAAAACGCGGCCATGATTCTCGCTACACAGTCGGTGGTGGAACTGGCCGATGCAGGCGTGCTCAACATCATCAACGAATCCTGCCCGACCAAGATATTCCTCGCCAACCCCAACATCGACCGCAAGCTCTACGCCGAAATCTTCCAGCTCAACGATACTCAGCTTGAGTTGTTCGAGTCGCTTGTCCCCAAGCGCGAGCTGCTGTTGATCCAGCCACGCAGCACCAAGAAGCTGGTCCTCGAAGTCGATGCGCTCGGCTACTGGATGGCGACCAACAATGCCCGCGACAACATCCGCAAACAGGATTACTTCGCCCGCTTCGGACCAGAGGAAGGATTGCTCCGGCTGGCCGAGGATTACCCCAACCCACTCCACTCATAACCATCACTCATCCCCAAAAGGAGATTTCATGCGCCCTTCACCTATCGTCCCGCTTTTACTCGGCATGGTTGCGACCGTGGCCCACGGCCAGCAGACCGCCCGTATTGTCCACTACCACGCCAACGACATCGTGAGCATCCGCGCGAAAATGCGCTACACCACGCTCATTCAGCTTCCCTCGACCGAAAAGATTCTGGAGGTCGCAACCGGCGACAAGGACTTCTGGATCATCGACGCCGTGGGTAATTACTGCTTCCTCCATCCGGCGAAAGAAGGCATCCACTCCGACCTCAACCTGATTACCGATAAAGGCAATGTCTACTCTTTCACTCTGGATGATGACGAGACTGCCGACCCGGATTTGAAGGTGGTCATTGAGCCGTCCGATCCGTCTTCCCTGGCCGCCGCCGAAGGTGCGACGAAATGGGTATCGGCTTCAGAAGTTGCCGCAGCGCAGACGCGAGCGCAACTTGCACAACAGCGTGCCGCCACTGCGGTCGAAGAGTTCCGCGCCGACTATCCCACCCAGGCGTTGAAGTTCGATTACACCTTCCACGATGAAAAACCCTTCAATGTTTCGGCGATCTATCACGATGACAAGTTCACCTATATCAAATCATCGGCATCGGAAAAGTTCTCCGTCTACGAGGTGAAGGACAAGAGACCTGACCTCATTACCTTCCAGTTGCAGGACGGCACCTACATTCTCCCCACCGTGGTCGATAAGGGCTATCTCCAGATCGGCAAGCACAAGCTCGGCTTCGAGCGGAAGGGCCGGTAGGTGACCCCGATGGCTGATGAAAAGCAAATTAACACGGTGACGGAGCCGCAGGCTGCTCCGCCACCCCCTGAGAACGCTTCCGCCCTCCGCGACAAGCGCGTCGTGCCTGTGGGTGTAGTCCCCAAGCAGGCGCAGGGTTATGTCGTCGCCGGGCTCGCGGTGCTTATCCTCATGGCGGTGATGTTCTCCAAAAATCACGCCAAGCCAGCCGCAAAAGATACAGCGGCCTCCCCGGTGGCCCTGTCCACCGACATGAACCAGCGGAAGATTCAAGATCTGGAACAGGACCTAAGCGCCGACCAGCGCCAGAGCCAACAGGCCCAGGCGCAAAGGGCAGGCACGGCGGCTTCACCGGCAGACGGGGCATCCGTAAACAATCCCGCCCATCCTAGCGTTGCTCCTGCTGCGCAGTTGCCGCCAGCTACCGAGCCGCCCCGCGATCCGGTCGCGGATGCGGAGAAGGCGCTGGCGTTCAAAGCACGCTTCGCTTCAAATCTCGTCTCCTCCGATGATGGGGCTGCACCCCCATCGGCGGAAACTGCCGGACTAAGTGAAAGTGCTTCGTCCCACCCTGTGAACTTGCCGCAGGCTCCCGTCACACTGCCCACCGCCACCGGCAACAAGCGTGCGCCAGAGGTCAACATCAACTCCGCGCACGGCCAGCCGTATGTCGTCTTTGAGGGCGCGACGATCGACACGGTGCTGGTCAATCGCCTAGACGGGGAGTTTGCGGGTCCGCTGAAAGTGATGGTCACGAACCCGATTTATAGCCAGGACCGCCAGCATGTGCTCATCCCCGCAGGCACGTTCATTCTCGGCAGTGTGCAGAAGGTCGCTGGCCTTGGACAGAAGCGCCTCGCCGTTACCTTCCATCGTTTGCTCATGCCGGATGGCTACTCCGTCGATCTGGACCAGTTCCGCGGTCTCGACCAGGCCGGAGCCACCGGGCTGAAAGACAAGGTGAATAACCACTACGTCGAGATATTCGGCGCGTCGATTGCGCTCGGTGTAATAGCCGGAGCAGCCGAGGCCACCAATCTGAACGAGGGCTACAACGAGTCGGGCACCGAGGCATACAAGTCCGGCATCGCGTCCAGTCTTTCGCAGTCGAGCGCCAATTTGCTTGACCGCTTCATCAACATTCCGCCCACCATCACCATCCGCGAAGGCCACCGGATCAAGGTCTACATCACTCAGGACATGCTGCTGCCCGCATACGAGAACCACGACATGCCGGGGGTGATGTGATGCGCATTGCTTCGCTCACGCTTCTCTCCTGCTTGCTCATGGTTGGCTGCGCCTCCCCTTCGCCGCCCAAGAAGCCATCGCCCTATCGGTACATGACGCAGGAACGCGTTGACCAGCGTTCGCCGTCCTGTTTTGTTCCCATCCATCTGTAACTCCCGGAGGTTTCACCATGAAAGCAACAAGGATTCTCATTCTCATCTTCAGTCTGCTAACCGCGCTCGCGCCGATGGCGCACGCGCAGTTCGGCTCTGGCATCGTCTACGACCCTACGCAGAGCGCCCATGCGATCCAGCAGATCGAGCAAGGTTCGCAGATCTACACCACTGCGGTCGCCACCCGCAACCAGATCGTCACCATGTATAACCTCGCCTACCAGATGTCGCAGTTGCCGCAAAATCTGGAAGCCCGATACAAGGCCGATTGGTCCCAGTGGACCAGCCTACAGGCTCCTCCCAACACCTACGGCAATACGGCGGCATTGGTCAACGCGCTCAACTACGGCGCGCTCGTCAACGCACAGCAGGGATACAACAGCGCCTACGTGCAGGCACAGAGTTATCCATCGGGAAGCTACTCGTCTCTCGACTCACGCACCCAAGCCACCGTCGCCAATCAGTACGCCACCTCGGAGCTTGCGCAGACCACAACCACCAATACCCTTGCCACGCTCGGCACCATCCGCACCGACGAGCAACAGTTCGCAACCAAGTTGACCAACCTTGATTCAGACACCTTTTCGAACGATTCCAGCCAGCAGACCGAGGCCGCATTGCTCGGCAAGATCAACTCCGCAACACTGCTCCAGATTCACTCGCAGCAGGACACGAACCAATTGCTCCTGGCTTCGATTCAGCAGCAGTTGGTCGCACAGAAGCAGCAGATCGACGCGCAGAACCGCGCCCTCAACAACGCCATTTACTTTCAGCAGAACTTTCCCACCCTCATGCAGAACATCACAGGCGGCGTGAGCGATGCCATGCAGAGCATTTCGCTCAGTATCAGCGGGAGGTAAGCGATGGGGCAGAATCTCATTTCCTTTGTCGGGCAGGCCATCACGCAGTTACTCACGTCGAAGGGTTCGATCTTCCAGTCCACCGGACTCGACATCTTCCGTGGGCTGGCCGTGATTTTGATTGTCTGGTTCGGCATCAAGTCCGCCCTGTCCGCCTCGCAGGGCGGAGGCGGGTTTCATTTCGCCAAGTTCGCCGACCTGATTTTGATGATTTCGTTTGGCCTCGGAATGTTGACCTATTACTCAACGCCGATCCCCGGCATGAGCTATAGCTTCAGCGACCTCATTACACAGGAAGGGCTTAATCTCTCCAATCAGATCGAGTCCAAACAGACCCAGCAGATCACCGACGCCGTCACTACCGCCGAGCAGCAGCTCGGCTCGCCACCGGGAAGCTTCAGCATCGAGGAAGACCTGACCTTTCTGGTGATTGCCGTCGTCCTTGCGCTGACCCAGGCGACTGCCTTCGCCGTGATTGCGTATGGCTACGTTGCCGCCGCCGTGTGCGTACTTGTCGGTCCCATCTTCATTCCATTCTTCATCGTGCCCAAGCTCGATTGGCTGTTCTGGGGCTGGCTAAAAGCTTTTATCGGATTCAGCTTCTATCAGGTCATCGCCAGCGCCTTCATTTATGTCTTCGCCCAGGTCGTTGTCTCGATGTTTAAGGTCATCGGCAACATCAGCATCTCGAACGCATTCACCATCCTGCCCGCGCTGTTCATCACGCTCCTGGCCTGTATCTACGGGATGGTCAAGATACCGGAACTCACCGCTTCGATCCTCAGTGGGCGCGCAGGCTCCTGGGTCAACGTGAGAGGAGATTAGCCATGACAAAGGCACAGCATGAACTTCCCATCACCGATGCCGGACACAGGTTCATTGAGCTATACGCGGAGCCGGTTGTCACCAACACCTACCTGAAAGTCGCCCTGCTGGTACTTTCCGTCGTTGCGCTCACCTTGCTTGCGATGATGTATCGCGCCCAAACAGCAGCCTCGCGGCTGAAGCCCCTCGTTATTTCCATCAGCGACATCGGGCGCGGTCAGGTGATGAATTATGACGACTTCTCGAAAATCCCTGTGGACCGTGTGAGCAAGTATTATCTGGCCCGCTGGTGCGAGCTTTATTACGGTCGCAATCATGCGACCTTGCAGAGGGACTTCTCGCAGTCGCTGGACTTCTTCTCGAATGAATTGCAGTCCTCCACGCTCCAGGGGGTGAACCAGCAGAAAACATTGCAGACGTTTTTGCTCGACCCCAGCGCTCCTGACGTGGACATCGAAATCGATGCTGTGATTCTCGAAGACCTGCGCCAGTCGCCGTACCGTGCCCAAATCCAGTTTGAGAAAGTCTACCGTTCCCCCGGCGATGGACAGGAGCAGCACCGCGAACACTGGACCGCCAATGTCATTTACAGCTTCCGTGGTGAAGTGCCCAATAACATGCTGCTCACTAATCCGCTGGGCCTTGTCATCAGCTACGTCCACGAAGACCAGGCGTTCGGGAGCTAGAAATCATGCGACCGAAAAAACAAGTCCTGCTCTACTGCGCCGACCATGAGTTGCTCTCGACGATTCTCTTCGCCCTGCGGCTGCACCCCTACAGGATTGTCGCTGTCAGCGACAGCCTGGAGGCTTCTCTGTTGGGAAACGACCGTGAGGCCACATTTGCCTGCGGCGTTCTGATTCACGCACAGCAAGGCGATTCCGCCGGAAGGCTCATTCACCGCCTGCTGGAATCCGGTCTGCATATTCCTCTGTTGCTGGTGGACCGTGCCGGGGATCTTGCTCCCGTCCGCTACGCCGACATGGTGCTTTATGGCCGCAATACCTCCATGGCGCACATCCTCGCCGCGCTCGATGTGCTCTGCCAACGCAAGCGTGGGCCGAAATCGCGGAACACAGCATGAGTGGCCTGTGCGAATGAGATACCTTTCCGTGTGTTCCGGTATTGAGGCAGCGTCCGTCGCATGGGGGCCACTTGGCTGGCAGCCTGCCATGTTCGCGGAGATTGACCCTTTCTGCTGCTGGCTACTGCGCTCGCGCTATGGCGCATCGCGCCCTGTATACATGCCGAGTCCGCTTGATGCGCCGGATCGCAAAGAGGCGAAACGCCGTGCCGCAGCTATTCGCAACATCGTTGCTCTGCCTGTCAATGGCGCAATTATCAATGCGGGTGATTTCACGAAGATTGGAGCAGAGGATGTGGGAGCAATCGACCTTCTGGCCGGAGGAACACCTTGCCAGTCTTTCTCCATCGCCGGTAAACGAGCGGGACTGGATGACCCGCGTGGCAACCTCACCATCGAGTTTGCTCGACTTGCTGGCAGACTCAGGTCCCTATGGTTGGTGTGGGAGAACGTCCCCGGCGTCCTGTCGATCGACGGAGGACGGACGTTTGGAGCCTTCCTCAGAATGCTGGTCGAATGCGGGTATGGGATCGCCTACAGAGTTCTTAACGCTGAACATTTCGGAGTACCCCAGCGACGGCGCCGCGTCTTCGTTGTCGGACATCTTGGAGACTGGCGACCTGCCGCAGCGGTTTTACTTGAGCGGTCGAGCCTGTCGGGGTATCCTTCGCCGCGCCGAGAAACGGGGAAAGACATTGCCCCCACCCTTAGCGCACGCGCTCATGGTGGTGGCGGCCCAGGATCGCACTTCGATATCGACGGCGGCCTGATCCCCAGCACCGGCAACACCTCCCATTGTCTGAACGCCGGAGGCATGGGCAGGCAGGACTACGAGACTGAGACACTCCTGAGCGTCTTTCAGGACTCGGAGTTCGGGGTAAAGGAGTATCCGACCGCAGGCTCCATCCGTGCCGGACGCATCCCGGAACACCAGATGGTCGTTCACTCGCTCTCAGCCGATGGCTTCGACGCAAGCGAGGACGGCACCGGGCGTGGGACGCCCATCGTGCCGATCGCTATCTGCACGGCGCACACGCAGTCGAACGGAAGCGGCTTCTCGGATGATATTGCTCACACGCTGGAGAGTGGAGGCGCTCAGGCTGTCGCCTTTGCGCAGAACAGCCGCGACGAGGTGCGGCTGCACGGTGGGGATGGCAGGACGGTCGGCGCGCTAACAGCGCAGCCGAGACTGAAACAGCAATGCTACGTCGCTTTCTCCGCGAAGGATGATGGTGTCGATGCGAGTGATATCGCGCCGACACTGCGCGGTATGGGGCATAACGCGAGCCATCCGAATGGCGGCGGGCAGGTAGCCATCGCCTTTACGCAGAACCAGGACGGCGATGTTCTGAGCGGCGATGTCATGCAATCGCTAGGAACGAACGCCAATGCGACAGGCCGCAACGCCGCAAATGTCGCCGTCGCATGGTCGGGAGAGCTTACTGCATCAACCGATATTGCGGGAACACTTCAGCGTGGCGGCGACGGTGGGCGGGTTGACGGCGTGATGACGCCTCAGATGGCCGTGCGGCGACTGACGCCGCGCGAGTGCGAGCGGTTGCAGGGGTTCCCCGACGATTACACGCTGGTCGAGTATCGCAGCAGGCTGGCCTCCGATGGCCCCCGCTACAAAGCTCTCGGCAATTCAATGGCGGTCCCCGTCATGCGTTGGATCGGAGAGCGCATCGCAGCCGTCGATGCCATACTCCGTAATGGGTCCGACACCGGGAGGGTCCGGTGAAACAGCGGGCGCACATTGAAACGATACTGCGGCGCACCTTCCAACCGTGGCACATAGCAGGTCTTCTTTCTGCCTATAACGGGCCGGAGTTGGAGCCGTACAGTTCGCCCTCGACTCCGTCGCCCAAAGCCATGTACTTCGCATGGCGGGATGCGGAGGACGATGAGAGCCATCGGAAACTATGGTTCCCCCACTCTCTGCTTTTGCAGCCGGAGCAGTGGCAGGCGACAGGTCATGGCTCCGCCGCTGTCTGGTTGCATCGGCATCCTGAACGCCATCCAGTCCCTCAAGGTGTTTTCATAGAGCGCCAATTCTCCCGTATTTTCCCTGCTCACCCTCGGTCACTCGCTTCGGTGCATTCCCCGCGCCCTGCGGCTCTGCGTGTCTCTGCTTCGGCTGTCGCCGCCCTATGGGTTTCGGCTTTCAGAAAATCTTTTATGCAACGAACGCAAAAAGATTTTCCGAACCTTCCGAAAAAGACGCCACTTGGCCTTGGGAGCGGGGCACCTCGCGTCGCTTCGCGCAGGAGTGTCCCGAGGGCAATCCGGGCAAATACAAACAGGAGAAATAACATGGCACTTTATGAAAACCACATCACTTTGAAGGGCTACCTCGGCAAGAGTGCCGAGAACTTCGCAACCAAACAACAGAACACCTTCGTGGTTCTATCGCTCGCCACCAAGTCCGGCTACAAGGACAAACAGACGAGCCAGTGGGTGAACCACACCGAGTGGCACCGCATCGTCGCCTTCGGCAAGCCCGCTGACTACGCGAAGTCCCTGAAGAAGGGCGACTACGTGGAGATCGAGGGCGAGCTGCGCAGCACCGAGTACGACGCCGAGGTCGGCGAAGGCAAAAAGAAGACCACGGTGAAGCGCCGGGGTTGGGAGGTACGCGCCAGCATCGTCAAGAAACTGACGCCGCCGACCTCGGGCGAGAACCCCGATGCCGAGCCCATCACGGAGGATGACGCGGCTTAGGCCGCGTTGTCCTCCCAATGGGAGGTGCAATCATGAATCTCTTCGTCAACACCGTCACCCTCAGAGGCTTTCTCGCAAAAAATGCCGAGGCGCCTCCATCGGATGGAATCACCAACGACGCATACGCCGTTCTGATGCTGGCAACCGTCTCCGGCGTGTGGGGCCTCGGAGCCAACGAGTGGATACCGCGCACCGACTGGCATCGCATCATCTGCACCGGCCCGTTCTTCTGCGGTCTCATCCGCGGCATGAGGCGCGGCGACTATCTCGAAATCGAAGGCGAGCTGCGCGCTCTGGAACAGGAGCGTGGCGTGGTCGTTGCAGGCGAACGCTTTCCGGTAAAGCACTCAACCTATGCCGTTCATGCCGTCCGCATTCAGCGGCTGGAACGTCCAGATGCGCTCGTAGATTTCGGCGAGGACGGCTAACACCATCACGCCTTCTTTCGTGGGGAGGCAAACGCTTCTCCGCTTTTCTTCCGACAGGGCCGCGCAACTATCGCGGCGGAAAGGAACATCGTGATCGCCAATGCAACGTTCGTCGCCACCCTGATCTTCCTCACGCTCGGCTTCTGGCTGAGTCACGAGCTGCGCTTCTTTGTACCGTGGCGCAGTCTCATCCTGCACAGCTATCTCCAGAGCATCGCGCTGTACTGCGCTCTGCTCTTCGCCAACCTTCTCGGCCTCGCCATCTGGATCGAGCGCAAGTTCTTCCTGCGCGACACAGGCCGCAAACTCAAACACTTCGACCAGGAGATACACAGTGGACACTCGGAACTCTCAGAAGAGATCGCCGCGCAGTTCGGCGAAGAGTAGGCAGGATTCAACCGGAGCGCCAGGGACACCACTCACCGAAGCCGAAGAGAAAGAGCACATGGACTTCTCGACCGGCATGGTCGCCCGTGCCCGCGCCGCCAAAGAAGCCGCGCAGCGGGAGATAGAGTCCTTCGGCGATGTCTCCGAATATGACGTCGTTATCCTTCAGGGCCAACTGAAAGAGGAGCCTGTTATCCCGACCCAACCTCCCCTCGACTTTGAAAACCAGAACCGAGAGACTGACTGATGCGCCTCGATATCTCCCATGACATTCCCCGCCAGCGCGAACCAGAGGCTCCGCGCTCCGCACCGTCGCTGGAACCTTCGCCCGTTGAACGGAGGCGGGAAGAACTCGCGGCCCGCGCTCAGAACCGTCGCGTGTTGCAGATTCCTAATGTCAGCCGTGCCCGTTCTTTGCACCCTGAACGACCCCGCGAACCACAGCATCGCAGCATCACCCATGACCGCCCCATGGACCAGCGCACCCGCAGACACGCGATTCCGCAGCAGGTCGTGGGCATGTCCCTGCGTGAGGAAGAGAGAAAGCTTTTAGCCGAAGTGGGCCGCTTTCGTGTCATAGCCACCCGCGATCTTGCCGAAACCGTCTACGACAATCGTCCGTCACGCATGGTGCGAGACCTCTCCTTCCTACGTGAACAGGGACTCATTCAGGTCGATGCTGTCAACGCCCGCCGTGACGGGCGCGGCGGCAGGATCGAGAAAATCGAAGTCGTCACCCTGACCAGAGAGGGCCGCGATATAGCCCGTCAGACCTCCGGCTTGCCGCAGGATCAGAAACTTTACTCCGGCATGGTCAAGCCCCGAGAGGTGGAACATGACACGCAGATCTATCGCGCCTATCGCAAAGAGGCTGAGCGCATCGAGCAAAAGGGCGGCACGAACCTCCGGGTTCAGCTCGACTTTGAACTGAAGTCGCAGGTCCAGAAAGCGATCCATGCCGAGCGGAAAGCCAATCCCGAACGGGACATGGCAGAAATCAAAGAGCACGTTGCCGGGCAATTCGATCTGCCCTACGTCAATGACGGCATCCAGATTCCCGATGCACGAATCGAGTATGACCTCCCTCGTGATCCTGACTGCGATGTCGATCAGGGAACGCGCGCCAGCCACGACGACATCGAGGTACTCACTGCCGCGTACCGCCCCGGTCATCTTCGCAACAAGGCCCAGGCTGGCTTCCACCTCTACGCTTCATCTTCCGACCGGGCGACGTTGACCGCGAAGATTGAAGGCGACCATCACCTCATGGAAAACATTCTGGAGTTGTAGCCATGACTGCCGATCCTATCGCTGGCCTTGAATCTCTCGGCTATACGCAACGCGAGGCCGCATTCCTTTATTTTGTCGCCGTTCACTCCGGCTATTTCGTGCGCCGCCAGTTCGATTACTTCACCGACCGCAACAAGGGCGCCCTGGTCATGCGCTTTCTTGAAAAAGCGCGCAGAGCCAAACACATCGAGTCCCTGGACTACCGGCAGGGATGGCAGGTGTATCACCTCTACTCACGGACGATCTACCGTCTGTTCGGCAATCCAGAATCGCAACTCAGGCGCAGGAAGGGCGACGGCCAGGTGCGCACCCACCTGATGGCGCTCGATTATGTCCTCGAAAACGACGGTCACCATTACCTCGAATCCTATGAGGAACGGCTCCGTTTCTTCTCCGACGACCGGAGCATCTCGCCACAGCTTTTCACTGACGATGATGGACGGCTGCTTCCCCAACTCGCCGCTTTTCCCATATCGATTACAGACCGGAGCCGTGCTGCCCACTCGCCGGTGCGTTTCGCTTTCATCGACGAAGGACTCGCCACCGTAGAAAAGTTTATTCGCTTCCTGGCTGTTGCCGATTCGCTGCTGCGCGCCGTCGGCAACTTCGAGGTGGTCTATATTGCCGCCTCCGACTTCAATTTTGCCGACGCCCGAGACACATTTTGGGGCCGCTTTTCGGGCGCTCTGCCCCGGAGTCCGCGCCTCTTCGATGACGACGCCCGCCCAGTTGCTGCGCAACCTCGCACTCAACTCCAACCACGACTCACCACACTCCTGCTGGAGTACAGCTATCCCCGGATTCAGCGAAGTGAACCAAGCGGTTCTATGGAGGGTTCACATGCCGGGAGGTAGAGCGCTGACGAAGTGCTTTCCTGCCAGATACATAGCAGGACAATACACGAAAAGCTGGGTGGTACGTGGGCGGGAGCGACCCCAGTGCTCCGCACTTCCCGCGACGGTTGACACCGCGCTGGTCGCTCCCGCCCACGTACCAAGTTGGACTGATGCAAGTACCTGTAACGGTCCTGTTCCGGTACTCGCATCGGTTCTAACCCAGTACCAGTTTTGGTCCAGAGCAGGTACGCACTCTGGACCGGAGCAAGTACTTCTAACCAGCCGCGAATGCGGCCAGAAAGGAAACCAACAATGAGCAAACTGAAGATCGAACACGGAGCCAGCAAGGTCAGCCTTGTCCTGCTCAAGACCAACATCGAGGACAGCATCTCGCAGGATATCGACCTGATGGCCACATGGTCGGATAACGAGCGCAGGTACATCGTCAATGAGCTGCTGCGCTTCGCGCTCACTCAGGAAGAAGAGTTCCTGAAGTACAAGGCCGGACTTGCCGCAGGCTCGCCGCGGTCCGTCGCCAGACCAAAGCAGGCGATGCTTCCGACGAAACCCGTCATCGATGCGGCTGTGAAACCCGACCTGTCATCGACGGTGCGCGGATAGAAAGGAGGCTGCCGTATGCGATTGTCACCACGTCTTCAGGATGCGCTTCATCCCCTGATTGAGTACCGTCTGCTGCTTTCTCTTGGCATGAGCGCGGCCTGCGGCATCGTGCTCCAGAGCCTCTATCCGGTCCATAGTGGCGACCCGCTGCTGCGGCTGCTGGCGCTGGAGCGGCCAGCGATCTTTCAAGGACTGGTCTGGAGCTACAACCTGTTCCTTTACAGCACGCCGTTCCTCGCCTTCTCGATCCTGTTCTCGCTGGCCTACGTTCACTTCTATCAGCCGAAGATCGATCACGTCGCCGGACCGTTGCCGCCATACCCCGATCCACTGTTGCGGGAAGATCTGGAATTGATCGTGGGAGAACTTCACCATCCGTTAAAACCAAAACCTTCTCCAACTCCACAATGGCTTTCGCTACCGGAGCGCGGCCTCTACACTGGCATCTGCGTGGCCGGGGCAACGGGAAGTGGAAAGACCAAAGCCATCGTTCTTCCAGCCATGCGCCAGCTCTTCGCCTACAAGGCAAACGATCCTGTGCGTAGGCTCTCCGGCGTTGTGCTCGAAGTCAAGGGCGACCTCTGCCGGCAGGTGCGGAGGATTCTCGCGGGCTGCGGGCGCGAAAGGGATTATGTAGAAGTCTCGCTTACTGGAGACATTCGTTATAACCCCCTGAATAACGACTCCGACGCTTACGCGCAGGCGTTCAACGTCGCCTCGGTCATCGTCGCCATCTGGGGCAAAGGCAAGGAACCGTTCTGGCAGCAGTCGTACACAGACCTGGTCCGGTACGTCATCATGCTGCATCGCGTCCGCGACGGGTACGTGACCCTGCTCGACATCTTCCGCACCGTCATCAGCGCCGGGACCCTGGAAAGGATGCTAATCGAGACCGGACGGCGGTTCACAGCGGCCTCCTTCATCGGATGCAGCAAACCGGATTATCGGAAGTATGAGTCAACGCTTGCCCCGTTCGGCTTCGCGTGGAATGAAAAGCTGGGCCAGTATCTGGTCCGCTCGACGGAAGAACTGGAGTCGGTCGTCGTCACAGAGACATCCATCGCCGCATCCTTATATAGGCGCAGGCAGGCCGACGAGGATGATCACGCCAGTTGGGAGAGCGTCTTTTACTGGTATTGGGAGCACTGGAAGTTCTTCCGCGACGAAACCAAGACCGCGATCGTCCAGGGTGTCGCCATCTTTCTGTCCTTGTTCGAGACCGACAGAAAAGTGCGCCGTATCTTCTGTCCCCCAAAGGAACTATACGAAGGCAAAGTCATCGCAACCGACCCAGGGGCGAAGGTACTGCCGCCCTTCGAGGATCTGATCGAGTCGGGCAAGGTCGTGGGCCTGAACTTTCCCGCGGCGCTCAACCCGGCACTCGCCAAAGTCATCGGGACCATGATGAAGGTCGATTACCAGCGGGCCGTGATGCTGCGCATCCCCGCGATGGACGAGCACCCGGAGCGGCACTTCCGGCCTACGGTCTTCATCTGCGATGAGTATCAGAACTTCGCCACGGTCGGCGGTGACAACCCGACTGGAGATGAGAGGTTTTTATCCCTGTCCCGGCAGCCGAAGTGCATCCCTCTGGTCGCAACACAAAGTATCTCTTCGCTCAAAGAAGCACTGCCCAATGAGGGAGTGAAGACCCTGTTGCAGGCGTTCCGCACCAAGATTTTTCTCTCGACCTCGGACCCCGATACGGCCCGCTATGCGTCCGAGTTGTGCGGCAAGACGGACAGGACCCACATCAGCTATACCGTCTCCGAATCGAGCAACAACGCGAATGTCGGGTGGCTCAGTGGCCGTACCTCGTCGAGCCGTGGCTCCGTCTCTGCTTCCAAGCAGTACCAGAAGCGCCGAGAGCCTCTGTTTGAGGAGAACGTCTTCTATGACCTCAAAAATGCGCAGTCGGTCATCGTCGCCTTCGATGGCATCAGTCCATTGCCGCCGACCTACTGCTATCTGAAACCCGACTTCCTGCCGGTCACCATGACCTGGTTCGACCAGGAGCGGATCGGTTTCGAGCCAAAGAGGGTAAGCCGATGAGCTTCGAGGTCATCATTCCATTCCTGCGTCCGATTGAGCCTTTGCTCGAATCGCAGACCATCTCCGAGATCATGGTCAATCCCGATGGTTCCATCTGGATCGAGGAGGGAGGACGCATTAGGCATCTGGCGGATATTCACTTCGAGGAAGACGCTCTTCAAACTGGCCTTGAGGTAATTGCCAATCGCTTCGGAAAAAAGCTGGATGCAGATTCACCGATTCTGAACCTACGCTTGCCGGACGGCAGCCGCCTTGCCGCCATGATTCCGCCCGTCGTCAATCCCCGTCCACTTCTGACTGTCCGCAGATTCGTCACCATGAACTTCACACTTGCGGACCTGATACGAGTCGAAATGCTCACTGAGGAACAGGCTGTCGCGCTTACCGACGCTGTGCGCGAAGGGCAGAACATCCTCATTGCCGGAGCTACTGGTTCGGGCAAATCGACTCTATTGGGAACGCTGGCGGACGCTATTCCCGAACATGAGCGCATTCTGCTGATCGAGGATACCGCGGAGCTGCACATCCGCAAGCCGCATGTCATCTCCGCCGAGTCGCAGACTGACACCCATCGCAGCCAGATCACCTTCGATCACCTGCTCAAAGCCGTTCTCCGGCATCGCCCGGATCGCATCATCGTAGGCGAGGTACGCGGGCCGGAGGCGCGGACTTTGCTCGATGCCATGAACACCGGCCATCGCGGTACGCTGGCAACCATCCACGCCAGCAGCGCGGTCGAAGCACTTCATCGCTTGGAAACACTGGCGCTGCGCGGCGATTCCCATGCAGACGCTCATCGAGTCAAAGGAGATGTTGAACGATCCCTCGACATGGTCGTTCACATAGCAAGGATGGATGGAAGACGGTTCATTCGGGAAATCCATGAGGTCATGCGCGAGAGGAGACAACTCTAAACGACCTGATACTCGGCGGACCCGCAGCCTCTGGGTTCAGCTCAATCGTTCGATCAGGAGCCGTTAACCACCCATCCCTTATTCGTGAGATGGAGCGCAATCGTCTGGTTTTTTCCAGCCATCTCCAACGTCGTGCCGATCAATGGAAATGCCTGCTGCACATCAGGCAGTTTTGCCCACGGAGCGAGGTCGGGGATTTTGTAGATATAGGTCACGCTTGTTTCCGAATAATCGCCCTGTGTCTCCGGCTCGGTCCAGTTCACAATCGTGTCCACCTTTTCGTGACCGTAACAGAACCCATCTGACTGCCCGAACGTGCCCCGGACTTTCCCGAAGTATTTCTGGCCATCGCCGCTCACTGTATAGCGCTTCACTGGTTCCGGCTTGTGCGGACTTAACGACAGCGCGTTCGCCATGTTCTGTACAACCGCGGTTGTATTCGAGGACTGCACCAGACCGGCGCGCTCCAAAGCGGCTAGTTTGGCAGCCTCACCTGACTTGTCATTCCAGTTCGCCGCAGGCACGTCGAACGGGAACTGTCCGTCTACAGCCACGCACGCTCTGTTTTGCGTCGGGAGATATTGATCGATGGCATTTCTCAGGTTCGTCTCGTTTGGCTTCTTTGCATTGTTGCAGCCGGAGAACAAGATCAGACTGGAAGCGATCAGCAGTGTCCATTGGCGCATCCGAGCCATCCTTCCTGGAAGCCACTGGCCGACGTGCCCTTTCGCCGCATGGCGTCCAATCCTTGATTTGCTGTAAGCAGCTTCACTCCGAACACGGTCAATGTCAATCCGATTGATTTGGCCGCAATCAACCTGACTGCCCAACGAGATCATTTTGACCTCCAGGTCCGATAAAGCTCGCAAGGGATAACCGTATCTAAACAGGCGGATACTGCTGAAGTGTTTGCACATCTCCCTCGTGCGTGCGATAAAGTTCGCCTTCAGCCTTCAGACTCAGTTGGAGCTTGATAGAGAGAGACACGCCATCCGTGAACCGAATGTCGACTTCCGGGGCGCCTGACGGATCGTAGATGTAACGGATTCGCTCAACGGTCTTGCCCACAGTCTCTGGGAATTCCAAACAACAATTGTTCATACTATCCTCTGTCATTTTTAATACGCCGACTCAATTAAGTCGGAGGTGCAGTGTACTGAGAAGCATTCCCGATTTTGGGGAATGAGTCAACAGTCCCGCAATCTCAATCTGTGAACAAAGGCGATGCAGCATACCAACGAGCGTACCAAGCATTCTTGAAACGCTTGATAAGAGCGCGACATGACGCTGGGTATCTGCAAGAAGAAGTCGCCGACCGTCTTGGCAAGCCGCATTCGTTCATCTCTAAATGTGAACTTGGTGAGCGTCGGCTGGACGTAATCGAATTGCAGCGAATCGCAAAGATATACGGTAAAACGATCCATTATTTTTTGGGCGAAGACTGAAATACTCACTTCACTTTCCGGGAATCATCCCTGGCTAACGCTAACGTTGAAGCAGGCCCTCGTCTCAGATGACCACCTTCAATCAGCCGAAACGACGTATCGAGCAACTTCTGCAACAAAGGCGACCGATTATCTTCGCGGACGAATACTCCACATCGTCGCATTAGGACATGTGTGGAAAGTGGCCTCACCGTAATCCCCGGACGACCAACAATCGATGTACTGGGCAGCAGGCAGATGCCTATCTTCTGGTCCACATACGTGAGTGCCTCTGGAGCCGAATACGCATCAGCCACGATGCGGAGAGCAACCCCGAAATCTGCAAAGTGGTCCTCTATTTCCTGATGGCGCGCCGGCCAAGGTTCCCTGGAGACGGCGATGATCGATTCGCCGTCGAAGTCGTTTGGATAGATAGTGGATTTTATCGCGAGTCTGTGACCCACCGGGATGCAAGCAACTAACGGCTCTTCGTAAATAGTACGAACAAGCAGTTCAGGCGCGTGAATCGGCAGAATGCCAAAGCCGGCGTGAAGCGCCCCCTCGATCACCCTTCGCACTGTAGTCGATGTGAGGCCGCTTCGGTGTTCGATATGTACAAACTGTGCGTCCTCGATATGGATCCGCATAATTGCCGCGATCAGGCTGGGCGGGAGATTGGTCGAGTGCCCAACCACCAGATGATGGTTCCTGATCGACTGCCGAGCATAAACCTGTTCTTCAGCAAGAAGAACCTGATCGACTGCCTTCTTGGCATCTTTGTGAAACAATTCACCGTCCCCCGTAAGAATGAGGCTTCCTCTAATACTTTGAAAAAGACGGATGCCAAACGTATTCTCGATATTATCTAGTTGTTTCCGGACCCCTGAAGCCGAAAGTCCAAGCTCATCGGCGGCGTCATCTATGTTGTGTCGTGCCGCGACTGTCATAAATGATATGAGGTTGTCGAGTTTCACCTTGGGCCGACGCATCCTGTTCACCTGAATGCTCTTCTGTTGAAGACCACATAGATTTCGTTGCCATGGGCTTCATAGGCTCCCGATGCCCCTTCCGTGAAGAATTGGATCAGTACGTCTTTGAGCGGATCGCTGCCCGCTACGGTTTCACGGTGTCCAGACAGCCTTCCTTAAGGCATCGTCGGAGATGGTCCTATTTGTAAAACAACGCCAATCCTAGAATCAGCACCAGGAGCATTCCGATTAACGCGTTATAAAAGTTCAAATAGCCGGATTGCAGACCGCTGATTTTATCGGCGACTTTTCTCACCAGACGCGTCAGCGGCGCGAACAAATACGGTCCAAAGATCGGAGCGACCTCCTGATTGAAGATCAAACGGGTCACGAAGTATGGCCCATGATCGTATTCGCGCTCAAGATTGTGGGTTGGCCCGTAGATGAATCCGTAGAACGTCCGCAACGCATTGGAAAACGCCAACGAAGTCGTGGCAATGCGGCGTGCATCCTCGCGTCGGCCCCCCGACCAAACCGGCACGCGGCGGACCCGAAACAGCCGCCGACTGAACAGGAAAAAGGCAATTGGGATCAGAGCCAAGAGTGGGCCGACAACGATCATCTTAGTCGGTGAGATGAAGGCGAAGTGCCCGCTCAATGGAACCAGGAGCCATCCGTCCTTCATGGGAACCGCCGCGTTGACTCCAAACAAAGCGTGGCTGGCTGGCCCAAGCGCTTGTATCC
Source organism: Silvibacterium sp. (assembly GCA_049799415.1). Taxonomy (GTDB): domain Bacteria; phylum Acidobacteriota; class Terriglobia; order Terriglobales; family Acidobacteriaceae; genus Silvibacterium. Next base: position 23,508 of record JBARHV010000047.1, read on the forward strand.
ACCACGGCATGCCCACGGCCAATCCCAGCACGCACAGGCCGAGAAAGAAGACGCTGCCGCATCGTGCTGGAGCGAGATGCGTAGGATGAGTATGCCCGTCTCCAAGCAGCCCGATCCCGAAGAGCTTGGCGAAAGTAGCCAAAGCGACGGCCACGACCAACGCGAGACCGGCAGCGGCCAGGGCGATGGTTAACCGCGCAGCGATTACCTTCACTTGCATTCCCTGAAAGAGGGTCTGGAAAGCATACCATTCGCTGACAAACCCGGACTGCGGAGGAAGCGCGGCAAGGCTCATCGTCGCAAAGAGTGCGCCGACTCCAAAAAAGGGAGAGGTGTTTCGCAATAAGCCAGTTTGCCGAATCGCATAGCTGTCATTGACTGAGTACACTCCATCGGCAGTGAGGAAAAGAGTGCCCTTGGCCAGACTGTGCCCCGCTAGGTGCAGCAGGCAAACGATCCACGCCAATCCCGCTGGGCCACGCAATCCACTGATGGCGAACAGCAGAGAAACGCCCAGGATTGCGACAGCCACGCCCGCGTTTTCAGCCGAGGATAGACTCAACAGCCGCCGCCAATCCTCCTCCTGAAACGCATTGAAGATGGTCAGAATCGCGCTGAGGATGCCGACAATAATCATGACAATGGCTACTGCCATCACCCACACTCCAGCTCGCGGCAACCATTCGAGTACGCTGCGCGCGAGCGCGTAGAACGCTGCATTGAGAACGATGCCGGAAAAGATGACACCCGTCGCGCCACTACCAGAGCCATATGCAGCCGGGAACCATTCGTAGAAGGGCAGCACTCCCAGCTTTGCGCCGAAGCCGAACAGCAGCAACAGACCGACGATCAACGTGCCCGACGTAGGCCACATATGTGATGTCGCAAGATTTGAGAACGCATAGGAACCAGCATGGTTTCCGAGAAGCAGCAACGCCAGAAGAATTGCGACGGCCCCCACTTCAAGCAGCGAGAGCATAAAAAGCATGGGACCGTCGGAGCTGCCACCGGAACGCTGTGAGAGACCTTCGCCTAGGATCATGGCCGCTCCGCCGATGCTCATGACTTCCCAGGCGATCAGGAAGGACATGGCATCCTGCAAACCGAAAACTCCGAGTGCGCCGAGGAGCGTGAGGGAAAGGCCAGCCAGCCAGTATCTTTTTGCCGGTCGCGGAGATGCGGTGGTGTTCAAGGCCGCCGCGAAAAGTGCGGTTAGCAGGCCAAACAGCAAGAGCCAACAGCCACCGGCGTCCAGGTGAAACTTCACCGGCGTATCGCCTACGCTGAATGCTAACAAAAATGTCGGCGTTGCCCCAGGAAGGCCCATTAGGCACGCCGCGACACCGCAGCCACATCCGAGCACGATTCCCGCGCGTGCCAGCTTTCCGCTCGACTCCAGCAATGCCGCCAAGAATGAAAGGCCCCAGAGCGCTGCCATCGCAAATAACAATTCATTTTGCAAAGTGGCCTCCCTGGACAAACTGCGCCGCGCGGTTGAGTAGCAAGAGCAAAGAGTGGATTATCGCCGCAGGATTGGGCGGACAGCCCGGCACAAAAACATCAACGGGCAAGATCCCTTCGACACCATGCGCAGAGCTATATCCGCCACCTGTTGCACCGCCTGAGACAGCGCAGGTGCCCATCGCCATCACCCATCGCGGTTCAGGCATCGCATTGTAGGTTTCGAGCAGCGGCTCGCGCATCGCATAGGTAACTGAACCAGTTACAAGTAATAAGTCGGCGAAGCGTGGCGACGGGGTGAAGAAGATTCCCAGTCGATGAAGGTTGTAATAGGGATTGTTCAGCGCCTGCAATTCAGATTCGCATCCGTTGCAGGAGCCTGCGTCTACATGACGAATATGCAGACTGCGCCCAAAGCATTTCTGAATCCTGTTCGTCAATTCGTGCGCCGGTTTGGAGGCCAGCGCTTCCGCCCAAACCAGGTCTTCACGATTGCGGACGCCGAAGGCCCAATCTTCCGACTTCATCAGCGCATCGTTCGGACAAGACTCTGTGCATAGCTGGCATCCGATACATTTTCCATAATCGAGGGTGAGCCGCTCGCCCTCTTGTCCGGTTTCAATACCTATCGCTCCGGGAAGACACACCTCTGCGCAAGCGCGGCAATTTTCCTGGCAACGATCCGGTTGGAAACGCGGCAGACCCAGCACACCTGGCTGGACTTCCGCATTTTCCTTCCCCGGCCACGAAGTTGTGGCGATTCCCCGGTTCAAGCCATACAGCGTCCAGATCGGCATATTCTTCTCCCCAATCCTCTAACGATCGCAGCCAGCCATTGTCAGGCCGAAACTTGCCTCGTTGATCGCGTAGTCCATCATGTTGGTGTCATGCACCGTGAACGGAAATACCCGCCAGTTGGAAAATGACGCGGACTTCACCTTCACACGCACCAATTTACCTGTCACGTCGAAATGCACGCAGTAGTAGATTGACCCTCGCGGGCCTTCGCACCATCCGAGTCCTTCGCCTCCAGAAGGCAATGTAATCTCGGCCTCGACCGGTCCTTCCGGCATGGCGTCCAGCGCACTGAGCAGAAGCACCAGGCTGTTCCGAATTTCTTCCATGCGGACCTGAGAGCGGGCATGTGCATCGCCTTCCATCCGCAGGGGTATCTCCATCGAAAGCTGGTCATAGGCAGCGTAGGGATGGTCACAACGCAAATCGTGCTGGATACCGGAAGCTCGTTTGATCGGGCCGGTTGCGCCCTGGTCGAATGCGATCTGGTGCGGTAAATGGCCAGTCGTGATCAAGCGGTCAAGATGGCTGTTCGTGTTTTCGAGCCCAGCTATGTAGTCCGTGATATCGGGTTCCAGCGCACGCAGACGCGCGGACAGCGCACTCAAGTTTAGGTCGCGCCGGAGACCGCCGGGCTTGAGCAGCCCCCGCAAGAACCGGCTGCCAGTGAAAACGCCGTTCAGTTGTTTGCATTGTTCGGCGAGAAGCTTGCCCTGCGCTTCGCCCACTTTGAGCGTTGTCGTGTGGCAAAGATGGCCGAGATAGTGGAGATGATTGTAGAGTCTCTCCAGTTCGGCCAAGATGGTCCGCAAATACTTGGCCCGCTCGGGAACCTCACATCCGCTGGCTGTTTCGATTGCCTGGCAAAATGCAAGCGCATGAGCAACGCTATCCACGCCGGAAATACGTTCCGCTATCAATGTACCCAGGGCGGGTGACAGCCCTTCAAAGCGCTTTTCCATTCCGCGATGTTTGAAAAACAAGCGCGGGTGACAATGCAGAATTGCTTCGCCGACGTAATAGAAGACAATCTGCGCCGATTCAAGCACGTCCCCCCTTACGGGACCGAATGGCAATATCTGGACATCGCTGCCCTCAACAGGCGGCAAGTCCCACGGCTGCTCGTTATAGGGAATCATTTCGTCTTCCGGATAGCGGGGATCGAGCGGCGGGATCGACGGATGAGCGCCTTCATGCAACACGAGCGGGCGAGGTTCAGGATGGCCTTGAAAGGAAACTCCGCAGAGATCTGCCATTTCCCGCTCATACCACCCGAGGAGCGGGATGCTCTTCGCAACCGACTGAAGTTCCTGCGAACCCTCGGAAAGCCGACACCGCAAAAGAGAAAATGGCTGATGCGGGCCTTGGTCCGCGAGATAAAGGACCTCGGGGGGTGCGTCAGGTTTCGGGAACCAAGCGTAGGCCATCTGCAGGCGCGCGCCGTTTTTGACGAGCTGCTGACAAGCTTGCGGCACCTCATTCGGTTGTAGTGTCCGTTCTGTCGCGCCCCTCACTGGCCACCTCCCGCCAATTCGAACGATATCTTTATGAAGACATCCCACAAGCCATGCGGCCACCAGAGACCCAGCACGAGTATCGGCAGGAAAGCCAGCCACATCGGAAGGGTTCGCCAGACTACCCACGGTAATCGATGTACTTGCTGCTCCGGCGTCTCTTCAAAATACATAGCGCGAAATTGCGCGAGGAAACCGATGAAAACGACAACCAGAAACACCAGGAACAGCACTGCGGCCCAACGATAGGGGCCGGCGATCCCGGCGCGCAGGATGGTGAATTCGCTGAGAAAAAGCGCGAATGGCGGCGCTCCCGCAATGCCTACCGCGCCCAGCAGCCAAAGCGTTCCGCTCACTGGAAAAGTCTTCAGCACATGCCGGATGCCTGAGATTTCTTTGGTCCCATACGCGCGCATCGCATTCCCGGCGCCGAAGAACATCAGCGATTTGTTCATGGAGTGATTCAGCATGTGGTAGAAGGTTCCCGCTGCACCCAGCACGCCACCAAAGCCCAGTCCAAGTGCTTGCACACCGATGTGTTCGACGCTGGAATACGCCATCAAGCGCTTGACGCCTGTCTGTCTCACGATGAAGAGCGCCGCCAGAACAAAGGAGAAGATCCCGAACACGACCACTGCGGTATGCGCGAACCGGCTGATGGACGCTCCACTGACAACGCCGAGAAAACGCGCAATGCCCAGCATGGATGCATTCAGCAACGCGCCGGAAAGCATGGCGGAAACAGGGGCGGGAGATTCGCTGTGAGCGTCCGGCAGCCATGTGTGCATGGGCGCTAAACCCGCCTTCGTCCCATAACCAACCAAAATCAATAAAAACGAAATGAGGAGCAAAGGCTGGTAGACCTGCGGAGCCGAGGTATGGAGCGCGGCCCATGTCATCGCGTAACGCGGACCCAGCACGAAGGTGCCGCCCCAATAAAAGAGCACCGTACCGAGCAACGCCAGCGTAATACCGCCGGATACGACAACGATATATTTCCAAGCAGCCTCAGTGCTTTCCGCTTCGCGCTCAAAGCCGACCAGAAAGGTGCTGATAAGGGTCGTCAACTCAATCGCGATCCAGTAGACTCCGACATTGTTCATAACGCAGGCCGCCAGCATCGTAAGGGCAAAACCGGAAAACAACGCATAGAACAATGGCAGGCGTTTCTCCTCATCGAGAAGCCGCATGTAGCCGACGGCATAAATGGAAGAGAGCGCGTACACAATGGAAATGCAGAGAATGACCCACGCGCCCAGCGCGTCGATCCGTATATAGTTATGCCAGAAAACGACAGTGCCATGCAGCGTTTGCAGGATCAGCGGCACACTCACGACAAGATCGACGATCGCGGCGGCGATCGTCGCATATTCCGCGATCCGCGAATTTCGCAAAGCCATCGACAGTATCGTGGCTGCGAGCGGTGCGGCAAATAAAATTAGAAATAGCTGCTGTGCCATGTAGCCTCAGCCCACCAATCGATTGAGTTCGCGGCTGCTGGTGGTGCCTGCATGCACCACCAGAAAACGGACCAGCATGCCGAAGCATGCCACCACAATGAGCAGATCGAAGAGGATAACAATTTCGATCAGCAGAGGCATACCCGGCACAAGAATCTGCGAACCGAGAAAGATGCCGTTCTCCAGCACCAACAAACCGAGAATCTGGCTGACCGCCTCGTCGCGCACGGAAAGCATCAGGAAGCCGATGAACTTCATCGAGAGCATGATGGTGAGGGCGAGCACCACCACATGAGCGGCGGAAGTGGTCTGCTGGCTCATATGGTTCGCGATCACAAAGGCGAACATCACCAAGAAGGCCCCAATGACCAGGCTCGAACTTGGCTGGAGGACCGCGTGAATTTCGCGTTTGACATGCAACCTGTCGACGATGCGCATCAGCAAATACGGCAACACCAGTCCGCGAAAAAGCGCCGTGAGTGCCGCAATCACATAGAGTTCGGGATAACCCGCGAAATATGCCACGGCTGCGGAGAGTGCAGCAATCAGCCATGACTGGACAGCAAAGGCGTACACATAATTGCGCAGCCAATGAGACCCCAGCATCACAAAAGTGAGTAGCAGGCTGACGATAGCCAGGGAACTGAAGATCGATGCCTGCAACGAATTCAAGTGTGCCAAAAACATCGAACTCTCCTCATAACAATTGACTGGAGACAATTGCAAGAATGGCAAAAAGAAATCCTGCGGCTAACGGCTCCTGATAGCGGTAGAAGCGAAGGCGAGATTGCACAGTCTCCACAATTACGACGACGAGTGCCACCAGAAGAAACTTGAGCAGCAATGTGACAACAGAACCGAATTGCCCAAATGCCGATCCGAGCTGCGACATTCCCCAGGGGAGCAGGAACACATTGCAAAAGATGGTGTAGAGGATGAACTGCTTCATCATGGACGCCCACTTAAGCAATGCGAGCAACGGCCCCGAGTATTCGAGAATGCGGGCCTCGTCAATCATGTAAATTTCCAGATGCGTGCTCGAATGTACGGGCAATCTGTCGGTTTCCACCAACAGCAGCGCAAAAAAACCCAGTATCAGAAACAGGTGTGCGGGACTCCAGTATGCGGAAGCGCTGCCAAGCAGCAGATGGTTGACGACAAAAGGCAGCATGGACTTGGCGAGCAGACTGATTCCCACAAAAACCAGGATGAGTGTCGGCTCGGCAAGAATTGCAAGCATCGCCGTCCGGCTTGATCCGATTCCTCCGTAGACATTTCCTGTGTCCAGCCCAGCAAGAATAATGGCAAACGAGCCGAGTGTCAGGACCATGCCTCCGCCCAGTATGTCGCCCATATCGGAGAGTGGCAGAGGTCGGTCGGTGAGCACGGGAATCAGAATCGGTACAACCAACATGGCGGTGAAGGAGATAAATGGGGCAATGAAATAAATCCAGGAAGCGGATTCTGGCACGACAGATTGTTTATGGAAAAACTTCCAGATATCGCGGTAGGGCTGGAAAATGCTTGGGCCGCAGCTCCGTTGAACTCGTTCCTCGGTCTTCAAAATGAAGCCTTGCAGTAGCGGCGCTAGCAGAAGCACGCACAGGACTTGGCCAATTTGGAGAAGGATGTCGGAGAGAATCACGTCAGCCTCCCAATATTCTGTTGGTCTGGAATCAGCGATCCAAAAGCCGAACGGAAGACATTTTTATCGGGTTGGCTGGAGAGGATTTCAGTCTTCTTCATGGCATAGTTCCCTACAGGGGTAGGAGTCATCAGCCATGAAGGCGGTTAACGGTGGACTTCATCACCTAAACCGAGTTGTATGAATTCCAATCTTGAAGCTCTGAACTCCCACTTGTCAAGAGATTTACATGATATGGGGATGCGGTTCTACCCGGCTAACCGCAGACGGAGCCGCGAAATGATTCGCCGCCAGTTGACAACTCCGATTGCGGCATCTTAACTTGGAAGCGTGTTGTGGTGAAGGAGTTCACCCTTAACCGCTGTCCACACACATAGGCTGGACAGATGATGACTCCTGACAGGGAACCCTGTCGCGGAGTCATGTCTACGGCGCGATCCCTGTTAAAACCTGAAGATTGAATTTGCCGATCATTTTATTTTGATGATCAGGCATCGCCGGGTATTGGGAACATGAAGATCGCGATCATTGCCGACATCCACGCGAACTTTGCGGCTTTAAGGGCGTTTCCAGAAGCATTTGACGAGCTATGGGTCATCGGAGATCTCGTCAATTTTGGTGCAAGACCAGGTGAAGTCATCGAGTGGGTACGCACGCACGCGCATTGCGTCGTGCGTGGAAATCATGATCACGCGGTCGGATATGACACCGATCCGCGTTGCATTCCTGCTTATCGGGCTATGGCGGCGGAAACTGGCGAATGCTGTTCCTCGGTACTGACAGAAGACCAGAAACAATATTTACAGTTGCTCCCGCTAACCGCTGATAGAACGCTTTCAGGAACAAGATTCTATCTGTGTCATGCGACACCCTCCGATCCGCTATTCGGATATTTGGAGCAGGAATCCCAAATCTGGGAAAGCGAAGTCGTATCGACTCGGTCGGATGTTACTGTCGTCGGCCATACTCATGTGCCATTCTTGCGAACTTTGGGAAAACTTTATCTGCTGAATCTCGGCAGCCTGGCGGGACTCAAGGTGACAAGCCCTCAAGCGTCTTATGCGACTTGGGAAGACGGGCAGTTTCATTTGAAACGCTATTCATATCCGTTTGACGAAACTGTGGCTGCGATAAAAGCCATGCCTATTTCGCAAGCGGTTCGAGAGCAATTATGCGAACTCATTACAACTGGCGACCTCATGGTCGGGAAAGATTGAACAATGGCTGAAATCGAAATACTCGAAGCGCTTGAAATTCTAGATTCTCGCGGAAATCCCACTCTGGACGTGACCGTAACTCTGAACAACGGCGTGAAAGCGACGGCCAAAATTCCGTCTGGAGCATCCACTGGTAAACGAGAAGCAATGGAGCTGCGAGACGGGGACAAGCAGCGCTACGGCGGTAAAGGGGTCTTGAAAGCATGCGGGTACGTGGAAGGCGAGATACTGAATTCTGTTCGCGGTATGGACCCGAACGACCAGAAAGCGTTGGATGAGGCGCTCTGCAAGCTTGATGGGACGGCGAACAAGTCACACCTGGGAGCGAACGCCATCCTTGGTGTTTCGTTAGCCACAGCCCGTGCAGCCGCAAAAGATCGCGGTATTCCTTTGTATGCGCATCTCAGCAACGATACAGACTACATCCTGCCTACCCCGATGCTGAACGTTTTGAACGGCGGCAGGCACGCTGACAACAGTGTTGATTTTCAGGAATTCATGATCGCGCCCGTCGGCGCTCCGTCCTTTCGGGATGCCTTGCGAGCAGCCGTTGAAACCTTCCATGTCCTAAAGTCCGTACTACAGCTAAAAACGTACAGCACAGCAGTCGGCGATGAGGGCGGTTTCGCTCCTGAGTTGAAGTCGAATGAAGAAGCCATTGAACTCATTTTGGAGGCTATCCACAAGGCCGGATACAAGCCTGGTGAAGACATCGCAGTCATGCTCGATCCAGCCGCCAGCGAGTTTTTTGAAGACGGCACATATGTCTTCCGTAAATCCGATCAGAGCCGCAAGGAACCTGCTGAGATGGTGACGCTCTGGAGAGAGTGGTTGCGAAAGTACCCCGCTATCTGGTCTTTGGAAGATGGGCTTGGCGAAGAGGACCGCCAGGGCTGGCAGCAGTTGACGAGAGAACTCGGCAACCAGATACAGTTGGTCGGTGACGATAACTTTGTCACTAATCCAGAATTGTTCCGACAGGGCATTCAAGATGGAATCGCCAACGCCATACTGATCAAGCTGAACCAGATCGGGACTGTGACGGAGACTCTTGAGTGCATTGCTCTCGCACAGGAGCACAGCTACGGGGCTGTGATTTCGCACCGTTCGGGCGAAACGGACGATACCAGCATTGTCGACCTTGCGGTAGCAACCGGAGTAGGGCAGATCAAGACGGGTTCCGCAAGCCGTGGCGAACGCATCGCCAAATATAACCGCCTACTGACGATCGAACGCGAGCTGGCCGGTAAGGCACGTTATGCAGGAGCCAGCATCTATAGCCGATGGAGGGAGCCTTTGCAGTCGGGAAGACCTGAAATTCACGCTCGGAAGCAGCAGGTAAAGGCTTAAGAAATCCCACGGGTGTTGGAGTCCGCCCCTAACCGCTCAATTGGGCAAATGACTCCTCGAAGTTCTTAGCTACTTGGAGGAGTTATGCCTGAACGAGACTGGAACGTTACGATGACACGACATGCTGGCGAATTGAACGAGAATCAGCAAAGGCGTCTTCGCATCTCGTGCCAGTATATCGACAAACTGCTTTCCGATATCGAGGATATTCTCCACGAGGCGACCTCTCAATCGCCCTTTCCCCACCACATCGTGGATGTCAGCCCTGCACAGATTCGAGTCTTTGAGGACTACATTCGCCGTATTCGCTCCCAGTTAGTTCACGCCATCGGTTGGCAGAATATGAAGCCTGAACCGCCCGATATCCCGGCGACCCGTGCGCTACTCACCTATTTAACATTTATTGACATTGCCATTGAAGAACTTAAACCGAAGTACATGCGAGGTTCTGGAGCGGTTCCCGAAGACGCGGTTAATGAACTGAATGGCGTAGTGCATGAACTTCGCTCGGCGGTCGATGGAATGCAGGGCTACCTCAAGCAGGAACTCGGCACAAATCTCGACCAGCGCCTACAGGAGCTGGAGAAAACAGGTTATGACGTAGGATTGCTTCGCCTGCTGGAGCAGATTGCCACCCGCAACGGACTGGTTGAGTTCCGGCCAAGGATCGATGCACTCGCTTCTCGCATGGAAGACGATAGCTTCGAAGTTGCTCTCTTCGGGCGGGTCAGTTCCGGGAAGTCTTCCCTCTTGAATGCCCTCCTCGGAACCGATGTATTGCCTGTCGGCATCAATCCCATCACAGCTGTTCCGACAAAACTCCGCTACGGAGCCGCCCTCAAGGCTGCTGTCTCCTACGGGGATGGCCGGAGCGATTTGGTCACGGTCGAGGAACTGGGTCATTTAGTCACGGAGCAGGGGAATCCTGGGAATCTAAAGAACGTTGTGCGCGCGATTGTGGAGATTCCTTCCCCGCGTCTCAAAGAAGGCATTCTCCTGGTAGACACGCCGGGATTGGGGTCATTGGCGAAACGGGGCGCCAGAGAAACGCTGGCCTATCTTCCATCCTGCGATCTCGCTCTTCTCCTGATCGATGCTGGCGCCACGCTGAACGAAGAAGACATTGGCACCCTGCGGCTTCTCTATGAGGCCGGCATTCCGGCGCTGGTGCTTCTCAGCAAGTCTGATTTGCTCGCAGAAGCAGACCTTCATCGGGCGATCAGCTATATCCAACAACATGTCAAACACGATCTCGGACTGGATGTTGCAATCCATCCGGTGAGCGCACTGCCGAACAGCTCGACGATACTAGACGAGTTTTTCGAGAGAGAGTTGGTTCCGCGCTTCGATCAGGCACGGGTTCTTCGAGAAGCTTCAGTAGCACGGAAGATTGGCGTCCTTCGGGAAGCCGTCAAAGCTGCTCTTGAAAGTAACCTCAATCGCGAGAAACGGAGCGCGGTTCAACAAAATAAGTTGGACTCGACTGAGATTGAATCGACCCTGCGAGTTATCACCGGAGAGGTGGGCGAGTTGAGCACGGTCCTGGATCGGACGTTTCGTGAATTGGGCGAACAGCCAACGAATGTTCTGGATGGCGCTACGGACCACGCTATAGAGTGGCTACGCAGCACTTCTGAGAAGACCTTACCTCCACTTCAATTATCAGAATGGATTCACAACGTGGTTTGGAGCTTCGTGCAACCGCCCATCGAACGTTTGCGCTCCGTGGGCGGCCACGCCATAGAAACTCTACAGAACGCCGCCAGGGAAATGGGTCGTATGGATACTCCGTCGCGCGAGGATTTAGAACTACTGCTGCGCGATATGCCTCGTTTTGAACTTGCTGTTCTTCCCAAGCCTATTAGCCTTAGCCCTTGGAAGTTTTTCGGCGAAAGCATTGTGCGCTCTCGAATCAAGGCAAACTTGAATGACTCGATGGGTTCCTTGTTGAAGGACGAACTTCACCTCTACGGTCTGGCTTCGTCGCAGTGGAGTAGGCAGGTCGTACGGAAGTTGGAAGCGATCGTGAACTCTTATGCGGATGCTTATCGCGTGCAGATCCATCGTCTGAACGGCACGTCCGAAAAGGTGATCAATACCGACCAGCTTGAGGAAGATTTGGACCTGTTAACAAACTGGAACTTGGCAAGCAAGCCTGAGCTTGCGGAAAAACGAGCATAAGTAAGGAGAGAGTTAACTTGCAGAAATATTTGTTTATCGCTATTGGAGGCTCTCTTGGAGCCATCGCACGTTACTGGGTGGGTTTAGCCGTAGCCGACCGGATGGGAACCAAATTTCCCTACGGAACACTCGTGATCAATATCACGGCCTGCCTAATCATTGGATTTTCATTGGTGTTCCTGGGACGGCGCACAGAATTGAATCCGGCATGGCGATTTCTGATTCCGATCGGTTTTATCGGGGCATACAGCACGTTTTCGACCTTTGAATGGGAGACATTTACGACCCTCCAGACCGGCGCGTTCTTCCTGGCAGCTCTTTACGTAGCACTCAGTTTCTTTCTTGGACTGATCGCGGTGTGGTGTGGAGTATTGCTTGCGAGGGTAGTTTCATGAGAGCGAACAAGATCATTTCCTACAATTCCATTTTGCAAGTGCTTCCGGAGTCCGGTTGCCCGTTTTGCCGATTCATGAAGAATTTTCAGGCAGCATTGCTCCAAGACCCGACAACGCGGCAAGTAGGACATCTATGCAATTTCCATGCCTGGGGCTTGGCAGCCTCCCAGGATGCCTCAATTGCAGCCGAACTGTTTCTGGGACTGCTTCGGGAACGATACGAAACATTCATTGGTTCGCCCTGCGAGATGTGCCACGTCCTCCAGGAGGAAGAGGATTTGCGAATCCGAGAGTTTGTGAGTTTTGTGGGCCGGAAGCAAGTTAAAGAATGGCTGCGGTCTAAGGCCACATGTTGTATTGCACATGGATTGAAACTAAAGAAATCTCTCCCACCGGTCACTGCGGCGGCTATCGAGGCGATTCTCGAAAGTCACCGACAGCAACTAACGGAAGATCTGACTAAGCTGCTCGATGAACGCGGGTCGGAGCATTCGAGATGGGGGTTGTTAGGCCAAGCAGCAGAATTCCTCGTATCACAGCGTGGAATCCACGCATAAAGGAGCGCAAATGTTACAGGCTGGAAAGGCTGTGAAAGTTTCCATTTATCTTAGTGAAGGCGCAACACACCATGGTGTGTCAACGTCTTCAAGCATCCTCGACTTTCTTTTCTTTCGCGGCGTCTCGGGCGCGACGGTTCTGAAAGGCGTGGCAGGATTCGGTGCCGACCATCACCTGCATAGTTCCTCTCTCGTGGCCATCTCAGACCATCTTCCGGTGAAAATCGAGTTTATCGAGACCCGCGCAAAGGTGGACGAGCTTCTCGGAAAACTTGAGGATATGGCCGGTTCGGGGATGATCGAACTGCAGGACACCACAATTGCAAAACCAGCTCAGGTCTCGAAGCCCAAGAAAGCCAGTACTCCTGATCACGTCAAAATCGAAGGCAAAGCACAACTGATGCGAATCTATATCGGCGAACATGACCAATGGCGAGACAAGCCACTTCACGAAGCCCTGGTTCATGCCATGCGTGCGAACGATCTCGCGGGAGTCACCGTCTATCGGGGGATTCTCGGCTATGGTGCCCACCGAAGGATGCATAAAGATGCACCGCTGCACCTATCGCATGACAGCTCGATCATGCTCTCTGTCATCGACACGCAGGAGAAACTGCATGCCTTCCTGCCCATAGTGGAGCAGATGGTTGACGAAGGGCTTGTGGTTCTTTCCGATGTTGACATCATCAAGTACGCCTATCGTGGGCACGCGGGCGAGGAGTCTGAAGTGCCGGGAAAGAAGGAGGTTCAGTCATGAAAGAGCAATATGAAGCGCGTATGTTGCGCATTCACTTTGGAGAAGACGATAAATGGCATGGCAAGCCTCTCTACGAGGCGATTGTCAATCAGTGTAAGGAACTTGGAATTGCTGGCGCTACCGTTTATCGCGGCATCGAAGGATTTGGAGCAAGTACCATGATCCATCACAGTAGCATCTGGTCTTTCTCAAAGGATGCCCCGATCATGATCAGCGTCATCGATAAGGAAGACGCCATCCAAAGACTCGTTCCTTTTCTTGATGAAATGGTCGTCGAAGGCCTGGTCGCCATGTCGCGTGTTCAGGTGATCCGCTATTCAAAATCCCCGTCCGACCCAGCTCCAGCCATTCGCTAGAGCAAACCAAAAGGCTGCTATGACACGGATCGATGGCAACGCCGGAAGGATGTCGCAAGAAAGACAATCGGTCGAGTGTGCCATCAACTCTCTTCTCACTCTATGCGAAGTCGAAGCTAAGGATAGCGGCATCTGCGACAGGTTGCATATGCTGCAACGTAAACTTAGCACAAATCGATTTCACCTCGCCGTATTGGGGCAAATGAAGCGAGGCAAGAGTTCCTTCATCAATGCACTTCTTGGGGCCGACGTTCTGCCGACGGGAGTCCTTCCCGTCACGTCGGTGATTACGGAAATTAAGTACAGCTCTAGCCCGGCAGCAACCATTCACTATTCGACGGGTCAAAGCGAAGACATTCCGATTGTACTTCTAGCCGACTTCATTACCGAAGCAGGAAATCCTGGAAATAAAAAGCAGGTAGGCTCCGTAGAAGTAGGCTATCCTGCTTCCTTTCTGGGAGCAAACATCGTTCTCATCGACACACCTGGCATTGGATCGACTCATACTCACAATACCCGCACTACCGAGAGCTATCTGGAGAAAATCGATGCGGCGATTGTGATCCTTTCTGTCGATCCGCCGATCACCCAGGTGGAGTCTGACTTCTTGGAACGCGTCAAGAGCGATATTCCCAAGTTCTTCTTCGTCCTGAACAAAATTGATCTTGTCACGCCGGAAGAAATTTCTTCGATCTCCCATTTTCTGCTGGAAGAGCTTGAAAGTCGGCTTCAGCTTGAGTTACCGCAACTCTTTCCGCTGTCAACACGGCAAGTGCTCTCCACCAAGCGTGGTATCACCGACACCTCTTTCTCAATTGAACTAAGGGAATTTGAAGAACATCTACTGCAATTCTTCTCCGCAGAAAAAGATCGAGTGCTACTTCAGTCAGTAGCTTTGGACGTAATCACGATCGCTCGCACCATGCGATTTGCGACAGCCATCGGAATCAGCGCCAGAACCATGAGTGTCGAAGATCTTGCCGACAAAGGGCAGACTCTCAATCAACTCATTACACAGGCTGAACTGGAGCTTCGTGAGCTTCACGTTCTGCTGCGGCAGCGGACAGCAGACATTCTGGATCAAATCGAAGGTGATCTTAGATCCCACGTGGAAAGTAAAGTTCCTGATCTACGGAAGCGCCTCAAGATCTTTGAAATACAGCACCCCAAAGAAACAGGCAGCCGCTTAGGACGTATTCTCGAAGAATTTATCATGCAAGCGGTGGATAAAACATTTCACAAGTGGATAGTTCAGGAAGATACACGGATCGAGGCAGAGCTCAACTTCCTTTCCCATCGTTTCGTTACCCAGGCCAATGGGATCTTAAACAGGCTTCAACAAGCCGCGAGTGCGTTATTTGAAATCCCACTAGAGCAATGCTCGATCACTTGCAATCTCGACGTCGAGAGCCATCTCCACTACATAGTGGAACCCATCTTTTATTCCCTCGACAATTTTATTCTTTTGCTTCCACGGTTCTTGTTGCGCATGGTTGTATTTCGGAAACTCGATAAGAACCTTTTCAATATTCTGGATCGCAACGCGGGTCGAATTCGCTATGACTACGTTGGGCGTCTTGAAAAGAGCACAAACAAGTTCGATAAAGAGTTGCATGCAGCAGTGAACATCGTAACGGAAAGCCTCAAATCAGCACTTTGCACCCCGCCTCACAAGACAGAAACTCAGGCCATTACACTCAATTTGCTAGACACGGTGATAGCAGACTCCTTACGAATTGTGGCGTAAAGCAATACTTCGGCACAATTCGGCGGCGGGACAACAGCCTGCCTTCAGGAACGCCATGATTGCATTTTGTACCTATTGTTTTGACGAGATCAGCTCCAAGGGCCATCGCCGCCCCAACTGCGGGGCTGGCCTGGGTTAAGATTTGCGGATTATCAGTTCGCAGAAAGAAGTTTCTTGAAGGCCTCGCACGCACGAAAGGCTCTCGTCCATGAAAGCATCTGCCCTAAATATCTTGTTTCTAATCACGGGCCTGATCGGCTTGCCAATATGCTTGCATGCTTGGCAACGATCTCATCGAAATCCCTGGCTACTAGGGGTTGGGATCTTCGCCTATTTCTTGATTTCCAGTCTTAGAGAGATTCTGTTGAAACTTCGGAGACGATGAGCAACATTTCGTAGCCGACAGAGTTCAAAACTGGGATATGGGTGCTACGCCTGTCCCTCTTAGTTGTTCACGCATCCAAGGTGCCATAAGATACGCCATGTGGGAGACAGCCAGCTCCCATGCTTTCCCGACGTGTTCAGATTGCTCACAATCTGCATGGCTGCATGACTAGCTTCTACTCTGTGTTCTTCAAGCAAATGGACGACCTCATCTTCCTGAAGGCAATTCAGCTTGTCTGCGACCCTGAATAGAGCTTGGATCATCCGTGGAAAGTCTTCTGGCGAGGCCACACGGAAACCCGCTGCCGCAGCATTCACAACTATCTCTGCATCCTCATCTTCGAGCAAGAACCCTCGCATCTCCTGCCATTCCTCCCTAGAAATGCCGAGAGTCCGAAGCAATGCTGAGGTCGCACGTCTGCGGCGCGATGCAGCAGGGCCGATGAGGCTTACTTCCGTTTTCTCGCGTAGTGAAAGGATTGCATAGTCAACCGTCTGTTTCGGCGTCTTGCGCAAAGCATCCATCGCTGCGTTTCGGCAGAGATCATCTTCCAGAGTTTTGAACAGGAGAGGGATCGTTTCTTCACCCTGAAATTCGCCGAGTGCTTCGATCATGCCGATCGTTACGCGCTGGATTGACGCCCTCAATAGAGTCTGAAACACTTCCTCCGATTTCCACCGTAACAATTCGTGTGCAACCGTACTTCTAACGGCGTCTTCAGCGAATAAGACGACAGGATCGCTGGGCAAATTACATTTTTCAAAGTAGGCAAGCAGAGTCTTGTATGCGCCCAACGCTCCCAAAGCGCGAGCGGCACGGCAACGCGGCAATGCGATTGTTCTCGGCGCACCCCGAAGCAGCGATTCTTCCAGAGGAGCAATGGCCCGTTCTCCACACGCAACGAGCAAATCAACCGCGAGATTTCCATCTGTAAGGGAATCTAAGGCACAAACCAGCCGCCGGAGCTGAGAATCGTCGATTTGGGGTATTGGTACGCTGCTCATCTATTGTCTTCTGCTGCTGACGCTTGCCGTCGGCAGTTTTCCCGTATGTAAAACAGTGATCAACGCCTCCTGGTCGTGGCGCGAGATCGGCATGTTGCGTATACCCTTTTCAGTTTCCAGGATCGGATATTCGTACTCCTTGAGCGAGAAGTTGCCGTCTTCGTAGAGCGCGTAGCATGCCAGAGGCCGTCCGGTTTTGGGCTGACCGAGGCTTCCGGGGTTCACAATCAGTGTGCGGCCAATTTTGCGAATGAATGGAGTGTGGGTGTGTCCAATCACAAGCACATTCGCAGCGACGCGATCTACTTCCTGCTGCCATCGATCTGATGTCTCAGCGCAGTAGCCAAAGAGGGGATCGCTGGGCATGGCGTGCACACAATAAATACTTGTATCTCCCAATGCAAATTCCCGATGAAGCGGTAGTTTTCTAAGAAGATCGCGCTCTTGTTCGCTTAAGGCGGATACTGTGTATTGTTTGGTGACAGCGGCAAGACCCCGAAATGCCGGGGAGCATTGCGGATCCACGTCGAACCCTACGGCATGGTCGTGATTTCCTCGAACGGCCACTGTCGCGTTTTTCTGCACCCACTGAATGGCCGCGCGCGGATTGGGGCCATAGTCCACGAGATCGCCGATGCACCACAGTTGGTCATAATCGGTTTCCGGGAAGGCTTCCAGCGCAGCTAGATTTCCATGAATGTCGGAGATGATTGCCACCTTCACGAGAACCTCGCCTTTCTCGACGAGGCATTTCCTTGCTCAGGGAAGGCGTGTCGAGATCAAGATTTGCGGAGGTTTCGTCAGGGGTTTTCGGGAAACTCCCTGACAAACCTCGCCAGGGGTCATCATCTGGCCGCCAAAGTTGGCGCACAGCGGTTAGGGCGAACCCCTTCGCCCATGCATCTAAAAGCTGAGATGCACAAGATCATTGTAATGCGTGTACCGCAGTTCTGAATTACCCCCCTCTTTAAACCACAGCCTCCGCGGAAACAACATGCTCGCTGCGCGATCAGCTTGCCTGGAGTTGTTTGACACGCGATCTGTGGGCCGAGGATACTGAATCCAGAGCGGGTGTTGGAGTCCACTCTTAACCGCCCCTTCGCCCGAAGGGGAAGATGACTCCTACGAGTTTCGAACTCGGAAGGAGTGACATGCCTGCTCACGCTGCTAAACGCGGTCTTGCTGTTGAGCGATCAGAGGAATCCAGTGCGTTCTCTGAAAATCTGTGTCGCCCGGAATTGGATTCGACCGGTCTGAAGTCCCCCCATACAATCTCTCGTACATTCCTATCCTTTGGTGCGCGAGAATGAGTTCCCGAACCATCTCAAACAACTCGACCTGTCTGCCTATCTTGATGTCGGAACGAGTCGGATCGGGGCCCTTTCGCAGCATACTGTTCGCCGAGACTGTTCCAGATACAAATGAAAACAAGGCTCCAGAAACGTTCGTCGATCTGAATCTTGACCAAATCGTTGATGCTATAACAGCAGGCCGCGACGAATACAACCTGAAATCCTTCTTTTACGTGCCGTTACGGTATGTTGAAACGGTCAATTATCGCTATGAGGTCTTCCGCGATCTCGAAGACCATGCGCTTGCTGGATTCATCCAATCGTTTGCTCAGGAAATGCGAAAGATGCGGACGCACCTCGGTCAAGCGGACGAACTCTACTACAAACGCCAGAAGCAGAGCTGGTTTCTTGACGCCGTGGAGATCTACTGCGGTGCGGTTCATCATCTCAGCCACAACCTGCTGCACATAAAGATTGGCTCAGCCGGTTTGCGCGCTTTTCGTGCCTATCTAGCCGCTTATATCGAGTCTGGTGAATTTCGTGCGTTAGTAGCCGAAACCCAGAAGCTCAAGACCGATCTGGCTGGTATCAGATATTCGCTTTATATCGCAGGCAGGCGGGTCACGGTCAGCAAATACGGCTTTGAACCCGATTACAGCAAAGACGTGCTGCAGACATTCCAAAAGTTCAGCCAGAGTGCGGCTAAGGCATACCAGTTCGAATACCGCTCCACACCGGACATGAACCATGTTGAAGCAGCCATACTGGATCTCGTTGCGAAGCTGTATCCGGAAATCTTCTCGTCCCTTGAGGAATACTGCACTCAGCACAGTGGCTATTTAAACAACACGATCGCCAGGTTCGATCGCGAGGTGCAGTTCTATTTCGCATGGCTTGATCACGTCCATCGCCTCAAACAGACTGGCCTCCCCTTTTGCTACCCAGATGTTACCGATCAGTCTAAGGAGATCTACGGAAGAGACGTGTTTGACCTCGCTCTGGCTACGAAGCTCAGCCGGGAAAAGTCACCGGTCGTGTTGAACGATTTCTATCTGCATGACCCCGAGCGCATCTTTGTTGTCTCCGGACCGAATCAGGGCGGCAAAACGACTTTTGCTCGCACCTTCGGCCAACTCCACTACTTGGCGAGCATTGGCAGTCCAGTGCCCGGAAGGGAAGCACGCCTCTTTTTCTGCGACAAAATCTTCACGCACTTCGAAAAGGAGGAGGACATCCGCAATCTCAGCGGCAAGCTTGAGGACGAGCTGCGCAGGATTCACCAAATCCTGGAATGCGCCACGCCGAACAGTATCCTCATCATGAATGAGAGTTTCCTTTCTACTACCTTGAACGATGCGCTTTTCCTGAGCAAAGAGATCATGCGGCGAATCGTCGAGTTGAATATGCTGTGCGTATCCGTAACGTTTCTGGATGAACTGGCATCATTCAGTGAAGCTGCGGTCAGCATGGTCAGCACCGTAAATCCAGAGGACGCGGCATTAAGGACTTTCAAACTAGTCCGCAAGCAAGCCGACGGACTTGCCTACGCTGCCGCCATTGCCGAGAAATACCAGCTAACACGCGATGCTGTACGGCAGCGGATTGCCAGGAACGTGAAGAGGAGCATGACGCCATGAAGGCCTTTCTCATGTACAGAGATCGGGATTTTGGACTCAACGAAGACCACCCATCGAATACTACCGATTTAATGCAGGATCTGGAGCTTGGCACTCTCCTTCATGTGATGGCGGCCGGTGATGAATTCTTGGGCGAAGTTGCGAAGAAGGCCGTATTGGGAAGCTTACGCGAGCCGGAAGCGATCCTCTACCGGCAGCGGGTCCTTGCCGACTGCCAGGAATGGCCAGACGTTGTCAGAGATCTCTACGCAATCGCCGTTGAGGCGATCGAGCGTGAAAAGAGGGTATGGGGTTGGATGTCCCCGAAATACCCAGAGAGCACGCTGTACCGGTCTGTTGAGGTGCTTCAGATTTTTGTGGGCCTCATCAAAAAACTGCGGCAGATTGCCGACAAGCATAGCGACAAGTTTCGTTCCGAGGGTTTCAGGCGATTCTTCGACATGCTCTCGACAGAGCTCAATGATGAGTACCTAGAGCTAATCGAAGACCACCTAGAGCGGCTTCGCTTTCGCAATGGCACTCTGATCAGTGCCGAACTCGGCCAAGGCAACATGGGCGTCAACTACATCCTGCGGAAGCCATTCTACACAAGGCGGAACTTAATCGATCGGGTTCAGAAGTGGCTGGAACAGACGGTCTCCGAAGATAGCCAAGAACAGGTGTATGAAGTCCACGAACGCGATGAGGCGGGGTTCAGGGCGTTGTCGGATCTGCGGGGCCAAGGAATCTGCCATGTTGTTACAGCACTTGCTCAATCGACCGATCACATTCTGAGCTTTTTTAATATGCTGCGACTGGAATTGGGCTTCTACGTGAGCTGTCTGAATTTGCGGGATCAACTGGTTCGGAAGCGAGAATCGCTTTGCTTTCCAAAACCGCTGCCAGCCGATCGGCCAATGCTTACTTGCCAAGGGATCTACGATGTCTGCCTTAGCTTGAGGATGGACGAGAGTGTCGTCGGCAACGATGTGACTGGTGATCATATGAGGCTGATCATGATCACCGGCGCCAATCGAGGTGGGAAATCCACTCTCCTGCGGAGCGTGGGCCTTGCGCAGCTCATGATGCAGTGTGGGATGTTTGTGGCAGCGAAAGTGTTCACGGCCAATCTGTGCGATGGTATCTTTACGCATTTCAAACGCGAGGAGGATGCCAGTATGAAAAGCGGGAAGCTTGACGAAGAACTCAGCAGGATGAGCGTCATCGTCGGCAAGATCACTCCTCGCAGCATCGTCCTCTTTAACGAGTCGTTTGCCTCGACTAACGAGCGAGAAGGATCGGAGATCGCGAGGCAGATTGTTCGTGCGCTGCTCGAAGCGGAGGTCAAGGTTTTTTACGTGACGCACATGTTCGACTTGGCACAAGGCTTTTACCTCGCAAAGAGCGCTGACACCCTGTTTCTTCGTGCGGAGAGGCTCACAGACGGTCAGCGAACATTTCGGCTTATCCCTGGCGAACCGTCGCCCACGAGCTATGGAGGAGATCTGTGTCGGCGCATCTTCGGAGACTCCATTCTCCCTACAAACCGGCCATCTGTCTCCGCACCTTCAGAAATAAAAGGATGGCAGCGAGTTCAACGATAACGCAGAAAGCGATGACCGCCGGAATCGAGTGGTCATACAGAACCCCAATAACGGCACTTCCCACAAACCAGAAAACCCCGTAGGTTCCGGTGAACAAACCATAAGCGGATGGCCTGCGATCGGCAGGCACCATCATATCCATGTGTCATTTCCTCAGAATGCCGTTCGATCCGATACGCTATCTTCTAGGATGTTGTTCTCTTGGCATGGTACGGTTCTGCAAACTCAGGATGGGAAACGAGCCAACGGTTGAGGTCAATTATGTGGCTGTTTTCAAGCGCAGCAAGAAGTGTCGGATTTTTTAGTCCTCGGCGCAGTATCGCAAGGACAACCTCATCCTCATCTTCCATTTCAAAGCAGCAAGCAAAAGCGCCCTCGTTTACCACACGATCACGCAGAATGCTGGTAATCGCATATCTTATGCGATAGGTATGGGCAGCAGTATCATAAACTTTGGGCAAATACATGAAAGCCGCCGTGTCGCTAATAGATGAAGAACATAGACGATATACACAGCGCAACTAGTCATACGTTCAGGTACCAGTCGGCTCGCGTGAGAGGAAGGCCACTCTGGCCGGAGTCAGCCTTACTTAACAGAACCTGATACACCGCGATATCGCCTCTTCGGAATGCTTCAGCACATCCGGCCATGTATATCTTCCAGATGCGATAAGTCTTCTCATCGACATAGCGTAGTGCTTCTTCTTTGCAATCGGTCAAGGCTTCTACCCAGCAGTGGAGTGTTCGCTCGTAATGCTCCCTCAAATCTTCCACATCGCGGACCTCAAATCCAGCAGCTTCGGCGCATCGCACTATGTCGGATAAGGTAATCAATTCACCATTTGGGAAGACATATTGATCGATAAAAGACGGCCCTTCTTCCCGCAGGGTTACTGAGCGTGTGATGGCATGATTCAGAAAAGCACCTTTTGGACGCAGCATGCTGTATGCCTTGCGGAAATAAAGTGGCAGGTTTCTAAGGCCCACATGTTCACTCATGCCAACGCTGGCTATCTTGTCAAAACCTTCTCTTGCGTCTTCCAAGGAGCGGTAATCGCGATACTCGATTTGGCATTTGTTTTCCATACCAGCTTCCTGGATGCACTGTTTGCCAATGCGCTCTTGCTCATGGCTGAGTGTGATGCCCGAAGCATGGACGCTGAATCTCCGCGCTGCGTATAAAACCAGGCTTCCCCAGCCGCATCCGATATCCAGGAAGTGGTCTTGTGGTTGCAGCCTGAGCTTTCTGCATATGTGTTCCAGCTTGTTGTATTGTCCCTGGTCCAAAGTCTGAGTGGGATCATGGAAATAGGCGCACGAGTAGACCATGGATTCGCCGAGCCATAAGCGATAAAACTCTGCTGGCTTGTCATAATGATAAGAGATGGAGTTTGCATCGCGGCGAACCGAATGGTGCTTTTCGAGTCGGATAAAGCGCCGAGCCTCAGCCAGCATCCTATTTGCGGATAGCAAGATGCGCGCACTTGGAGAAATTTCGCTACCTTCTATCGTACGTGCAATAAACAATTGGGCAAGTTGGAAAGCTGCATAGAGATCGCCCTCAACGTCGAGGTCGCCGGCGACAAACGCTTCCCCAACAGAAAGTTCGTTCATTCCTGACAGAAGTCTTTTCCATATCCGTTCTGAATGAAAAACAATCGTAAACACAGGGGCATGCGATGATATTGCCCAAACAGAGTCGTCCCAAAATCGAATGGCAAATGGCGGCCCGGAATAGCGACCAAACAGCTTCACGAGAGAATCGCTGACATGCAGAGGGAGTCGATCAACATCCCGTTGCTCAAAGATTTGCATACGCCCTCCCCATCGTCACCGAAAGAAGAGGCTGCTGTGCGCAAGGATACCGAGTGAGAGTTCCGAGGCTCCGGGTCATCGACACACTCCTAGGAATCATGTTCCTAGGAGTCATCAGTCGTCAGCTTGAGCCTGTGACGGCGGTTAGAGGTGGACTCCTTCACCGAACGCTTGATGATAATTCGCTTCCTGTGTTGAGTCAATGATTTGCCGACCATTAGCCGTATTGCCATCAGCAATTCGAATGTGTAATCTGTTCACAGGCGAAGGAATCCGCCTCTAACCGCCCTCCGATACGGACGGCTGATGACTCCTACCGATGCGTAGGGGTTTTTCTTTGTCCCCACGCAGTGATCAGCAAGGGGGCGATATGACCAACTACCTCGATCTTCCTATCGGCAATCAGGCTCCAGACATCGTCACAACCGTAATCGAGATTCCTCAAGGGGGAATCAACAAATACGAGTACGACAAGGAACTTCATGTCTTTCGTCTGGATCGTAACCTTCATTCCCCTGTTCACTACCCAGGAGACTATGGGTTCATTCCCCAGACGCTTGCCGAAGACGGAGACGCGCTCGACATTTTAATTCTCGGAGATGCGCCGACATTCTCCGGTTGCACCTATGAGGCGCGCGTAATTGGCCTGTTTGAAATGCTCGATCAGGGGGTTCGGGATGAAAAGATCCTCGCATATGCCATTGGCAATCCGCGTTTCAGCAGCGTCGAGAACTACACCGAAGTTCAGTCGCACACCCTGCGTGAAGTCGCGCATTTTTTCTCGATCTATAAAGATCTTGAAGGAAAGCGAACAGAGGTTCTAGGTTGGAAGGACCGTCGAACAGCACACGAAATCATTCAAACCGCGCACAAGCGCTATCAGCAAAAAATGCTGCATAACCAGCACTGTCACTAACGAAAGTGTAGCTTGCGATGCAACGATTCCAAGCAGAATCCGAACTAGCCGAAGATTATCTACAGTTCGTCGAGCGCAGAATTGAGCTTGCGCGATTGAAGGCCCAGGCTCTTCAGCGAAAATCTATTCTGGTGCATGGACCAGAAGGCGTTGGGAAGACCCGCCTGCTTCAAGAATTCGTTCGGACACAGCCTCTGGCGCTCTATGTCTCAAACGCTCGATCGCCTCACGACCTGTTGCTGTCGCTCGTCAGCAGTTTGCGTCAAATCCAAGGGCCACGAAGTCTTCCAGCCAACACATCAGCCATGAGCACCTCCTCCTTGAGAGGTGTGGTGAACAGAGCTTTCGATGTCCAACCATTCTTGATGATTTTGGACCACGTAGAAGGACCCTCTCGCGTCGTTACGAAGATCGTCAAGGAACTCAATTATTACGGGCGCACCCCGGTCTTTCTCGGAGCGCGTTCACAGCACATGGAAGACATTGGCGCATTGCGGCCGCTGTGCGTGGACAGGAGCGAACGTCTGGAAGTGATGAACTGGCCGCCACCCATCGCGCTGGAATTCGCTCATCATGAAGCGCAGCGAACCGGCCTTCGGGCTTCCAATCTCGATGCCGCGCTCGAATCCATCGTGCAGTCAAGCGCTGGCAATCCGGGGAGTGTTCTCCACATGGTGAAAATGGCCCACAAACCCCAATACTGGAAGGATGATCAGCTCAAATTTCACGTTCTGTATCTTGACTATCGAATGGGTCGCCGCTAAAGGAGCGATGCAGTGGATCTAAGTGGGTATGAACGGTATAAGTTCGAACTTGCCGAAGTTTTGCGATCAGCAGCGGCGCTGCTTCCCCACGAAGAGCATGATCGACATGGACGCATCCGCGACCTGCAGGCCCGCCTGGCCGAAGACCGTTTCAACCTTGTGGTTGTCGGCAGGTTCAGTCGCGGAAAGACTTCTTTGATGAATGCGGTTCTCGGCAATGGTTGGCTGCCTACTGGAATTGTCCCGCTCACCTCCGTTATTACTACTGTTACCTATGGCAGCAAAGAGCAGGTCGTGCTCGAATATCAAGATCGCGGACTGCGGTCGCAGATCGCCTTGGGGACATTGCCCGATTACATCACGCAGGCGGGCAATCCGGGGAACACCAAGAAGATCAAGGTTGCGGAGGTGCATCTTCCGTCAGACGTTCTCCGACGCGGGTTTTTCTTTGTGGACACTCCGGGCCTGGGTTCTCCCATCCAGGAAAATACGCGGACCACGGAAAGCTTCTTGCCGGATGCGGATGCGTTCTTATTAGTTACGGGATACGAAAGCCCTCTATCGGAGGATGAAGTGCGTTTTCTACGTGGAGTATCCAATTCGGCGCGCCGGGTTTTCCTAGTGCTGAACAAACAAGATACGGTCGATGCAAAGGAGCGGGAGCAGACCATATCGTATGTGCAAGATCAACTTAAATCTCTTTTTGAAAACGACGTACCCCCAATTTTTTCTATTTCCGCACGCGACGGCCTTGAGGGCAAGCAGAAACAGGATATGCAACTTCTCGAAACCAGTGGCCTTCAGAAATTGGAAGACGCGCTTATTCAATTTCTGCTCACGGAAAAGAGCAGCGAATTCATGCTTCAGATGTGCAACCGGGTCGCCGACTTGCTAGTCGACATGGGTCAGTCAGCGGAATTGGCTCATTTACTGCAACAAGTCAATACTCAGAAAATTCATCTTTCAGAGGGGAAACCCGATGCTCATCGGTACACACCAGTAAAGGCATCTTCAGCGGCGGCAGAAACCGCCTCATTGAAGTTTCGGCCCTGTGAAATTTGTGAACATATCCAGCGACAATCCTTCGACTTTTTGAGGCACTATCAATACGAATTGGCTGTCAATCCAGCAGTGCAGCATGACCATGCAGAGCGAGGAGGCTTTTGCAGCCTGCACACCTGGCAATATGAATCCATCGCCTCTCCTCAAGGCACTTGCTCCGCATATCCTGCGCTCCTCAATCATCTGGCAGCATGGTTCGCGGAAAAAGCTTCTGAAAAACTCACGCCAGACGCCATTCAGTCCGGGATTGCTCATCTCCTGGCGACAGCGAATAGCTGTTCTCTCTGTAGAGTTCGCTCAAAGGCCGAATCCGAGGGACTGGCCGCCGTCATACACAAGCTCTCAGAAAAACCACTGCTGTCCCTGGGTTCACTTTCTGCTATTTGTTTGCTCCATCTTCGATTGTTGACTGCCCACGTGGAAGATACCGACGTCATGAAGCAACTTCTGGAACGCGAAGCATTCCTTCTACAGCGCATCGCCGAAGATATGCAGCGCTATTCTCTAAAACACGACGCCTTGCGTCGTTACCTGACCAGCGATGAAGAGCGGGACTCGTCGCTCAAAGCTTTGCTCCTGCTGGTAGGCCATCGCAGTGTCAGCTCTCCATGGCGCGTGGAATACATTTTGTAGGTGTCCGGCGCCAAGGGCGGAATCGCAGAAAGAGACGGTGAGTTCCGTCCAATACAGACTCAACTATTAAATCTTCCATCAACCTGCTTCTTACGATGGATTACCAGACTCGTTTCATCACATTTCCTTCGGTGAAACCGGAGGAAGGCACGCATTGTCTCTCACTTATCATTCCATTCCGTGGAATTTTAGGGAATTCTGCGGAAATCTTTTCCAAGCTGACATCTCCCTTTCGGCATACTCTCGTGACATTACGCCTGAAACGCCTGATTCATTTACGCGACATTTATCACGAGCAAAACCTGCAATACCCAATTGTCCGCGCGTAAATGAATCGGGACGCACCCGGCAAAAGGTGGACGGGAATATGTGGTACAGTCCGTCATTGCAGCAGCTTCTCTTCCTTGAGGCCGTTCTGGAAGAGGGCAACTTTGTTCGAGCCGCCGATCGTCTCCATACGACGCACTCCACGATCTCAAGGAGCCTGAAGTCATTAGCCAATGGGCTGGGAATCGATCTCTTCGAGATAACGCCGCGCGGTCTGAAGCCTAGCAACATTGGGCGAATCTACGGCACCCAAATCCGCAAAACTTTGGAACAGGCAAAGTTGGCATTCGACCTGGCCCGGTATGAAGCCACACTGCATCGGCGACCCTTCTCTGTCGGTCATTCCTCTTATATCCACGGCGATCTTTTGCCATTGCTTGAACAGATCACGCTGCCTGGAAGCGAAGCGCCCTCCATCGTTCTCAGGAGCGCTCCAACAATGCAGCTCGTCCGGCGCGTGCGAAGTGGCGAACTTCAGGCGGCCTTTGGCGTACTGCCAATTCTTGATAAAGACCTGTGGATCGAGCGCGTGGCACATGAGCCATTCATCGTTTGCATCCCGGAACATCACCGCCTCGCCACGCATCCAAGATTGGCAGCGCGGGAGCTATCGAACGAAACCCTCGTCTGGATACCACGAAGTATCCACTGCCTGTTCTACGATCAGGTCGTGAACTATCTGCGGACGCTGAAGTTTGATTCACGGCGTTTTCAGGAAGCGCTCACGATCACAGAGGCCCTCGATTTCGCTGCCCACGGCGCCGGAGTTGCTCTGGTGCCGCAATCGGCATCCCGCTTTCATCGGCCAGGCATACTCTTCAAGCCTCTGACTGACGAATTGATTCGCATCGAGACGGCCCTCTTTGTACGGAAGGATCAGATGCGTGCGTCAGTGAAGGATTTCATAGCGCTTGCGTTTTCCGGCATAGAGGCGCTGAAGCTCAATCCTCTGGTGAAACGATGACGTGTCGGACAGATCACTAGATTTTCCAGCTTTTGGCAAAATCCCACAAATCTACAGCCTAACCCTCCCTTTTCGACTAGCTGCACATTTGGCGGACGGTTAGCAATCCTCAAAGGTTAGAACCGAGCCGGTTCCATTCTGACTCTACCAGCCCGACTCGCGAAAATGTATGGGCAAAATTGTTCGCTATGCGTTGTGCATGAGCAGGCTTTAAATCAGCGATCCATCTGAAGGACAGACCTTCGGTCGAGCTAAAGACGAACCCTCCCTCATGCAAATCTGCCATGACTTTTTCGTTCCGATTGGGACTGAATGAAATCATCTCGAGCATGAACGGGCTGGGCTTTAGAGCTAAAAACTTTAGCTGACCTCCATCGCGGACGATCAGCTCACAGTATTTGTGGTTATCCGCAGGCTTCAAGGAAAGAAAGGCGAATGGCCTTGACCCCGGGAGACGAACACTATCGCACACCGGCTGTAGGCAAAGCAGATATGTCTGGCCATCCTCACTTGTTCGAGCAACTATCGTTCCTAAGACAAGCTGCGGTTCTGGATTTGTATAGCGATGACGAAGCGACATGAGCATGGTTAAAATCTCATCTGCTTCGTGAGGGAGTGGCGGATTCGACCTTAGTATCCCGGTCAAAACATCCCGGACATACATTGCCGGCTTTTCTCTTCCTGGGAGAATCTTACTCGCGAAAACAGCGTGATCCGTCTTCAATTTCTGGACTGCTGATTTTCTGACACCGTCTTTGACGAGTTGGATGAGTCCTGCACGGTACTGATCTGACGTCAGATCGCCAAACGCTGGTAAGGTCAAACCATTCGCTATCCGATCATCTAACCACTGGATAATATGGTCGTAATCTGCGAGAGCTCCAACATTTTCATCCTCGAGAATCTCTTGGATCTCCGAGACTATGAGTGCGGCGACCTGCTCTTCGGCACGTTCTGGAGAAATGAGCGCGCTTTGTGTCACATAAGGCGCATCGACATTGCAATCAAATCGTCGAAGAAGCTGGAAGGTCTTCGCTCGAATTGCGGTGATACTCTTCATCGCGACATTCGATAGCAACCCCTTTGTCATCTCGGTAAACTCCGAAACAACAACATCCGCTAGCTCCGAGGGGGTCTTCAGACGATCCTCGCCTATCGGAGCTGGTCGAACTCCAGCCTTACCGTAGACACAGATACGGGTCCCCTCTGCCGTGATCGTTAGACTATCGGTTGGATTTTCTTCTTCAAGTTTCAGATGCTTACGAATGCCTCTCTCTATATCCACAAGCTTCGGTTCTGCGGTGTAGACAACGATCAGCCGTGCGCGCCCACTTTCCGAAACCGAAGAGGCGACCATCCGTTCGATCAGCTCAAGAGTCCTTTCGCCGAACTTCGAGTCATGCAGTACCCAATCGAGGATTACAACGTCGGCATTGGCACCGACGTTCATCACCAAATCGCTCAATCCCGCGAGCTCTTCCTTTGTGGGTCGCACGACGGCGCAGACTATTCCGATGCGCGCGAAGACGTCGATAACAGTCTTCCCATCTAGAGTGTGGTCCCTTTTGGAGGATTGTTCGTTAGTCGTTGATTTGTCGGGTATGCCGATAGCCCCGGCGGGAGCATTGAGATCGACTGTAACAGCAACGTTAGACTGGCCATCTGGATCCGCGGGCTCTTGCGGAGAAACTGCGGGGTCTATGATTCGCGTTGCTCCCTGCTTGCCGGGCGCGATAAGTTTTGTTGGAGCAGTGTCTTCAACGTGAGGGACAAAATACGCTTGATCATCTACAAGCACAGCGCTGCTCAAAAAAGCCTTAACAATGGATCTCGAACTCTCCAAGAACGCTGTCTCAACCGGCATCACTCACTCTCCTTTACGGTTGGCTCCGGTTGGATAATAAATTCCGCGCCGCCCTTTGGCGAGTTTGCCGCGAGAAGGAGCTCATAGCCCACTTTGGACAATACTTCCCTGGCGATGTGCAGCCCTAGCCCGCGCCCGCCAGGCTTTCGAGTGAATCCCAAATCGAAGATGGCCTCTCGGTCGCGATCGGAAATCCCCACCCCGCTGTCACGAACGACCATCGCGTTTCCCTTAGCTTCTAGCCAGATAATGCGCGGAAGAGGGCGATCTTTGATCCAAAAAATTGCGTTGTCCACGAGATTGACGAACACCGGATAGAACGAGGATGGATAGCCGTGAACGACGTACTTCAGGAAATCTCTAGAAGGTCTAAGTTCTACGTTGTGCCTCTCCAGGCGACGGCTGAACAAATCCGTTAGGAACTTCGCGATATCGGCGCCTGAAAAGTCTATTTCAGAGCGATAGAGTCTTCTCTGAAGAGGAGTAAAGAGACTTAAATAGCCATCAATATGATCGAACGATGTCCGCAGATCCGTGTACAGCCCCGCAAGGTCGGTATTAACATCGGCCCAGGATTTCAAACGTCGAAGGCTACCGCGCACGGCTCTGATACTGCTCTCAAATTCATGATTGACGACACTCAGCGCCATACCGACCTGGGTAAGTTCAAGATCGGCTTCTGAGCGTTCACGAGTCGCGAGTAGGTCTTCTTGCAGGGCTTCGTTCATTAGGCTCATACCTACGAACCGGCCATCCTCATCCCGAGACCAGTGCATTGCTCGCAGATCATCCTTCATTGCACTTAGAGACTGAAGTCCTCGGTCCGCCACTTCGGTTAGCTCTGACTCTAAGGAATGTCGTTGTTCAACAATCTCTTGGTCTTCGAGTTGCGATAGGTCTAGCCTGGCTAAATTGCTTCGAGTCTGCTGGATCGCCGATTCCACCTCCTGAACAATCTCTCGTGTCGTCTCAGTGACACCTCTGTTCAGTTCATCGAGCGCCTCGCGTGTCTCTTTTCTCTCGACGTTTGCGCGACTGAGCGTATCGGTGATTCTCTCTGTAATGGCGCGCTCAATTCTCACTCGCATGCTAATGTTCAGCTTTGAAGAAGCCGCTAGTTCCCCGACGACACGGTTCACCTCAGCTTCAGTAGGAGCAAAAACTGTGCTCTCTAGGCGTAGCGTCTCTGCTGTGGAAGCGTCCCAATCGCGCCGAAGCTGTTTGCTAAGGCCGACCCCATTAGGGCGTACCACGCGAAATCGTCTTCTAATCGACAATAGCGATTGCGTAGCATCTGATTCCGCCTGAATTACGGACCGGCTGGCTTCATCGACGTCTTTGATCGCTATGGCAGCATCGACCGCTATACGTAAACTCTCTAAAAGCTCCGCTACCAAGCGGTCAGGATCTCCGCTTTCGACACTGACAAAAAAGGATTTGAGCTGCTCCCCAAAGGTCTTTCGCTTCACAGAAAGCTGCTTTTCTTGTTTGCGCCGCGCTTTTTCAACACGGTCGATCTCAGCCTTACGTTCCCAATAGCGTTCAGCGCCAGCGCTTCCTTCTCGGAAAAAGTCCGCGGCTACCTGCTGAAAGAAGTTCATTAGGATGGCCCGAAACTGTCGATACGCACGGTTCTCTCTGAAGCCCTCTCGTCCGGCCTTTTCATTCAATTCGGGGTTGGTTGCTTGACTGATCTCAATTACGCCAAAGATCCTGCGATATGAGAAATAATAGTAGCCCGCGCTCTTCGTTCGGTTTCGTTCGATATCCAAGAAGTCATAGTCATTCGTTCCATATGGCAGGATGCGAATGTTGTCTTTGTAGATATAAAGACCGCCGATTTGTTTTAGTTTGCTACTAATGATTGCCCAGTCGTTGGGCGGCAAGGTGCTTTCGCTCGAAGCACCTTGAACATAAGCAACGCTGATTGAGAAAGGGCCGCAGTCTGTTGGCTTTCCGCGTGCTCCATCCCAGGCTACAACGTGATCCGGATAGTCTTCGCCGTATACGCTAATGCTCCCTTTGAATTGTCCGTAATCGTCAAACTTTCCGATGAGATGGTGATCTGCATTCTTGAACTCTTCCGGGGTGAAGAACGTCTGTTCATCAATTAGGTCTTCCGTGCTGTCATCTGTTCGGTGATCACGGAACATCGCCGTGATTTGCGGCTTGGGATGCCCAGGAGTCATGGTGTTGGTGAAGCCCAGCAGCATTTTCTTAAGAGCCGTTGCACTGTCTCCATCGCTGCGCTCATCGATAACTGCGGTGACAGACGGGTCTGCGGGCATTACGTAGAAGCTGGTGCCAGTTCCATTTCCCGATAGCGAAGGAGCACCCAGAAGAGCGTCGAGTTCACAGGGGTCCACGCGAAAGAGCGACAGTTCAGATATTATTCGCTTGAAGATGCCTTGATCTATTTGACCCCGCAACCCCTGGAGATTCAGACGCACATCCTCGACCATGCTTGCGACATCTTCCGCTGAGGGTAAGGTGCCACCGGCAAAAGTGCGGATCGGCA
Source organism: Silvibacterium sp. (assembly GCA_049799415.1). Classification (GTDB taxonomy): domain Bacteria; phylum Acidobacteriota; class Terriglobia; order Terriglobales; family Acidobacteriaceae; genus Silvibacterium. Next base: position 55,707 of record JBARHV010000047.1, read on the forward strand.
CATCGATTTGATCTAAATTGATACCAGGGCATTGAAACAGGCTCCATTGAACAAAGGCGGCTGTCAACTCACCATTACTATCTAGTCCAAGGTCAGCGGCTCGTGTTAGAACGAGAACCTGAGGCCCGATAACAGCGATCGCAAGGCGCCCGATTCCTTTTTCGCCAAGGATCGGTCTCAGCGGTTTTGTAGGATCAGTCTTCGGCATGCTCATGCCGGTAACTGACGATTTCACCTTGCTTTCGGTGCCGAGCGTGAGCCAGCGGGATTCAAAGTCATCACGAGTCATTCCAACACCATCGTCCCGAAGAAGGAACAATTCGTCAGAACGATAGAAATCAACTTCGACCTTATCCGCGTAAGCGTCGTGAGCGTTCTTGAAGAGTTCGTTGATTGCAGTTGGGACACCAGCTATCTGCTGCCTGCCGAGCATGTCGAGCGCCCTGGCGCGCGCCTTAAATGTTGCCATCTACGGCCCCCGCCACACGCTCTTTCGCCTTGTTGACAAAGGTTTCTCCCAAACGCTGTGCAAGCAGAACGGGGACCGCGTTTCCAATCTGGCGTGCCATAGAGTTCAGACTTCCTGAAAACTCAAAGGTGTCGTCGAAGGTTTGAAGCTTCGCGGCCTCGCGGACGCTGATGGCACGCGCTTGGGTGGGATGACCAAACCGTCCGTTGGAAAGTGAGATACACCGCGTGGTCAGCGCACTGGCTGGCTGATCGAGCCTAAGTCTTCCGTAAACATCCGAGTGCCCGTCATGGTCTTCATGGCACTTGAGGCGAAGCTTTGCTGGCCAGTCTTGGCGCCCTCCACCAACTGGAGTCGAAAGGATGCGCGCCAAATTTTTTGACGAAAGACTAGCAGCCCGGTGATTTTTCACAGAAGAACAACTTTCTCCTGCAGATATTTCCGGCAAGCCTAAAATCCACTTGCCCACAGTTGAATATGTGGGATTACTTGTCCCTGGCCCGTGCGATTTTGGAGGTAACGTAACACCGCCCAACTTACTGGCGAGCAGTACAAACCTCTTACGCTTTTGTGGCACGCCATAGTCGCAACAGTCGATTGTTTCTGTCGTCACGGAATACTTCAGCTGTTTGAGTAGTTTTAGAAAGGCAGGGAGAGGGCCGTCTGCGCCGGAGATCTTCTGCAAGCCTGGGACATTTTCCACCAATATGAAGTCCGGTTTGTGATAGTTGATGAATCGACCGAAATGCGCAAGCAACGGGATTCTAGTGTCCTTTTTGTTGCGGTTGCCATTCTGCTGTGAAAAAGGTTGGCATGGGGCACAACCACAGAACAAAATGGGCCTCGTGCGATCGGCTTCCACAAGCGCGCTTATGCTATCTGCCCTTAGGGACGTGACGTCTCGCTCATAAAACGTGGCTTCGGGAAAATTTGCTCTGAAGGTGCTAGCCGCATCAACGTCCAGGTCGAGCGCGAACACGATTTCCATGCCGGCATCCCGCAGACCAGCGCTCGTACCCCCACAACCCGAGAAGAAATCGAAAACTCTAATGGGTCCCTCGGTCGGTTGTCGCTTTCTCTTCATCCTGTACCCTACAGCTAGCTTATCGAAGCCGCTAAATTCTGTGTTGTCACATGTTTATCAATTGATGACCTTGCGGGCCCTCCTCGGCTGAGACGGGTCCGCACCTTCGATTATCTGACAGGCATCTGCGCCGCGCGCAAAATCCTCCTTTGGTCATTCGCCTAGAAAACTCTGGAGTCGTTTCGCAACCAACTCCAGGTCCTTTAGTTCGCATTCCCAGATGGTTAAAATGCGCCAACCCTGCCCTTCAAGTGCAGTCTGCGTTCTCCGGTCT
>JBARHV010000048.1:0-1508 GCA_049799415.1 Silvibacterium sp.
GATTAGCCGTCCCTGAATGGACCACTAAGCGCTTGAGAATGTTTGCTCGGCTCCGCATATGTAGGCGTCGCCTCCAATCTATCCGTCCCAACGTTCTAGTCTAGGCGTTTCTGCTTAAACAGCCGGACGCTCACGTGTCTCGGTGTTTCCTGTAGGCTGGCAGTCTTGAGAGTCGTATCGAGTCGCCATCCAGTTCAGGCGCCGTTGGCGGTGGCGTGCTAATTGGGTTCCGAAAAGTTCGGTTCCCGTGAAACACGCTGCCAGCAAGCGTTGATCCGCGACTTTTGTTCCGGGGGCCCTCCCATACGCATGAGGAACCAGGCCGCGTGGTTCTACCGAAAAGCTGCGTGAAATGCGAATCCGTTTCGGATTCTCGCTCTGTGCCGAAGATTCGCTACTCCTTGGTGTAGCTGAACTTGTTGGGCCCGCGGCCACGGCCACCTCGTCCGCCCTGGCCGCCTTGCGCCCCTCCGAGGGGCGGGGTGCTCGACATCTCGTCGGTGTAGCGACTGCCGTCCTCCGACAAGGTCCAGACATCGTGCCATATCGTGCCATTCGCTTGAGTGGTGTCGACCGTGAGGACGTTCCCCTCCATCTTTCCGGTCGCCGTGGCGCCAGCCCAAAAACCTTTGTCCATCGTCGCGGTACTGCCGTCGGTGGGATACTTCCGAATCATGACCGTTTCAGGCCCGCCGTTACGGCCAGGTAAATGCTCGGTCATCACGATCACTTTGCCATCGAGTGCTAGATCACGGGTCATGGTCGGAGTCCCTGGATCGTTCTTCCATGTGCCTATGAAGCCGTCCGGGCCCGCGGCCGATAGAATGCCCGCAGTGGCCATCAACAAGGCTGTATAAATCACTTTCTTCATGCCGTCTCCTTCAGTTCAGTCACTTCGGCTCTTCGCCTCAGCCTGCGTGCGACCAAGCCGCAATCACATCACAGTGTACTGTAGTTCTTGGCCTCGCTCTGCGCGCAAGAATCGTTCCGGTGGAGCGGGCCAGCCGCTGGCGAGTAGTCAGAAACACGTACGGAAGTCGCAGATCCAAACCCGCCTTCCACTTCGTCCGCCGACTTCGGTGAAGCCGTGACGGCAGATTTTTGGGACCGCCTCCCGATCAGCCGAATTCTGATCGATGCGCTTCATGCCAAACGAAGCACCTGACTATCGGTTGTCTGACATTTCCAAGGATGGACCAGATCGACATGACCGGCTCATTCGAAGTGCTGTCGCAAATCCGAAACTCAACCATTCATGTGATAGCGAAAACTTGATCCCCGGTCCGGGATATTCAGGAGCTAGTTCTGACGCCTGAAATGAGTATCGCTGAGGCGCCTGCGCCCGATGTTCTCCTGGTCCCGGCGGTTTCGGACAGCAACAGCTTACGAATGACGAAGAAGTGCTTTCTCTTATTCGAGCTCACTTTATTGCGGGGAGCCCGGACACCAACGAGATGCCGTCCCCTTGTCTCATTGTGGGAAGTCACGAAGGGCTGGCCAACCTTAAG
>JBARHV010000049.1:0-2300 GCA_049799415.1 Silvibacterium sp.
GCAGCGCGTCGCGCTAGCGCGCGCGCTGGCGATTGAACCGCAGGCGCTGCTGCTGGACGAGCCGCTGTCGGCGCTGGATACCTACCTTCGCAGCAAAATCGAACAGCAACTGATCAGCACGCTTGGGCAGTTCCAGCGGCCGGCGCTGTACGTTACGCACAATATTGAAGAAGCTTACCGTGTCGCCGCAAGACTCGTAGTGCTGTCTAAGGGCAAAGTGGTGGCGAGCGGCTCGCGAGAAGAGGTCTTTCGCGATCCACCTACTTTGGAAGTTGCGCTGCTAACCGGACTGAAGAATTTTTCCCGCGCACGCGCGATCAATGGTGATTCGGTTGAGGCGCTGGATTGGAACTGCGTTCTGCATGGCACAGGAGCGCGCTCAACAAGCGCAGCCTACGTAGGCATTCGCGCTCATCACGTCGGCTTTACGTTTGAAAAGAGCGAGTCAACCGCGACAAATACATTTCCGTGCTGGCTAGTGCGGACCAGCGAGACTCCGTTTCATGCCACGCTTTACCTTCGCCTGCACAACCCTCCGGACACGAGCGGCCATTACCATCTGCAGGCGGAAGTAACCAAGGAACAGTGGACGCTCTTCAAGGATCAGCCACAACCGTGGCTCGCAGCTCTGCCAGCGGATAGCCTTCTGGTCTTGCCTCAGTAGGGCATCGCGCGGGCATTCGTGGGCCCAAAACATCGCGCAGCAGATTTTTGGTATTGGCGAGGGGTGCTTCCTATTACCGGAAATGGCTTGTAAATTTGATGTTGATGCCGTAAATCCCGTTGATGTCGCGCAGGGCGACGATGGTGATGTCGCGGCGGATAGCGTAATCGACTTCGATGACCTGCTGCTGGTTGGAAGCGGCGTTGGTGCTGTAGGTGACGCTCAAATCCCGCGTGACCTGTTTCTGAATGGTGACGCGCGCCTCGGTGGTCTGGGTCACGCCGCTCTGCGCCAAGCTGCTCGCGAGGAATGGGTCAATGCGGAAATTTGTAACGCCAAAAAGTTTCTCAATGGGCGCGCCAATCTGGCTGGTAACCGCCTCTGATAGGAGCGCCGTGGCTCCGAAGTTTTGCGCCTGCGAAGACGAGGAGGTCATCAGCGCAGACTGCTCCCCCTGCGTTCCGAGCGCCAGTAAATTGACGATGTCCGGTGATGGCAGCGGAGGGTCCGAACGATAGGAAAGCTGCATGCGGCTGGCGGGCCCCGTGAAGTCCAGTGTGATTTCGTAAGGGTTGATAGTCGTCGCCACTTCGATATTCAATACGGGATCGAAGCGGAAAGGACTGGTGAAATTGATGTCGCCGCGGTTCAAATGATAGGTGTTCCCATGGAGGGCCATATCTCCAGAGAGCAGATGGACACTGCCCAGAACAATCGGATGCTCCCACGTCCCCCGTACTCGTACATTGCCGTCTGCAGTGAAGTGCGCGGCACCCCATTCTATGCGCATACCGGGTACGGCCCTCGCCGAGATGTCAAACTGCAAATTGCGAAGGTATGCCGACGAAGTTGCCGGGCCGGTAAGGGTGGTGTGCGATGAAACCAGCATCGACGAGAAATCGACGTTTGGTGCAAACACAACGCGCTGTACGGTCGCATCGCCGGATAAAACAGCTCCCTGGCTCGTACCACTGAATCGCACACTCCCATCGAGCAGCCAGCTCATTCCCTCCGGATAGCGCACGCGGACGCGACTGGCCGTTGCGTTTAACTCGTAGGCCAACGGCTTCTCGCCGTATCCCATGCTCCCGGAAATCTTAAGCGTTCCGCCACCTGCTTCCGCCGTGAAATTGTTCAGAAGCATGCGGCTGCGGTCGAATACGACGTCACCGTTCAAATTGCTCAGCCCCGCGGGGAAATCCGCATAGTGCGCGGAAGTATTGACGATTTTGGCCTGCCCGATCACCTGCGGATTGGAAAATGTGCCGGCAATGGTGGTGTTCAACTGCGCCACTCCGCGAGCATCCAGGCCTGGGAACAGGCCGCCTACCAGCCTCAAGTTAATCGATCCAGCCACCATCAGATTCAGGTCGCGGCTGCCGGAAAAGGCAGCACTGCCAGAAATCTTGAAGTTTGTGTCCGGGCCGCTCAGTGTGGCCGGTTCGACGCGAACCTCATCGTGCCCATAGCTCAGGTGAACAGGACCTTCGTTGTGAAGTTTTACATACTCATAATCGAACGTAATTTGTGACAGATCAGCTTGCATCAGAATGGTATCTGGCTTTTTGGCCTCACCGGACACGCTCAACTGGCCATCAATGGTGCTGTGTCCGGTCAGCTGGCTCAAATGCAATCC
>JBARHV010000050.1:0-3269 GCA_049799415.1 Silvibacterium sp.
ATCCGTCTCAAGATCTTCGCTGGCGCCAGTTGCAACAGCTTCAGCAGAATGAAAATGTGAAAGCCGCCTCGCCAACTTCACAGTAATTCCAGCTCATGATCGACCGATCATCGATTGGCGCCGGCTAGAGGCCGAACGATCAGTCTCCAGCCGGACGTCGTACCAAGGTTCTTTTGTCGAACATGAACGACTACTCATCTGCCTCGTAAGCGGGTTGGCTCGCGTAGACAAGAGCGGTGTGGTCCTGTATCTGTGACGCTCCCTTGGGTATGTCGAGACTCTTGATTGCCTCGAACGTATCTGAGACAGCCATGATTTGCGGTTTAGCGTATACCATTTGGATTCTCCTTCGTGATGCGATTTTCCTTGCTGCACAGCAGTTGGTTCATCTGCTGCACACCTCGGAACTTATGCCATCCACGCACGGAGGTGCGCATTGCTGCCGCCCATATCAGCTTTCTTGGGGATGGAAGATATCCTGGAAGTGTTCGACTGCAACCATAGTTCGTAGCCAACGGCTCTCATCAAAAGGAAGGAACTGTGAGGAAGCCGTCCAACGCATGCAGGTTCAAGACACCGTAGTAATTTCTCAGGGTTCAATAAGCCAAGCTCGGATAACGCGGAGTTTGAGAAGAGGCCCCTGATTTCATCATGTGCATTCAGCAATGCAAGAACTGGACCTCGTTCCAGATATGCTTTGCGCCTCCGTTCGAGAATTTCCTCCGGCACCACGCCCTTGAGTGCCCGCCTCATCATGTATCTCCTGCGGCCGGGTCGAACCAACTGGTCTTGCGGGATACGAAGTAGAAAATCGACAAGATCGCGATCGAGATATGGATACCGATACTCACGCCGGACCATGAACTCCGGCCTCAGGCTTGGCAGAGTCTCCAACAAGTGCCACCAGGCCTTTGCGGCATGCAGCGCGCTCGGACGTGCTTTCGCTAACTCTCGAAGGCTCGGCCAAGATCTTGCGGGTCTAAACCTCGCAGTGCTGGGCAGAGTAAGCCAGGGTGGCTTCGGGCCATGCGTGGCCTTAGACGAGAGATAGCTATCTCGAAGAAATGCCGTGGCGCCAGCCATGGTATGCGTGAGCGGTCTTCTATGTAAAGCACTCCAGGCAAAGGACTGAGTCACGAACCTGCTCAAATTCCCAGAGATGATCAGATCGGCCAGTTCCGGATGAGGTGTTGGGAATCCGCCCAGTAACTCATCGCCTCCCATCCCCGAAAGAATCACTCGACAATCGCAAGCGCCCATGCCTTGATTCACAGCTTCCTCTTGCGCGATCGTGCCGCTGTCCGATCCAGGAAAAAGGTAGAGGTGCTCAGCAGAAGCTGGCCTGAAGGTTCGATCTCGAAATGAGGTTTGAATATGAATTCCGGTAGCGCCGCGCCGTTGCTCGACGACAGAAAAGAACGGCCTCTCATTCCAGTTGGGTTCAGAGTCGTCATAGTAGGAGAGCGTTTGCAGGCAGCGTCCAGCAATGCTTGATCGGCCACCCATCACTTGGTCGGCAACGCAGACGATCGCGGTGGAGTCCATCCCTCCGCTCAGGTGCGCGATAATCGGGGCGCCTTTCCCGGTTCTGCGTTCGACTGACTGCCGGAAGAGCGACAGGAAATGAGCATCATATTCTGATTCCTTGTTGTACCGGACCTCCTCCGTTGCCAGGGGCTCCCAATAGCTTTTGCGAAAGGCCCCCGTTTCACCGAAGCGAATATAGTGCGCCGCCGGTACGGAGCGAATGCCTTGAAACGGTGTCAGGTCGCAACTCGGCGTCCCCGTTAAATAGCACGCTGCGAAATCGATATCCAGTTCCTGGCGCGGGTCTTCAGCGAAGAAAGTCTCCAAGTACGTCGACCAGCGGATACGTTGATGCTTTTGCTCAAAGTATAGGGTCCTCACGCCAGCGTGGTCGCGTGCCAAATAAAGCGATCTATTCTCACGCGACCAAAGTGCTAAGGCCCAATCTCCTACGAAACGCGAAAAGCAGTCGTCGCCCCAAAAGCGAAATGCGGAGAGGGCAATGGCCGAATCCGGCAGCTTGCGCCCATCCAGATCAAGCTGTTCGCATAGATCTTTATAGTTGTCCAGCCGCCCGTCCAGCGTTAGGAGATTGCCTCGCTCATCGACGATCGGTTGTAATTCAAGGAGGCTGCGCTCATGGGTGTGGTACGGCTGAATTCCCATCCCGACGCCGCGAGAGACTCTAGTGAATAGACCGTCACAGGCATAACGTCTCGTGGCGCGCGCCAGCGCCTCTAAATGCTGCTGGGAGGCTCCAGCTTGGTCTTCGCTGCAAATTCCAAAGATGATGCTCATGATCGCCCCAGGTCAACACCGTTCAAGTTCGCGATATACGTCCGCGATATACGGCTTGTCATTTATGACCATGCCGCCGACCTCCACCCACGCATGCGATTTGGGAGGTAAAAGCTGTACACCGATCACCATCTGCGCGCGGCAACCTTGTCGGCGCAGCAAAATGGTGGTCGCGGCGGAACGCTGCAGGCACAACACCTGCTTGAAATAGATCACGCACGCAAGGTCTACGGCATGGCAAACATTGGCGCTCGTCTGGGCCGGTCTAGGGCATAGAAGAGGTTGTTCTCTCACCCGCCGGTGCAACACTTTGAAGCCGCGGAAATAGATGATGAAGTCGAGATACACAAGTATGCTCAAGCTCTTACAGATCAACCAGATCATAGGACCTCCAGTTGAGTGAATGGCAAGCAGATCTCCCTGCATAGAAACGCAATGCGCCGCGTCAGCGCCTCAATGCGCACCGATAGCGGCATGGTTGCGGAGTGGCCGCGCTCCTTGTCGTAATCAAGGAGAACGGGGTTTGCTTGTGCCGGGAGATCTTGCAGCAGAGCCACCATCTTCATGGCGTGCGCGGGGTTGCACCGTTCATCCCTACCGCCGGTCACGAACAGAGCGGAAGGATAGCAAGCGCTATTGTTCACATGGTGATAAGGAGAATACCCATACAATGCTCGAAAGTCCTCGGGGTCCTCGATCGCTCCATACTCGCTCCGCCATTTGCTGGCATGATCAAACCTCTCATAGCGCAGCATATCCGCGAGGGGCGCAATACAGAGTGCAGCACAGTACCGCTCGGGATGCTGCGTCAAAGCAGCCGCAACGAGCAGGCCGGAGTTTGACCCACCGAATATGGCAAGGCTTTGCGGCGAGCTGAGGCCCTCGTCATGCAACCAATGTGCCGCCGAAGTAAAGTCATCAATCGCAACTTGCCGGTTCCTGCG
>JBARHV010000051.1:0-1600 GCA_049799415.1 Silvibacterium sp.
GGCCCCGCGATCGCGAACGGCATTGTCTTCACGAATTCCGGCTACGGCTTCGTCGGCCAAGCGGACGGCAACGTCCTGCTCGCGTTTTCGGTGGACGGGAAGTAACGCGAAGGCGATATGAGATTCGTCTTGGCCGCATATGCCTTTCTTCTTGGCTCGCTCTGGGCCGCCGACCCTGACGGCGCCGCGCTCTACCAAGCACGCTGCGCTGCGTGTCACGACAACAACAGCGCGGAAGAACGGGCGCCGAAACGGGAGCAAATCGCTGCGCGCAAGCCCGAAGCAATCGTGGGTGCGATGTTCGACGGCGCCATGATCGCCCAGGCGTCCGGGTTGACCCTGGACGAGGGGCGCGCCATCGCGCGATTTATCACCGGCAAGGAGTTTTCCGCGGCTTCCGACGTTTCCATGGGAAAGTGCGACGCACCGGCGAAAAAACTCTCGTTCGCGCCGGGCGATTGGAATGGATGGAGTGTCGAATCTGACAATTCCCGTTATCAAGCCAAGCCCGGGTTGAGCGCCGCCGATGTTCCCAGGCTCAAGGTGAAATGGGCCTTCGGCTTCCCCGGAGATAGCCGGGCGTTCGCTCAACCTTCCGTTGTGGGCGGGCGCGTATTCGTGGGCAGCGCCGGCGGGAAGGTGTTTTCACTGGACGCAGCTACGGGGTGCACATATTGGAGTTTCAAGGCGGACGGCGCGGTTCGTACCGCCATCACTATCGCCCGGCCGAAGACGGGCAGTCGCTACATCGCATATTTCGGCGATCTGCGCGGAACGGCGTATGCAGTAGATGCCAGTAGTGGCGCTCTGATCTGGAAGGTAAATCTAGACAAGCATCCTTACGCGCGCATCACTGGCTCACCGATTTTCTATGAGGGCCGGTTGTTAGTTCCCATGGCGTCCTTTGAAGAAGCATCGGGGATCGCGCCCGGGTATAAATGCTGCACGTTCCGTGGGAGTCTGGCTTCGCTCGATGCCGAGACCGGGCGTCAGCTTTGGAAATCATACACCGTGCTCGACCCCCCCAAGGCCTTTAAGAAGAACAAAAACGGCGGGCAAATGTACGGTCCTGCGGGCGCGGGGGTCTGGTCGGCGCCGACCATCGACGCCAAACGCAAGCTTGTTTATGTGGCCACCGGAGATTCTTACACTGATGTTGAACTCAATACCAGTGACGCAATACTAGCATTCAGGATCGACAACGGAAGCTTGGTATGGGTCAGCCAGGTAACCGCCCACGACAATTTCATCGTTGCCTGTCCCAACAGATCGCCGAATTGTCCCGAGGTTTTGGGTCCCGATTATGATTTCGGCACTTCTCCGATTCTACGCACCCTTGCAGGCGGTAAGCAGATCATCGTTGCCGCCCAGAAATCGGGTGTCGTTTGGGGCCTGGATCCGGACCAAAAGGGAAGGGTGCTTTGGAGCACGAAAATCGGCGCCGGTAGTGTACAGGGCGGTGTGGAATGGGGGCACAGCGCCGATCGCGAGAACACTTATGCCGCTGTCTCCGACGTCAGCGCCGGTGTGGATGCGCAGCCGGGTATCTCGGCACTGAAGCTCGCCACCGGCGAGAAGATATGGAGTACGCCCGCTCCCA
>JBARHV010000052.1:0-2789 GCA_049799415.1 Silvibacterium sp.
ATGTTCTGCAGATCGTAGGCTTCATCGAGTGTGTGAGGGCGCAGCTTTACTGGCAGATCGTGGACCGGCATGACCTCGCGGCGCGCTTTGAGGAGAATTTCAGCCGCCTGAAACATGCGGTCGTTGTCGATTGCCGAGATTTTGTGCTCTGCTGCGCCTGTTGCCATTGCTTTCTGTTCTCCTTATGCTTTTATACCAATGACTTGGAAGACACATTGAGCGCATTGGTTTTCTGTGCGCCGCTTTGATTTCCCAGAAAGCATCCGCCGCAGTTTGTTTGCGCGTACTGTAACCAGAGAGCCCGCAGACGAGTCGAATATCCAGGAAAGCAGCGTGACCATGCTCATTCGCAAGTCCGATTCCAACTCGATCCCTTCTTCTGAGATTACTCCGCGCTCCACCTATATGAATCGCCGCACCTTTATGGCAGCGGGCGCGGTGGGCGCCGCGGCCCTGGCTGCAGACCGCTTTGCCGGAGTTCTGCGCCCGAGCAGCGTGCGCGCGGACACGAAGCTCGCGACTGTTCCCAGCCCACTGTCGGCCAAGGGGCTTACGCTGACTTCCTACAATGACATTACGCATTACAACAATTTTTACGAGTTCGGGACGAACAAGGATGATCCGGCAAAAAATGCGGGCAGCCTGCGAACGCGCCCGTGGAGCGTTGCGGTTGAAGGGCTGGTGAAGGCGAAGAAGACCTTCGACATCGACTCACTGATGAAACTGCGTCCGCTCGAAGACCGGATTTATCGCTTCCGGTGCGTCGAGGCATGGAGCATGGTGATTCCATGGGTGGGGTATTCGCTCTCGGAGTTCATCAAACAATGCGATCCACTTCCTTCCGCAAAATATGTCCAGTTCCTCTCTCTGGAGAATGCCGACGAAGAGCCTGGAATTCGCAATGTTCAGCTGGATTGGCCTTACTCAGAAGGGTTGCGGATGGATGAGGCGATGCATCCGCTGACCCTGCTGACCTTTGGCCTGTATGGCGAGACACTGCCCAATCAGGACGGCGCTCCGGTGCGCGTTGTGGTGCCGTGGAAGTACGGCTTCAAATCGGCCAAGTCGATTGTGAAGGTGCGATTTGTAGAGAAGCAGCCGCATACGACCTGGAACGATATGGCCTACAACGAATATGGCTTTTATTCGAATGTGAACCCCAATGTGGACCATCCCCGCTGGAGCCAGAAGTCGGAGCGCGTGATTGGCGCGCCGATCTGGAAGCAGCGCCAGCCTACGCTGATGTTCAACGGCTACGCGGACCAGGTGGCGAGCCTTTATACGGGCATGGATCTGAAAAAGAACTATTGAGCCAGTAGCCATAGGGATCAGGGATCAGCCAGTCGTCAGTTGCCAGTTGTCAGTTGCCAGTTGTCTGCTGCTCCGCTCGGTTGAGCGATTATCATACAAGTAATTCAAAATAAAATGCCGAAGCGTGTTGTTGTCCTCCTGAAAGTTCTGGTTCATATTGCCTGCCTTGCTCCGATTGCATGGCTGCTGGTGCATCTTTTCCAAAACAATCTGGGGCCTGACCCGACCCATACCGTGACCTTTTTTACCGGGCACGGCACGCTGCGGTTGCTGGTGATTACGCTGGCCATTACGCCGGTGCGGCGGCTGATTCCGAAGCTGGCCTGGATTGTCCGGTTTCGCCGGATGCTTGGGCTGTACGCCTTCTTTTATGGCTGCCTGCACCTGATGACCTATGTCTGGCTATATGCCGGGTTCAGCCTGTCGGCAATGATTGACGACATCAGCCAGCGGAAGTTTATAACTGCCGGGCTGGCGGCGTGGGTGCTGATGGTTCCGTTGGCGTTGACCTCGACGGCATGGTCGATTCGGAAACTGGGCGGGAAGAACTGGACTCGGCTGCACTGGCTGACGTATCTGGCGGCGATTGCCGGAATCGTCCATTACTGGTGGGGCGTGAAGCAGGGCGACCGGAGTCCGATGGAGATTACGGTGGTTCTGTGCCTGTTGCTGGCGGCGCGTCCGGTTCTAGCCTGGGCTCGGAGCTAATTTTGCTTTTTTCTCTTAGCAGGCTTGGAAAATTTAATCTGGAAATTCTGTCCGGTCATTGATTTTAAATGGTTTTCCACGAACTCTCGGGTCTGTTGTTTTGCCTGATCATTGATTCTAAAAGGTTTTCAAGATAAATCCAGTTAAATCATAGATTCCATGGGTCTTTTTTTGCTGGACAGCGATGGGCTTTATAGCGATCATGCCGCGTTTCCAGATGACTTGGCAGTGGCGTGATGATTTTGATGGAAATTGTATTTAGAGCAAAATCACGACTCCCGTGCCCTGAAAGGCTGTGTAAAGCGTGTTGATTTCTTAAGGAAATCAACACTTGAGAACTGTGGCCTTGGGTATGGCTATCGTGATTTTACTTTACCCCCTCTTTTTATTATATCGAGATGGGGCATATTCAAATGCATGGTTTCCAGGGATGTAAATTGTTTGGTTTGTGTCGGATACGAAAGCGAGGGGGTTGACAGATTTTTCGAGCCCGGAGCGTTGGCCGATATTACAGGAGCTTTGAAGGACAATTTCGGGCGGGGATGAACATTTAGAGTGCGGTGTTGCATCTGTTATTGTGAAGAGTCGGATTTTGATTGAGAAGAGGACCAGGAACCATGGCGAAGGCAGTTTGGAATGGCGTAACGATCGCGGAAAGCGATAAGACTCAAGTTGTTGAGGACAATGTCTACTTTCCGGAAAGCTCGGTCAAACGCGAATACCTGCGCCCCAGCTCGACGACCTCGAGTTGTCCCTGGAAGGGCCAGGCG
>JBARHV010000053.1:0-3162 GCA_049799415.1 Silvibacterium sp.
GTGACCTGGACGAATAGCGGATTGAACTCGGTGTTGCCCACCTGCTGGTAGCCGGCCCCGGTCAGCTCGTACACGTCCACCGCGTCGGTGGCGGACCCGACCGGCCCGCCGAGGCAATGAACGGCGATCTCGATGGGGTCATCGTCAGAGCCGGGAACGGCGAAGGCGATGGCCGCGCCCCCAGTGACGCCGATTGTGGTCTCGAGGTAGTTCAGGCCGGTGACCGAGCCGTTGGCGATCACGATGTAGTTCTGACCCAGCGGCCGGCAGACGAGGAGGAGCGCGGTGGCGATCCCGTCGGGGTTCGCGTCGAAGGACGCCGTGGTTTCGCCGGCGGGGATCACCACGCTCCCCAGCGGGCGCTGGGGCTGGACCGCCTGGACGGTGCCCGGTGCGTAGAAGGACGAGTTGCTCTGCTCGGTCCAGAGCAGATTGTCCTCGGCGCACTGAACCCAGATGGGGTTCCCGGCGGCGGCTGTGTAGTAGCCGTTCGGCCCCAGGGTAAAGGTGCTTCCAGGGTTGAAGTCCTGGTCCTGGGCGATCTGCACCGAGTCGGTTTCGGAGAGGTTCGCGATCAGGGTGTTGAGGGTCTGGGAGTTGGGGACCTGGAGGGGGACGCCGGCCGTCAGGGTGGCAAGGGTCACGCTATAGCTGCTGGACGATCGGCCTCGTCTGGAGAGGCCGGGCGACGGCCCTGGTCTGGAGCATCCGGATGTCTCCCGAGTTCGCGGCAGTGGGCGATACCCGAGCATAGAGTGGGCCGATGTAGTTCTTGAGGTAGAGGCCGGCCGCGGGCAGCGGGAAGCCCGATCCCCAGTCGGTGCCCTTGCCGAAGTAGACCTCGACGGCGACCGACGTCTCGGCGTCACCCAGTTGGACCATGAGGTCCTGGGCCAGATCGTTCCCTCTGGTCAACTCCTGCTCCTGCCCGGCCGCGACGATCCACGACCCGATCGCCCAGGGGACGGCGATCTCCCGAACCTGGCCGACCACCTCCACCCGCTGGGGCTCGCGTAGCTGGTGGATGTCACCGATCCGGGCGTGGAGATCCGGCTCGGTCTGTACCGCTGAGTCGAGCCCCTGGCCCTTCTGTTTCATGCGAGTGCCGCTCCTGCCTTCGCGGCGGTCGCCATGACCGCCTTCACCGGCGCCGGCGCTGACTTGAACGCCTCGACCCCGATGATACCGAGTCCGGCGAGGATCATGAGCAGCCCGATCACTGTGAGACCCAGCCGGGCGCCGATCATCTCCAGGCCGCCGGTCAGGTTCGTGATCGACACGCCGCCCGATGGGTTGAGTACGTTCTGAAGCTGGAGTTCCCAACTGCCGCCGGGCGCGGCGCCGCCGGTCTGGCCCGAGCCGGCTGCCGCTCCGGGAACTCCGCTAGCCAGGGTGGTGCCGCTGGGGGTGCCCACCTTCGCGATCGCGTCCGGGTTCCCCCCGTAGTGGCTCGAGGCCCAGGGAGAGGCCACCACGGCCGCCGAGAAGGTGTCGACGGGCGCGTTGGCCTGGAGAGCGGCCTGAATTCCGCTCATATTGCTCTGCTCGATCATGTCGGCGGTCTCCTGGGCGCCCACCTGGAGGCTCGGGTAGGTGCCCAGGCCGTCCGCCGAGGTGGTGTCCAGGGAGGCGTTGAGCGGATTGTCGCGGTCGGCCCAGTCGGTGGTGGGCTCCTCACGGGTCATCCACTTCATGACGTTATCCACGTTATTGGTGGTGGTGGGGTCGCCCGCGTCCGTCAGGAGCAGTTCCGCCCACTGGGCCTCGGTCATGAGGGCCGGGGTGGCGGCCGCCGAGGCCGCCGGCGCTATCGAGGTTCCAGCGCCCCCGCTGGTGAGCACCATTAGTCGGTGGTGCTGGGCGGGGTGGTGCTCAGTGGGACCGTCTGGAAGAGGGCCGTCCCCGGTGCCAGGTTCGCCCCCACGGCGCTATCGAAGACTCCGGGGCTCGGCTGGTAGAAGGCGTTGGCAATTCCGACCGCTTGGAACTGGGCGGGACTGAGCCAGGCGTATGCGGCACTGGAGGAGTCCACGATCTGTCCAGTGTTCGGCGGGGGAGGCGAGTACCCGGACCCAGCGATGACCTCGCCGGCGGTTCCGGCGCCGGGGGCGAATAGTTGCCCATTGGGGAGGTACTGCGCCTGGAGAGCGGTGGTGGCTCCTCCGTCGCCCGTGGCGGCCGGCTGGTTCGGCTGAGAGCCAGTCCACCCACCTCCTCCGCTGGTGTCGCCACTGAGGGTATAGGTCTGAGTCGGCTGGGTGGCCGCGGCCGCCGGCTGGGCGGCTGCCGCGGCCGCCGTGGAGCTGCCCGATACCTTGCCCATGACGTAGTAGAGGATGACCCCTGCCCCGACCGCCGCGACCGCGCCGAAGACGATCTTGGGGTGCTCGTGGATGTATTCAGAGACGCTCACAGGATGATACTGCTCACGGCAGGCCCGTATAGAGCTGGGCCAGCCCCAGCGGAGAGGCGCCGGCGGTGCTGCTCGCGGTCCCGGCCGGGGTGAACTGAAGCGATGGGCTGGTCTGAACCGGGACCCGGATCTGGACCGGGACCACGTTGACGCGGGTATGGTACGGCGGGCTAGGTGCCTCCAGGGCGTTGCTCATGGGATTGTGCGGGTTGAAAGCGACCCGGAATAGGGCGTACTGGGCGAACTGCCAGCGGACCAGGGAGCCTTCGCCCCCAAAGTTCGCAGGCAGAACTACCGGCTTGCCGACCGAGAGCGCAGACGGTCGGTAGTTCAGCCCCAGGCCGATCGCGGTTCCCATGAGTGCCCGCCTCTATTTGAAGAGCTGAGTCACGACATTGTCGGTCACTGTCCCGGCCTCATCGGCCAGGGGGACCGAGTTCTTGTCCACGAGCACCTGGTAGGCAATCGAGGCGATCACCACCAGGGAGACCACGCCGATGATAGCTGCCATCGTTCCGCCGTTCATGAGGTAGTCCCTCCTGGGAGGTTGACATTGTGGAGGAGCTGGTAGGCGATCGCCGCGACCAGCACCGCGACCACCAGAGGCGCGGCCGGGGTCCCAGAGAGCACCAGGGCTCTGACTCCGATCGCTCCGATGAGCAGGACGCCCGTCACTTGACCACCGTCAGGTTGCCGATTGCCGCCTGGCCGATCCGGGAGAAGGTGCCGTTCCCGACCCCGTAGATGAT
>JBARHV010000054.1:0-1667 GCA_049799415.1 Silvibacterium sp.
GCTCGCATCTACTCCGTCGCACTTCCGGCGCTTCTGGCGACCTTCGTTCTCGATGCCATTGGAACCGCGCTACGACCCGAACTTTACTCGTCTGCATGGGGGTATGTTGCAGAGGGCAAAGCGCTTCAATTCGCGACGAGCCTGACGTTCGTTAATCGCCTTTGGTGGGCTAACATCAAACAAGGCTCAGACGCAGGGCAATCGGGTGAAGAAGTGCGTGACAACGGGGTGATGTGGTGAATCTGTCGTGATCCACGGGTTGGGAAGTGGAGGACGGCGGTGGCGAGCGAAGCGGCAAGTTGTCCGGCGCTGGGGGAAGCGGTTGTATTTCTGAGCTATTTTGAGGATCTTCGGGACGCGCGCCAGGCCGGCAAGGTGATGTACCCGTTGGACGAGGTGCTGCTCTTGTGCCTGCTGGCGGTGCTGGCCGGGGCGGAAACCATCACCGACATTGCCCGCTTCGGCCAGAAGAAGCTCGGGCTGCTGCGCCGGTTTCGGCCGTTTGCCGAGGGGACGCCGGCGCATGACCACCTTGGCGACATCCTCGCCACCTTGGACGCCGAACAGTTCCAACGCTGTTTCGTGGCCTGGGTGGCGTCCCTGATCGGGGTCCCCGAGGGGGTGGTGGCGATCGACGGCAAGACGTCTCGCCGCTCGAAGGGCGCCAAGGAGGCCATTCACATGGTCTCGGCCTTCGCCGCGCGCCAGCGTCTGGTGCTGGGCCAGGTCAAGGTGGCCGACAAGGCCAACGAGATCGTCGCCATCCCCAAGCTCTTGGACATGCTCGCCATCGAAGGCGCTATCGTGACCATCGACGCCATGGGCTGCCAGCGCGCCATCGCCCAGAAGATCGTGGACAAGAAGGCCGACTACATCCTCGCCCTCAAGGGCAACCAAGGCTCGCTGCGCGAGGACGTCGAGCTCTTCGCGACCGAGCAGAAGGCCAGGGATTTCAAGGACGCCACTATCAGCCGGCAGGAAACCGTCGATGGCGATCACGGCCGCATCGAGACCCGCGCCGTCACCGTCATCCACGACATCGGCTGGCTGCAAGAGCGTCACCGATGGCCCGGCTTGAACAGCCTCGTCATGGTCGAGAGCACCCGCCGGTGCGGCGATAAGCTCGAGCGCGAAACCCGCTTCTACATCACCTCGCTGACCCTCCCGGCCGGCCACATCGCCGCCTTCGTCCGCGCTCACTGGGCCGTGGAGAACAGCCTGCACTGGGTTATGGACATGGTCTTCCGGGACGACGAATGCCGCCTGCGAACCGACAACGCTCCGGCCAACTTCACCACCCTCAAGCACATCGCCCTCAACCTCATCCGCAGAGACACCAGCAAGGACTCCATTCGACTGCGGCGCAAGGTCGCCGCATGGGACGACGAGTTCCTCGCCAACCTCATCGCCTCATGATCCCTTCACCCGATTCCCCTGCCGCTCAGCCCCAGCGAAAACGTGTCGCTCATCGCCGTTTGTGCAAACGCAGATAACCAAGCTGGCAACTCGTGATCGATTGATGCTTTTGACACTTCAGAAGACACATGTTTTCCAGCCACCATTCCGGACGAAGAATATTCGATCATTGACGGAAATATATCGTGGTCTCCAAATCCTGCGAAAACGATACCCGTCCTTCCCAAATGATCCTCTGGTCTCTTGAATAC
>JBARHV010000055.1:0-16252 GCA_049799415.1 Silvibacterium sp.
GATTAGAAACCGATTGCAGAAATCGATTTCCCGTCGCGTAAAAGATTTGAGGGGCGGCAATCACGCCACGGTGCCACGCTTTGTTCCTCCGGGCGCCAACGGGACTAAACTGGGCATCTGCGCTGGATCGGTGAGCGATCAAGCCTTCTAGATGTTAACGATAAGATCCAACAAAGGAAGAGAGAAGCTATGCAGCGATTTTCAAGATCGATGGATGAAGGGTTTGGTGTGCCGAAGAGAACAACGTCGCCTGCTGTTTCGCGCAGACGGACTGCAGCGATGTATGTGGGACTTCTGGGACTCTGCGGCATGCTTGCCGCAAGCAGTGCGGTCGCACAGAGTTCTCCCAAGCCATTCCTGGGGCGCTGGAATCTCACGCTGACGAATTCCTCGGGCAATCTGCCGTCGTGGATCGACGTTTCTGAAGACCAGGGGCAGGTGAAGGTGCTGTTTGTGGGAGTGACGGACCACGCCACGCCGATGAAGCAGGCGGAAGTGAAGGATGGCGACCTGGTTTTCGTCTCTCCCGCGAATGAAGAAGGCTTTCCGGTGAATACCACCTATACTGTGAAGCGCGTTGGCGATCGGCTAACGGGGGAGGTGACCAATTCAGAGCAAAAATGGACGCTGACGGGTCACCATGCTCCAGCACTCGCCAACCATGCGGTCACGGCATGGGGAAAGCCGATCAGGCTGTTTAACGGCAAGGATTTTGCCGGCTGGCGATTCAAAGATCCGAGCCACGCAGGCACCTGGAAGATCGAAGACGGCACGCTCGTGAGCACCGGCCACGGAACCGAGATCATTACGAAGAAGAAATTCAATAACTTCAAGCTGCATCTTGAGTTCAACTGCGGCGAGAAGTCGAACAGCGGCGTGTTCCTGCGGGGCAGATACGAGGTCCAGATCGAAACGGATTCGGTGAGTGAGCCGCCGAGCCATCACACCGGAGGCGTATACGGATTCCTTGATCCCACGCCCGAACAACCGCGCGTCGCAAACAAATGGCAGACGTTCGACATTACCCTGATTGGAAGAACCGTCACCATCGTGCAGAACGGTATAACGGTGATCGATCATAAGCAGATCGACGGGATCACGGGCGGCGCGCTGGACAGCAACGAGGGTCGGCCAGGTCCGATTTATCTGCAGGGTACGGAAGAAGGCCGCGTAGCTTTCCGCAATATCGTTTTGACCCCGGCGAAGGACTAACGTAAATACCCCAGTAGCGAATCGAGCCTGATGGTTTTGCTTTTGCATCGGCAGGACCATTAGGCTGCAATTTGCAGGGGGAGGAACATGGCCGGACAGAGTCCAAGCCGGAGACAGGTTCTGCAGGCGTTTTCGCTTGCCGCGGTTGCGGCAGCGGCGCCAGGCTTTTCACGGTGGTGTTTCGCGCTTGACGAAACCGCGCAGGAGCCTGGCTCCGAGGGCAGTTCGGGTGCGGCGTATGTGCCGCGGTTTTTCACGCCTCAGGAATACGAGACGGTTGAAGGTTTAACGGAGCTGATCTTGCCTAGCGAGCTGGGACCGGGCGCCAGGGAAGCCGGCGTCGCCGAGTTCATCGACTTCATGGTGCAGAACGATTCATCCCTGCACGAGCCTTTTCGGAGCGGGCTGGCGTGGCTGGATCTGGCGACAGGAAGCCGGCGATCATTTGCCGGGTTGCCCCACGTGGAGCAGACGCGGATTCTCGACCGGCTTGCCTACAAAAAATATCAGCGCGCGGATGAGAAGGCCGGACAGGATTTCTTCAAGCTCGCGCGTCAATATACCGTGATGGGTTTTTACACGACGAAGATTGGCCTGGAGGCGCTCGATTTTCCGGGATTGAAGTTTTACGCAACATCGCCGGGATGCAAGCATGCGGGCGATGCCGAACACACCGGAATCTGAGGCGCTGCTTTGAGCGAATTCGACGTTATCGTGATTGGGACAGGAGCGGGCGGCGGCATCGCTATCAAGACCCTGTGTGAAGCAGGATTGAAGGTATGCGCCCTGAATGCCGGGCGGGAGCTCGTTCCAGAAAAAGACTTCCAGGAACACCGCTTGCCGTATGACATGCCGTTTCGCGGGTTCGGCTCGCCGAAGCAGCGCGCCGAGAGCGTGGGCTACATGGATAACGAGTACGGCCCGAACATCTGGGAGCATGACCTTGCCTACGCCACGGCTCCAGGAACGCGGTGGATGTGGCCGCGCTGCTTTGCGGTGGGTGGCAAGACGAACTTCTGGGGGCGGTCGTCAGCTCGATTCGCGGAGATTGATTTCAAGGCGGCCTCGCGAGACGGGTTCGACGTTGACTGGCCAGTGAGCTACGACGAGATTGCTCCGTACTATTCGCGCATCGAAAAAATGATTGGAGTGGCGAGCACGGTGCAGAACCGCCCCTCGAACCCCGACGGCGAATATCTCCCGCCGATCCGCTTCCGCTGCAGAGACTACATTCTTCAGGCTGCGGCAGAGAAGTCGGGCATTCCCTATCTTCCGGATAGATACGCGCAGCTCACGGTTCCGCATGAGGGGCACCCGGCCTGCCACTATTGCGGCAACTGCACAAACGGCTGCGATGTGGGCGCGTTTTTCTCGTCGCCGTACTTTTTACTGCCGAAGGCGCACGCGACTGGAAATCTTGAGTTGCGGACGAATGCGTTCGCGCGCGAGATTCTCGTCGATCGGGATGGCAGAGCCAAGGGCGTGGCGTATGTCGATCGGGAGACGCGGCAGGAAGTCGAAGTCTACGGCAAAGTGGTTGTGGTAGCGGCGTCGTGTATCGCTTCGGCACACATCATGTTGAATTCCAGGTCGCGGCACTGGCCGACGGGCATCGGTAACTCGAGCGGACAACTGGGACGCAATCTATGCGATCACCTTTACGGCACGACGGCGTTCGGGTACATGCCTCAGTTGCTGGGTACGCCCAGTGTTCCTGACAATGTGTCTTCGACTTCGGTGGCGTGGCTGCCGCGCTGGCAGAATCTGGAGAACCCGGCTGAGGAAGTATTCATCCGTGGTTACTCGATGTATCCCGACGGCGGGTGCGATATTTTTCCCAGTTATTACGACGATATCGAGGGCTACGGCAGCTCTTACAAGGCGGAGATCAAGCGCCGCTATCCTACGCCGCTCAGCTTTTACGTGCAGGCTCCATCGCAGCGGTCGGACAAAAACTTTGTCGATATCGATCCGGAGAAGAAAAACATCTATGGCGTTCCGGAAGCGCGGATTCACTTTGAGTGGGACGAAAATGCGCTGAAGATGTGGGAGCACGCGAAGGAATCCTGCCGGGAGATATTCAGGAACGCGGACGCCGCATACGAGGGGCATGGGGAGATTGAGTCTCCGGGCTTCAGCCTGCATGAGACGGGAACATGCCGCATGGGGAACGATCCGAAGCAATTTGTGACGAACCGCTTCGGACAGTCTCACGACGTGCCGAATCTTTATGTGTGCGACGCCAGTGTTTTCCTGAATTGCACGGACAAGACGACGACGCTTTCGATTCTCGCGTTTTCGTTGAGGATATCGGAGTATATCCTTCAGAACTTCAAAGCGGGCGAGCATAGAAGCGAATCCGCAGGGTGAGCGAAGTGCATTGCACTGACTCGGCGGCTGCGGTTCAGCCACCGGAGTAGATTGCCACGTGGCTGGAACAAAGTTTCTGGGTAAAAAATGGATTTGACAATAGTCCGATTCATTCTCTAATATCGGAAACCGGTTTAGGAAATCGGTTTCCTATGCAGCGAAATCAGGACCATCAGCGGTGCCGCAACCGAAGAGTTGCTTTATTTTAGGAGGGTATGAAGTGCAAGAATCTCGCGTAAGTACCAACGGAAGTTATTTTAAATGGATACTCGTCTTACTGTTTAGCTGTCTTCCGATGCAAGTGTGGGCGCAGGCTGTGGGCGCTATCACGGGGACGGTCATGGACTCTAGCGGGTCTGTGATTGCGAACGCAAAAGTTTCCGCGGTCCGCACGGACACAGGGGTTTCCCATACGAGTGTCACCAATGGCTCCGGCTTCTTTACGTTCTCAAACCTGTTGGTGGGTACCTACAACGTGACGATCGACGCGACCGGATTTAATTCGAAGACGATCTCGGACATTACGCTGGATGTGAGCCAGCAGCGCGATCTCTCTTTCACGCTAAGCGTGGCGGGCTCGACCCAGGTGGCGGAGGTCACGGCGGCGCCCCCCCTGCTGAATACCAGCAATGGGCTAGTCTCCGGCCTGGTGACGGAACAGCAGGTGGAAAACCTGCCGTTGAACGGACGCAGCATTCAGAATCTGGTGATGCTGCAGCCGGGTATGGCTCCGGACCAGGGCGCGATGGGCTGGTTGTCTCCGATGTGGGCCAGCAACGGTAACCGTGGCGAGACGGCTGTTGCGCAGCTCGACGGCGCTGATGCCACGGACTCCGAGATGGGTACGGTCCAGTTCTGGAACTTCAACCTGGATGCAATCGCCGAGTTCAAGGTGCTGCAGGCGAACTATTCGTCGGAATTTGGCCAGGGCGGCGGTACGATTACCCAGATCGTTACCAAATCGGGGACCAATCGGTTTCACGGGTCGGCGTATGAGTACCTTCGCAACAATGCCTTTGACGCAAGTAACTATTTTTCGACATCGGTGCCTCCCTTCCACAGAAACGAGTTCGGAGCGGAAGTGGGCGGCCCAATCCTTAAGAACAAGCTATTTTTCGAGGGCGAGTATGCCGGTCTTCGCCAGACGCTCGGCGAGCCGAACATCGCCTCCGTGCCGACAGCCGATGAGCGCAAGGGACTGGTGATGCTGAATGGTTATCAGTACCAGGTTCCCTTGAATGCTACGGCCTCGCAGGTTTTGAGTGCCTATCCGATGCCGAACCAGTCTAGCGGACTCTATGGTGCGAACACGTATAACCTGCAGTATTCTGCGCCGACAACGATGAACCAATGGTCCATCAGGATCGACGACCCCATCTCTGAGAAAGACAGCCTGTTCGGACGTGCATCGTACATCAACAATACCCAGTTGCATACCGATCCGATGGCGGCGGTTGAGAACCCTGACTTCTCCGGAAGCACCTTTAATGATCCCAGGAACTTCGCTCTCGGCGAAACGCATATCTTTACGCCGAACCTTGTCGGTATTTCCCTGTTTGCGGTGAACCGCCAGGTTGAAGGGTACGGGGCTGTGAGTGAAGTTGCGAGCAATCCCATTTCAACAACCAGTTTCTGGGATGGCAGCTATGCCAACTATGGACCTGATACCTTCTACACGAAGTACGTGGAGACGTATTACGATCCTTCGTACAAGATTGACTGGAACAAGGGCCGTCATAACATTACTGCGGGTGTGCAGTATCGCTACGGACAGGATGACGGTGTAGGTAATGGTGGCGGCGGTGCTGCCGGAAGCTACGGCTTTGCAGCAGGAACGCCGCTGACGCAGGACGTGCCCTCCACCGACGGCGGTCCAACCATCACGGCGGGTACAGGTAGCCCGAACGGCAAATTCAGCGTGATGGAGGGTGTCTCCGCGCAGTACGCCCGTAGCACTCCGATGACCGGTTACGGCCCGCAGGGCGGAGTCGTGAACTGGGGCCTGCGTATTTGGAATCTGGCCGGCTATTTGCAGGACGACATAAAGGTGAACGACCGGCTTACGCTCAATGCGGGCGTGCGCTATGAGTATCAGTCCGTTCCGTATGAGATCAGGAACCGGCTCGCGGCCATCGTCGACCACGGTCCGCTCTTTGGGCACATGGTGATCAACCCCTCGCCGCTGTACCAGCCGGACCGCTTCAACTTTGCTCCGCGTGCGGGCTTCGCGTTCCGTGCTCACGACAAGACGGTGCTGCGTGGCGGCTTTGCCATCTTCACTAACCTCATTCCTACCGTGTATCCCGACCAATCAGCCGTGGACTTCCCCATGGCTACGGGCAGCACCCGCGCCAACGCGCCGTACACGCTTACGCCGCAGGCGGTGACGCTGCCCCCCCTGACCAGCGTTACGGGTCAGGTGATGCCTCCCAACGGCGACACTCGCCAGATTCCGGCCAATACTCCGGTCAGCCTTACAGCGGTCGCGGCTGCCATCGGCCAGATTCACGGTGACTGGGCGTCGCAGGAGTTGAGGAATGGATACACCATGAGCGGGAACCTGACCCTCGAACAACAGTTGCCGGGGAACATGGTATTCACGGTGAGTGGTGTCACCACCGACAGCAATACGCTGTTCAACAACCGCTATCCGGATGCATATTATGGCGCGGACCCAAGCTTGACGCCCTACAGCAATATCACTCCCGGTCTTGGTGAGTTCTACCTGATCTATAACCAGGGTGTAGTGCATTATCTTGGACTCCAAACGCAGCTTCGCAAGGATTCGCCAGTACACGGTATTCAGTTCCAGGTGAACTACACGTGGAACCAGGACCTGACCACCAGTGATTCCGTCTTCAGCGGCTGGACCAGCTCGAATGCCAGTGTGGCGAACTCCTCGATGTCACTGAACGATCCCACCTGCGTGAGCTGCGAATATGGTCGCGCGAACAACCTCGTCGCGCAGCGGCTGGAAGGCAACTTTAGCTACGACGTTCCCGGAAACTGGGGCGAAGCGCCGAAGGTGATCAGCCGCGGATGGCAGATGCTCGGCATCTATACCGCGCAAACCGGTTCGCCATTCACCATCGTCTCGCCCTATGGAACCGAAGAGTACGGCGTGGACATCGTGAACTCCAACGCAACGCGTCCGTTCTACGTAGCAACCGCGCCGAGGAATCCGAATCACAAGAGCCCCCAGTTTTTTGCCGATGATGCGGAGGCAAATCAGGGAATGAACGGAAAGTACTGGTCGGTCCCGACAACAACCAATGCATTGGTAGGAACAGTGCAGACAGCTCCTGGCAACCTGGGGCGTAACACCTACACTGGACCGTCGTGGTGGAACATGGACTATTCGCTGGTGAAGAATACGAGCCTCGGCAGCGAGTGGGGTAAGCTGCAATTGCGCGCAGACTTCTTCAATATCTTCAACCATCCCACCTTTGGTACACCGAACAGCGCACTGCAGACCGGCGTATTCGGCTTAAGCACCAACACGGCCACATCCGAGCGCCAGATTCAGCTCGGCGCAAGGGTGATGTTCTAACCCGATTGGTGGCACAATGGTAAATCCGAACAAAAGGGGCGGAGCAGATGGATGATTTTTCTCGTCGCAGGTTTTTGCAGACCGGGGCTATTGCAGCGGGAGGGCTTTTGACGCCGAGTGCCAAGGCGATGATGCTCGATCCACGAACTCCGCCCAGGACCAGTAAAACCGCCGGGCCGAATGACCGATTACGATTTGGAATTGTCGGCGTGGGGATGGAGGGCTCCGGAGTACTGACGAATGCGTTGACACTTCCGGGGGTTGAGTGTGTGGCAGCGGCGGACCTGTATGACGGCCGCCACACGCTGGCCAAAGAGATTACCGGCAACCCGAATCTGCAGACGACGCGGGATTACCGGGAGCTGTTGGACCGCAAAGATATCGACTGCCTCCTGGTTGCGGTGCCGGACTTCTGGCATAAGCAGGTGGTTGTAGACGCATGCCAGGCGGGAAAAGATGTCTATTGCGAAAAACCGATGTCGCATAGTGTGGCGGAAGGCTTTGAAATGGTCAAAGCCTCGCACAGCAACAACCGGGTGGTGCAGATCGGAGCGCAGCGTGTGAGCTCTGCTTTGTGCGCCAAGGCCCGGGAGATGTATAGCAACGGGGCCATCGGCGACATCACGATGGTCGAGCTGACACTGGGACGAAACGATCCCACGGGAGCATGGGAGTATCCGCCGCCGCCGGATCTTTCTCCGGCCAATCTGGCCTGGGATACGTGGCTGAAAGATACGCCGAAGATTCCTTTCAATCCCGATCGCTTTGCGCGGTGGCGCTGCTGGCGGGACTACGGCACGGGCGTGGCCGGCGACCTAATGGTGCATTTGATCAGTGCGATGCTGTTCACGCTGGACTGGAATGAGCCTCCGCGCTCGGCGCTTTGCCTTGGCGGAATTTACCGCTGGAAGGACGGCCGCGATATGCCAGACCTGCAAACGGTGCTGTTCGATTATCACGGCATTCCTGTTTACATCCGGTTGGACCTGAGCACGGAAACCGCCGAGCGGGCGACCTACATGGGACCGAAGGGAATCCTGGATACAACGGAATTTGGTATCCATTATTCTCCTCAGGCGGGAGTGGACACGGCGCCCAGCTACTACGATTCCAGCTATCCGGCCCAGATGCGCGCAGATTATGTTCGCGAATGGCATGAGAAGCATGATCCTCCGGTGTCGAAAGAGCCGTTGACCGAGCAGACAGTCTATGCGGGCGACGACTGGGATGATTTGCGGCCGCACCTCTGGACGTTCTTCGAAGCGGTGAGAACGCGCAAGCCGAATGTGGAGAATGCTGTTTTTGGAAATCACGCGGCGATTGCGTGCCACATGGCGAATCAGTCGTATTTCCGCAAGCGGCAGGTTTTCTGGGGCGCGGGATCGCAGACGGTCACCGATGCGCCTCAATAGGTGAGAAATAATCAGTTCATATTTGAACGGCAGTGAAGTGACGCTTCGCGATTGATTCGCGGAGCGCGCATCCTGCTGCACCCAACCAATTGCAGGAGATATATAGTGAGTCAGCCAGGAAGCAGAAAGACGCGTCGTCGCGTAGCAGCAACGCTTTTGTTCACCTTTGCCGTTTTATCAGCCGGGGTTGTTTGGCCTGAATGGTGCGCGGCGCAGACTGCTGCCGGCCCGGCTCCGGTGGTCACGGGCAATGCGTGCGTGGACAAGCTGCTCAGCGAGATGACCTTCGGGGAGAAGGTAAGCATGCTTGATGGCGCGGACGAGGATCCGGCGACGTTCCAGGGGCAAGCCGGCTATCTGCCGGGGGTTCCGCGGCTGGGGATTCCGCCAATGCGTTTTGCGGATGGCCCGCCAGGAGTGCTGACCCGCGTGCCGTCTACCGCACTAACCGCGACGATGGGTTTGGCCGCTACCTTCAGCCGTGAGGACGCGCGGCTGAACGGCATCGTGATCGCACACGATGCGCGCGCGCTTGGCATCGATGTTGTGCTGCAGCCGTTCATCAATATGGATCGCGACCTGACGTTTGAACGCGGCTACAACACCTTCGGCGAAGACCCACTGCTCACGGGCCAGATCGCCGCGGCGGAGATTCAAGGCGTTCAGAGCCGAGGTATTTTGTCGCAGGCCAAACACTATGTTGGCTATGACGGGGGCATGGACGTCGAGATCGGCCAGCAG
The DNA here is from genome assembly GCA_049799415.1 of Silvibacterium sp. Lineage (GTDB taxonomy): Bacteria > Acidobacteriota > Terriglobia > Terriglobales > Acidobacteriaceae > Silvibacterium. Next base: position 9,286 of record JBARHV010000055.1, read on the forward strand.
GCGCTGCATGAGATTTACGTTGCGCCGTTCGTGGACGCGGCCAACGCAGGCGTGTCGTCGATCATGTGCTCATACAACAAGGTTAACGGCGCGTATGCATGCAACAATCCCGACACTCTCATTAAAATCCTTCGCGATGAGGTGGGCTTCAAGGGCTTCGTTACGTCAGACTGGGGCGCAAATCATACCGCGAATTTCGTGAATTACGGCCTTGACCTGGAGATGCCGGGACCGTTTGAGAAAAACATGCCGGAGGCGATGCGGAAGGCCGTGCAGTCCGGCGTGGTGAACGAAGCGAATATCGATCGCGCTGTCGGCCGTATTCTTGGCCAGATGGATCGCTTCGGTTTGCTGGACGGAAAGTCGAAGCACAACATCACTCCGATTGACCCGGCCGCGGACGCGCCGGCGCTTCAAAAAACTGCAGAAGATGCGGCGGTCTTGCTGGAGAACGACGACAACGTATTTCCGCTGACGAAGCGGGACCTGAAATCGCTGGCATTGATTGGGCCCGGGGCCGGCCAGACGATGGCCATTGGCATGGCGGACGAGAAGGCTGTAGGGATTCCCTCGCGAGAGATTGGACCGTTTTACACGCTGAAAAGAGATACTGCGGGCGATCCAGCGGTCCACATTCGTTATGCCGTAGCTGACGATTTGACGGGCACGGCAATTCCGGCGAAATTCCTGTCTCACGACGGCGGGCCCGGACTTCGCCGCACGTCGAGCTCAGGGCCGGAGCAGATCGATGGGCAGCTCAGCTTTGCAAATTCGACTGAAAACGCTCTGCCTGCGAACTCAACTCTCCGATGGGTGGGAACGCTCACCGTACCCACCGCAGGAAGCTACGTTCTGTACCTTCAGAACCTGGGCTGCTACGCGTCTTTGATTCTGGATGGCAAAGAGCTGGTTTCGAACCACCAGATGGTGATTCACGGAAACGTGACGCAGGCGGGCCAGGACAATGTTCTACCGACGACGGATGGGCTGGACGATCTGCAGACAAGAGTTGATCTGAAGGCGGGGCCGCACACGATCAAAGTCGTGGTCGATCCGGACACATCGAATGATCCAACCCAGGTGCGCCTGAGCTGGGTAACCCCTGCGCAGCAGAAGGCAAATTACGACGCGGCGATTGCGGCGGCACGACACGCGCGGATGGCCGTGGTCTTTGCCTGGGGTGCGGACAACCCGGTCTTTCAGCTTGCCGGGGACCAGGACAAACTCATCTCTGCTATTGCTGCAGTGAATCCGAATACCGTTGTGGTGCTCAATGTGTCGCAACCGGTGGCAATGCCCTGGCTCTCAAAGGTCAAAGGTGTTTTGCAGATGTGGTTTCCGGGAGACGAAGGCGGATGGGCGACGGCAAACCTGCTGCTCGGAAAGGTGAGTCCGGCGGGACGGCTGCCCTTCACCTGGCCACAGCGTCTAGATCAGGGTTTAGCGAATGATCCGGCGCATCCGGAGCGCGCATCGCGCCTGGAGGGTAAAGGCAAGACGGTTTATTCGGAAGGCATTTTTATGGGCTATCGCTGGTATGACCAGCAGAAGCTTGATCCGCTCTATCCGTTCGGATATGGCTTGTCCTATACACGGTTTGAATATTCCGGGCTCAATGTGTCACGGTCAGCCGATGGAGGGCTTGACGTGAAATTCGAGCTGCGGAACGCGGGTCAGAGAGCAAGCGACGAAGTGCCGCAGGTGTATCTGGACAGCCCAGAGAAGCAGCCGGGCGGCGGCGTACAGTTCGCCGTCCACGCACTGGCGGCTTTCGATCGCGTTCACGTTGGCGCGGGACAAAGCCAGACGATTACACTGCATGTGCCGCTCCGTTCTTTGGAGTACTGGTCAACTGCGGCAAACAAGTGGGAGCTTGCCGACGGGCCGCGCCGGGTGAACGTGGGTGCATCGTCGCGCGATTTTCGCCTTGGGACGACGACGGACATTGAGCCGTAAGCAAACCGGCCATTTCGTTGCGCGGAAATTCGCTTGAGCTGGAGGGGGATGGCCGTCCTCCATGTTGGATTTGTCGCGTATAAGATCGTTCTGTGCATCTTAAGCCTAAGTAGTGCCAGGCTGTACGATACGGGAGAGGAAGAGCGATGGCTTATACGATGAGAGACGTAGCCGCACGAGCCGGCGTCTCCCCTGCCACGGTGTCGCGTGTACTGAATAAGACCCACTACATTTCAGACGAGACCAGGCAGCGTGTGCTTGAGGTCGTGGGCGAACTCAGCTATTACAAGAACGTTCATGCGCGAAGGTTGTCTACTGGACAAAGCGATCTGTTCGGGCTGGTTATTTCCGAGATCGCCAATCCCTATTTCCCTGAAGTGATTCGCGGCTTCCAGGCTGTGGCATGGGACCGGGGTTTCGACGTTCTGCTGCTGAACACCGAATACAGCAAGAGCCGCACCGAGTCCATTATTCGCAAGCTCGTGGAGAGTGACGTCCGCGGCGTGGCAATTATGACGTCCTCCATTGACAACACTGCCACTGAGGCGCTTGCCGAGGCCGGCATCGGCGTTGTCTTAACCAACTATTGCTCTTCCGACAAACTGGTCAGCAATATCTCGATCGATTACAACCGGGGCATCCTGCAGGCGATTGAGCATGTCGCAGGATTGGGGCATCAGCGTGCCGCGGTCATTGCGGGTCCGGAAGCAAACCGGACCGCAGCGTACATCAGGCAGGCGCTTGTGGCTGGGCTGACGAAGCGGGGAATGAAGCCGCTCCCGGTGACCAGCAGCGACTATCGCGTGGACGCCGGCGCCTCAGCGGTGCGGGACATTCTTTCCGCGCCAGACATCCCAACGGTCATCTTTTGCGGCAGCGATCTGATTGCGATGGGTGCGATGAGCACACTGGAGTCCGCTGGCGTGCGCATTCCGGAAGATGTATCCATCATCGGGATCGACGACATCTCGTTTGCCTTTCTCGCGCGACCGCCGCTGACGACGATCAGCGTTCCTCGCGAGCGGCTTGGAACGACCGCCTTCGAGGCGCTGGAGAAGATGCTCAAGCTGAAGCGCCATCGAGGCGCGGATTACCTGGTGGAAACCGAGCTGGTGATTCGCAAATCCACCGCGCCTGCGCGGCGCAAATCGCTCCATATTGCGAAGCCCTGATCGAAACGGAGCTGCGCCTTGTGAATTCGCAGGCGGCAGGTCACAGCTTTGGCAGCTTTGCGAACTTGACAGGGGTCTGATTTACTATTTATATAAGGTTTGAGAAATCGGTTTCCGCAATCGGTTTCTTATGCCGCCAATCAGCCGTATCGGTGCGCCGCATGCTTATCTTAAATTCATGTTTTGTTGCAAGCTGAGGTGCCGCCTGGAAAGAGGGTTTCGCTGCATGGATACCCCAGGGCGGTCGATCCGAAAGGAGTTGGAATGGATGAAATGACAGGTATCTCTTCGCCCGTGTCCCGCCGCAGTTTTTTAAAAACGGCGACGTATGGGGCGGCTGCCGCCGCGGTAACGCCCGCGTGGGCACGCGTGATCGGCGCGAACGACCGTATCAATGTAGCCATCATCGGTCTCGGATTGCGCGGGTCGGATCATCTGAATCTGTTGCTGGAGCACCGGAAGAACAAGGCCGACATGGAGATCGTGGCGCTCTGCGATTTGTATCAGAGGCGGCTCACCAGAGCGTCGAAGCTGGTTCCGGGCGCCAGGACGTATACGCAGCATGAAGAGGTCCTGCAGCGGCCGGATATAGACGCTGTATTTATTGCGACTCCCGACCACTGGCATGCTCCCATCACGCTGGATGCGATCAACAGCGGCAAGGACGTCTATGTCGAAAAGCCGATGACGCACACGGTCGAGGAAGCCAAGGTGGTAGCGAACAGGGCGAAGGAGCTGAACCGCGTGATCCAGGTCGGGGTGCAGGGGCTTTCGTGGCGCCGCTGGCCAAAGGTTCGGGAGATTATCCAGTCGGGCATGATCGGGCAGGTGGTTGCGGTGCAGGGCACGTATAGCCGCAACGATCCGGCTGGGGACTGGAACTGGCCGATCGATCCTGGTGCTGGGCCTGATGCGACGGGCGAGGACCATATTGACTGGAAAAAATGGTTGGGGTCGGCGCCTCATATCCCGTTCAGCGCGGACCGTTTCTTCCGGTTCCGCAAATACTGGGATTATTCTGGCGGCATTGCGACCGATCTTCACTACCATGTGGTAGCTCCCTTCCACCTTGCGATTGCCAATGATTTTCCGATTCGCTCCGCCGGAATGGGAGGGCTGTGGGTCTACAACGATGGCCGGCAGACCCCTGACACTTTCCTGACGGCTGCGGATTATCCAAGCAAATATTCGATGACGATACAGTCGTCGCAAGTGAACGAGCATGGGCCGAAGCTGATGCTGCGCGGCACGAAGGCGACGATCCATCTGAGCGACGAGTGGGAAGGGCCCCCGTCCCGGCAATATGATTATGCCGACATTGTTCCTGAGAGCCCGTACATTGCTGAGTTCGCAAAGAAATACGGGAACGAAATGGTTCGCGTCAACGATGTTGGGAACGATGGCGATCTGCTGCATGTCGATAATTTCCTCGATTGCGTCCGGACAAGAAAGCAGCCGAATTGCCCGGTCGACCTGGGCTACAAGGTGATGGCTACGATCGATCTTTCGGTCCGTTCCTACCGGAACGGCAGGGTGTACTACTTCGACGCTGAGAACGAGCGGGTCTACGAAAAGGGCCAGGCGTGAGCCCAGCACCCACCTCAATGCGCGTGCGGAAAGACAAATACAGATAACGTGAAGACCATCGGGGCTGTTGACATTGGCGGGACGAAGATTGCGGCGGGCGGAGTAAGAGAGGATGGAACGATTGCCTGGCGCGATGAATGCCTGACGGATCCGGACCGGGGATTTGCGTCTGCGATGGAGCGCGTGAAGGAGATGCTGCATCGCATGGCAAGAGAGTGCGGCGAGTTGGCGGGCATCGGTGTGGCGTGCCCCGGCCCACTCGATCCCCTGACGGGCGTGATTGGCGATGTGGGAACTCTTCCAGGCTGGCAAGGCGGAAGCCTGACGGACGCGCTCCAGCCGGAGTTTGGCGTGACGGTTGCCGTTGAGAACGACGCCGACGCGGCAGCGCTGGCGGAAGCGGACCGGGGCTCGGGGAGGGGCAGCCGGAAGTTTATCTATGTAACTGTGAGCACCGGCATTGGCGGCGGAATCATTCTGGATGGCGAGCTGTATCGCGGAGCCGGGAATTCGCATCCCGAGTTGGGCCACCAAATTATCGATGGGTCCGGCCCCAGGTGTTATTGCGGAGCCAATGGATGCTGGGAAAGCCTGGCGAGCGGTGTAGCCATGAGTGCATGGGTGCGTGAGCAACAGCACGATGCCGCGCCGGCATCAGCAGAGGCGATTTGCGAACTAGCCAGGCAGGGCGATGAGTTGGCTTTGCGGGCTGTGAAGCGAGAAGGATACTACCTCGGTCTGGGCCTGGCGAACCTCGTGACTCTATTTACGCCTGATGTGATCGCTTTGGGCGGTGGAGTGATGAAGAGCAGCGGATTGTTCCTGGAAGATGCATTGAAGGTAGTTCGCGAATTATGCACTCAGGTACCGGCGGAGAAGACGCGCATCACTCTTGCATCGATGGCACACGATGTGGGACTGTTGGGTGCCGCGCAAGCGTGGCAATGCCGTTATCGCTAGAGTGCACGGCACACAGATACGAAGCGAGTTCGAAAGGCGGCAAAAGATTGAATGTGGCGATGGCGCACGATAATGCGAGGCAGTACGAACAATGACTGAGGTCGGGACAAAGGAAATGAGGATATCGCAGCTCGCACGCAATATTCTGGCCCAGCCGGATTCGCTGGAATTCGTGCTGGAACAACAGCGCGGAAAGGGCCTGGAGTCGCTCAACCAGGCCGCGTCTCTGCTTCGTTCGGCTAAGAAGGTTCTCATCACAGGAATTGGCGCTTCCATGTTTGCGTCGATTCCCCTGGAATATTTTCTCTGCTCCCATGGAATCGATGCTGTGACCATTGAGGCCGGCGAACTGCTCCACTACCGGCATAATGCCTTTCGTGAGTCGGTCGCCGTGGTGGTTTCGAGGTCGGGAGAGTCGATCGAAGTACGAAAGCTGCTTGCGCTGCTCAAGGGGCGCCAGCCAATCATTGGCGTCACGAACGAGCCTGACAGCCTGCTGGCTCAAGACGCCGATGTGGCCATTCACATCGGCAGCCTTCCCGATGAGATGGTTGCGATCCAGACGTATACAGGAACGGTGCTTGCGTTGCACTTGCTGGGAAGCGCAGTGACGAATGCCTTCGAGGCGGCGAGGAAGCAAATCGAAGAACTGCAACCGGAGTTTTCGCAACTGGTCGCGGCCAGCTTCGAGGAGATGTCCGCGTGGGACGGCTTTCTTCAAGGTGCGCCACCGGTCTATCTGTTGGCGCGAGGGCCGTCGTATGCTTCGGCGCTCGAGGGTGCCCTGTTGTTCAACGAGGTCGCGAAAGCTCCGGCAGTGGGGATGCTGACGGCGTCGTTTCGCCATGGCCCGGTAGAGTTGGTCGATGAGAATTTCAGGGGGGTTATTTTCGCGCCCGAAGACAATACGCAAAACCTGAACCTCGCTCTGGCCGGCGATCTGGCGCGATTTGGGGGACGCGTGCGCGTACTTGGGCCGGCCGGGCAGTCTATCTCGGGGCTCCAGTGGTGTAACGTTCCGGCGCTTCCGGAAACGCTGGCTCCATTGTTCGAAATTGTGCCGGTGCAGGTCGCCGCGCTGCAGATGGCTCTATTGCGAGGCATTTCTCCAGGAAGCTTCCGGTATGCGCCGCAGGTAGCGGCAAACGAGTCCAGCTTTTCGCCGCAGGCGGAGGAGTGTCCTAAGACTTAGGTCGTGGCCGTCAGCCTTATTCAGTAGTTCCTCTATAACGAGGTGTTTTCGGAATGATTTTGAACGATACTTTGAAGGCGCGCTGGTTCTGGTATTCCAT
>JBARHV010000056.1:0-13649 GCA_049799415.1 Silvibacterium sp.
CTTCAGCATGGAGAAATCATACGCGAGAAAATGTATGCGGCGGGTTTGGGTTTGATGATCGCGACGAACGCACCGGGTGGTTTCAGCTCTGCTGCCATCAGGCGGGAAAAGGTTCACTTGCAATTCCGAGTTGAGGCTTTTAATCTTTTTACCCGGGCGTGGTTAGACCATTTGGCCGGCGCGAAAATAACTGAACGTCGAAGTTCCGAATCCACAATTGAATCTGCTGTGAGTGCGGCAGCTTGCCCGGTTGCTGTACCGGTGAAACTCGGAGAGAGCGATACGTAACGATGCGACGGCGTGATTTTGTTAAGGCAATGGTGGCGGCGTCTGTTTCCGCCAAGACGATGTTAGGACAACAAACTGCGGCTCCTGTAGCGCCTGCCGCGCTGCCGCCTGCATCGGCACCCGCTGCTCCCGGCCCTGTGCCGTGGATGCGAGGGCTGATGGAGGTGAAGCCGTTGCCGATTATGCCGCTGGTTCCCGACGCGGTCGCACGGACGGATGTTCATTTTTTCACCGAACAGCAGCTTGCGACTCTACGGCGATTGAGTGACATTCTGCTGCCACCGCTCAAAGGCTATCCAGGAGCAGTGGATGCAGGAGCGCCCGAGTTTCTGGATTTTTTGATCGGTGTTTCGCCGGTGGATCGCCAACAGGTGTATCAAGCGGGCCTGGACCGACTGGATACTGAGGCAAGGCAGAAATTCGGCGTGCCGTTTGCCGAAGTGCAGGCGGCGCAAGCAGACCAGCTGCTTCGCCCCTGGCTGCGAACATGGCTGAGTGATCATCCTCCCACGGAACCCTACGCGCACTTTATTAATGTGGCGCACAGCGATATCCGCGCCGCGACGATCAACTCGCAGGCGTGGAGTGACGCGGCGAAATCCACGGAACAAGCGACGCCGGATGTGGGCTTGTACTGGTTTCCGGTGGAGCCGGATATTCACAGGGATGAACCTTCTCTGACGCAATGCGCTGCCAGGAAACAAAGGCGCTCCTAATGAGTGCAGTATTGGTCTGCGGGCGCTGCTTTGCAATCGGCGGTTTTGCAATTTGCGCGGGTTGATATGGAGATTGATGCGATGTGGAGAAACGACTGAGAAGCTATGGCTGAAGAGACAGTAGATGTTTTGATTATCGGGTCTGGGCATTCGGGTGGGATGGCCGCAAAGATTTTGACGGAGAAGGGCATCAAGTGCCTGATGTTGAATGCGGGCCCGATTGCCGATGCGCATCGGGATACAGAGGTGAAGCCGGCCTATGCGTTGCCTTTTCGCGGCTTCAAACAGCCGGGGCAGCTGCCTCATGTTTTCCAGTCGAACGAGTTCAACGCGAATACGTGGGTAGATGAAAAGGAAGTGCCGTACACGTTCGATCCGAAGCATCCTTATAACTGGGTGCGGGTGCGGCTTTTTGGCGGGCGCTCGCTGTTCTGGTCGCGGCAATCGTTCCGCTTGAGCGACTACGAATTCAAGGGCAAGTCACATGATGGCTTTGGCGATGACTGGCCGATTTCCCTGGCCGACCTTGCGCCGTATTACTCGCGGGTGGAGGGAATTTTCAGGGTGCGCGGGAGCGCGTATGGGTTGCCGCAGTATCCGGATGGCAACTTTGTTCCGGACGATTCTCCGTGGTCGGGCAGTATGCAGCGTTTTATCGCGGCAGGGAAGCAGATGGGGGTTCCGGTTTGCAAGGCGCGCGTTTCGCTCGGCGTGGATGGGCTGGCCAGCTCGGTGAATCTGTTGTTGCCGGATGCTTTTGCCACCGGAAAGCTGCAGGCGATTCCGAATGTTGTGGTGCGCGAGTTGAGCGTGGATAAAAACACGGGCCTGGTGAATGAGGCGCACTTTGTCGACCGGCTATCGCGACGAGAGATGTCGGTGAAGGCGCGGGTGGTGGTTCTGGCGGCGGGAACGCTGGAGAGTACGCGCCTGTTGTTGAACTCGAAGCTAGGGAATTCAAGCGGCGTGATGGGTCACTATCTGATCGATCAAGTTTACGGGCCGGGTATTGATTGTTCGGTGCCGGAGGCGCGCGACGGCAAAGGCGCACCGGGATTGACGGGCGGCGCAGCGCTCATCCCACGGTTCCGCAACCTGGATACCAAGAGCGCGAATTTTATTCGCGGCTATGCCTTGAATCTCTACAGCAACACAGGTCCGATGGATCCCCGAAACTTTGCCGCCTATGGCACGGAGCTGCAGCAGAAGCTGGACAGCTATAACGGCAGCGGATTCTCGGCCAGGATTATGGGTGAGGTGCTGGCGCACTACGAGCACCATGTGAGCATCGACAAGAATGTAGTGGACGCGTGGAATATTCCGGCGCTGCATGTTTCGACGCAGTACACGGACAACGAATTCAACATGGCGCGCGACGCTGTGGATACGAGCATTGCGCTGGCAGAGGCTGCGGGCTTTGAGGTGCTGACAAAGAACTACGATCCGAACCCTCCCGGCTATAGCATTCATGAGTTGGGCACTTGCAGAATGGGCGATGACGCGAAGACCAGCGTTCTGAATAAGTGGAACCAGAGCCATGATCTTAAGAATCTTTTTGTGGTGGATGGCAGCAGCTTTGTGAGTTGCGGATGGCAGAATCCCACCATGACGATTGCGTCTCTGGCCATGCGGGCTTCAGAGCATCTGGCGGAACAGATGCGACAGGGAGAGATTTAAGGGCGCTTCGGCTCCCATACTTTTGAATGAGAGAGGTTCTACTTTGAAATATTCACGCAGGGACTTTGTTAAAGGCGGCTCCGCTTCCATCGTTTGTGGTGCGGCGCTTCTCCAGAGCAGCAAGCTATATGCGAAGACGCTCGGCCTGCCGCTTGGGCTTCAGCTCTATTCGGTGCGAGAGATGCTGCCGAAGGACTATGACGGCACGCTCAAGGAGGTTGGCGCGCTCGGATATCGCGAGGTGGAATCTGCCGGCTATTACAATCACAGCGCGGCGGAAGTGAATCAGGCGATGAAGAACGCCGGGCTGAACCTGGTCAGCGCGCATTATTCCCTGAACGATTTGCATGCACAGCTGGATGAGATTCTTGCTTTCAACAAAGAACTGGGCGTGGGTCACATTATTTGCTCTTTCCCCGGCTACAAAGATCCTTCGCGGTTGAAGGGCATGAGTCCGAAAGAAAGGATTAACGCGTTCACGCTGGAGGATTGGCGGTGGAATGCGGACCAGTTCAATGCCGTCGGAGAGAAGGTGAATGCAGCCGGCATGAGGTTTGGATATCACAACCATACGATGGAATTTCATGAAGTCGAGGGCGCGGTGCCGTATGTCGAGCTGCTGCGCCTGACTGATCCAGCGAAGGTCACGATGGAGATGGATTGCGGCTGGGTGGTGGTGGGTGGCGGCAATCCGGTTGAGTATCTCCGAAAATATCCTAAGCGCATCACCATGCTGCACGTGAAGGACTTCAAGGGGCTTGCTGCGCATACATCGATTACGGATCCCCCCCCGGCGACTGAGTTGGGGCGGGGTTCCATCGACTACGGCCCGATCTTTCGAGAGGCCGCAAAGCATGGCTATGTGAACCATTGTTTTGTGGAGCAGGAGGAGTTTGATGTGCCTCCGGCGGAATCACTGAAAATCGATGCGGAGTATATGCGGAAGCTGGGAGCGGCGGCTTAGAGCAGGATTTCTATACCGTAGCTGAAGTTGTGCAGGGTGGCCTTTTCTTATGGAAAAGGCCACTCGACGGTTCTGGCTCACACGACACTGACCCTGCTGTTGCTTTAGCCGATGTTGCGCCAATCGAGGATGACTTTGCCGGAATTTCCGGATCGCATGGCTTCGAAGCCGGCCTCGAATTCGTTATAGGGAAGACGATGGGTAATCACTTTGCTGATGTCCAGTCCGGATTCGAGCATGGTCGTCATTTTGTACCAGGTTTCATACATCTCGCGGCCGTAAATGCCGCGGATAGTCAGCTGGCTGAAGATCACTGTGCCCCAGTCGATGGCCATTTCAGACGGTGAGGGAATGCCCAGCATGGCTACTTTCGCGCCGTGGCTTAGATTTCCAAGCATCTGCCGGAATGCCTGCGCGTTGCCGGTCATCTCCAGGCCGACGTCGAAGCCCTCCTGCATGCCGAGTTTTTTCTGCACCTCTTCGAGCGAGGTCTCGCGCGGATCGACGGCGAGGGTAGGATTGGCGGCCTTCATGGCGAGATCGCGTCGATACGGATTGAGGTCGGTGATGACCACATGCCGCGCTCCTGCATGGCGGGCAACCGCAGCGGCCATAATGCCGATGGGGCCGGCGCCAGTGACGAGAACGTCTTCGCCTAATAGCGGGAAGGCCAATGCTGTGTGAACCGCGTTTCCAAAGGGATCGAAGATGGCCGCGACCTCGAACGGGATTCCAGGCGAATGCCGCCAAATGTTGGCCATGGGCAGAACGATATATTCGGCAAATGCACCCGCCCGATTCACTCCGACGCCCTGGGTATGCGCGCATAGATGCCTGCGGCCCGCAAGGCAGTTGCGGCAACGTCCGCAGACCACATGCCCTTCTCCGCTGACAATGTCCCTGGGGTGGAAGTCGGTCACATTCGAGCCGACCTCCACGATCTCGCCAACGAATTCGTGGCCGATCACAAGCGGGACCGGAATTGTCTTTTGCGCCCATGAATCCCATTCGTAGATGTGCAGATCGGTTCCGCAAATTCCGGTTGCCAGAACGCGAATCTTAACGTCATTGATGTCCATCCGCGGCTCGGGGACATCTTCAAGCCAGAGACCTCGTTCCGCGCGGGATTTCACTAGAGCCTTCATTTGTTTGACCTCTCTTCGGCAGATGTTTTACGCGAGAACCGGGCCCTTCCGCGACACAGCTTCCGCTCAATGTTCATTGCTGCTGCAGTCACGGAGGCGATGCCCCAGTGGCTGCTGGAAGATATATTGTAAGGAAAATTGAAAAATTCGGAATTCGGCGAGAGGCTGAAGCCGCTTTGACGAGATTGCCTTATGCAATCGCCTGAGAGAAAAGGGTGGAACGCTCTCGTTGTGATTCATGGCAAAACGAAGGTGTTCTAATTGAACCGGATGCGTTGCCACACGTGACTCAGAACGTCGAACAGCAAAGCTTTGATCTTGTTGTGGTGGGCGCAGGAGCCGCCGGGCTCATGTGCGCCATTGAAGCAGGGCGGCGCGGGCGGCGCGTTGCGCTGCTCGATCACGCAGATCGCGTGGGAAAGAAAATTCTGATTTCAGGCGGAGGGCGCTGCAACTTCACCAACCTGCATTGCCGTCCGGAAAGCTTTCTTTCCGCGAACCCGCATTTTGCCCGATCGGCGTTGGCACGCTACACGCCTGCGGATTTTATCGCCCTGGTTGAAAAGCACGGAATTGCTTACCACGAAAAGACTTTAGGACAGCTTTTCTGCGACGGTTCTGCGCAGCAAATCGTTGACATGCTGCTCAATGAGTGTGCGGCCGCGAATGTCAGCATTTTTCTCAGGGGCTAGTGTCAGGGAGGTGCGACGCGAGAACAGCTTTGGCGAAGATCACCGCACGGAAAGCAAGTTTGTTCTGCTGACCGATACCGCTGCCTTTTCCGCTCCGGCGTTGGTTGTAGCTACTGGCGGCCTATCTATTGCGAAAATGGGCGCGACCGGTTTTGGGTATGACGTTGCCCGCCAGTTTGGCATACCCATATACGAATGCCGCCCCGGTCTGGTACCGCTGGTGCTTGGCGGGGCGGAACGCGCGAACTTCTGTGATTTGGCTGGGGTATCCGCCGAGGCGGTGGTGTCGATTGGCAGGCGCAGCTTCCGGGAAAAGCTGCTCATCACACATCGCGGATTCAGCGGTCCGGCTGTGCTGCAGATTTCGTCGTACTGGAATGGCGCCGAGCCAGTGCTCGTCAATTGGGTTCCCGATCAGGAGATTTTTTCGGCGTTGCTAAACTCGACGGGCCGTCGTGATCTGCTGGCGGCTAAGGCAGCGCTGCGCACAAAGCTGCCAGCGAGGCTGGCAGACCGCCTCCTTGATGTGGCTGTGCCGCAGGCCTGGACCAATCACGCGCTCGCGCAGTTAGAACGCAGTCTTCATGCATGGGCATTCACGCCGACGGGGACCGAAGGATACGACAAGGCCGAGGTTACGGCGGGAGGGGTCAGCACCGATGCGCTTTCAGCGCAGACTATGGAGTGCCGCCAAGTGCCGGGACTTTATTTTATCGGCGAGGTAGTGGACGTGACCGGCCAGCTGGGGGGATTCAACTTCCAGTGGGCCTGGGCCTCAGGCGCGGCAGCTGGGCGATCCGTATGACGGAGGGGCATCCTAAGTTGAACAGAGGATATGTTGCCTCAGATGACCGGCAACGTGAATGTAAACACGGAACCTTGTCCAGGCTGGCTGACGACGGCGATGGTTCCGTGGTGCGCTTCAACGATGGCGCGACAAATTGCGAGTCCCATGCCGGTTCCAGAGACGCGATACTTCTGACTCTGGCCGCGGTAGAACTTATCGAAGATCAAATCCTGTTCGAACGGATCGATGCCTGCTCCTCGATCGGCGATGCTGATTGCAACCACGTCTGTCCGCTGCTCGGCGCTGACGGTAATCGGCTGGTCCGCGGGAGAGTATTTCGCGGCATTTTCAAGCAGATTGCAGAGCACGCGTTCCATCCAGACGGGATCTGCCTGCACCTGCAATATCTCCTGAGGCAGCCGCACCTCGACGGTCCGCCCAGCCATAGCGGAGGCGCATGCCTGTCTTGCATTCTCGATCAGCTCTGCTACGAAATGCGGCGCGAAGCTCATGTGAATCTCGTGAGAGTCAAGCTGAAACATTTGTACCGCCTGCGCGATCAGATGGTTCAGCCGGTCACTCTCCTCATCGATCACGGTCAGCATTTCCAGGCGGTTTGGCTGGGTCATTCCTTCGGTTGAGAGCAGGGCGGTTGCCGAAGCCTTGATCGCGGTAAGCGGGGTTCGCAATTCGTGCGTGATGGAATCGAGGAGCGCAGTCCGCAAGAGTTCACTTTCTCGGGCAGCCTCGCTGCGCGCTATGCCTTCGAGCGCCTCGGCGCGATCGATGGCGATGGACACCACACCTCCAAGCGCCTCGAATGTTGCCTCCGACATGGAAGTGCCTTTGAGCAACAGAACGCCCCTGGGCTTTACGCCCACCCGCATCGGAATCACGTTCCATCCCTCACCCTCCGCGACTGTGATGCGAGGCAGATACATTGCTGCTCCCAAATCCAAGCCCTCAATATCTTGCGCATGGCTGCCCTTTGAGAAATACAGCTTTTCTCCCTGATCGAGATAGAGCGCAACGGCCGAGGCTCCAGTCGCGGTTTCAACGCAGCGGGGAACCGCATTCAGCAGTTCCGCCAGATTCTCGGCCTGCAGCAGCTCGCGGCTTACCTGGAAGAGGATTTCAACCTCGCGTTTTCCTGCTTTTGCCTGCTCTGCTTCTTCCTGGATTCGGTTGGAAAGCTGGCTGGCTATAATCGACGTGCCTAGAAACGCGAACAGCGCAACCCAGTTTTGCGTGTCCGCGATGGTAAAAGTTTTAAGAGGCGGCAGAAAAAAGTAGTTGAAGCATGCGGTTGCCGCAATGGACACGACTACGGCGTAGCGAAGCCCCCAGCGCGCAGCAAGCGCCAGGATGAGCAACAGCAGTGTGAGGGCGACCGTCGTAGGATTGACATGCAGCCATGAGTACACCGCTACGATTGCACACAGCGCGGTGGCAGCAGCAACCCAGCGAACCAGCGTGATGATACGCCCAGTGTTCACGAATAGGATTGTACGAGATGCCCTCTGAAACTATCGCCAAAAAATCTGCCGAGGAGTGGCTGGCTTCCACCGAGAGCGAACCGCAGCGCGGACGCTTCAAGGTGTTTCTCGGCTACGCTCCGGGCGTCGGCAAAACATACAGTATGCTCAGCGAAGGCATTCGCCGCCGAAGCCGCGGCGAAGATGTCGTGATCGGCGTTGTCGAAGCGCATGGCCGTATGGGCACCGCTGGATTAGCTGCCCAACTGGAGCAGTTACCGAGAAAGCAGATTGAGTATAAGGGGACTATTTTTCATGAACTGGATACCGATGCGATCCTGGCTCGCGCCCCCCAGGTCGTTCTGATTGACGAACTGGCCCATACCAACGTTGAAGGATGCCGCCGCGCGAAGCGCTACGAGGATGTACTTGAGATACTCGGGGCGAGGATCGACGTGCTTTCTACGATCAATATTCAGCATATCGAGAGCCTCACGCCCCGCGTCCAGAGCCTGACGGGCATTCCGGTTCGCGAGACCGTTCCGGACTGGGTGCTCGAGCGCGCGGACGAAATCGTCATCAGCGATCTCACTCCCGAAGCCCTGGTTACACGCATGCGCCGTGGAGACATCTACCCCCAGGACCGCGCCGAGCGTGCACTCGCAAACTTCTTTCGCCGGGGAAACCTGATCGCTTTGCGCGAAATGGCGCTCCAGCAGGTGACTCGCGCCGTGGACCGCACCCTCGACGATTACATTGTTCGCAAGCGGCTTGGCGCTCATTGGACGATCGCGGAGAAGGTTGCGGTCTGCATCAGCGCGAATCCAGGGTCGCGCGAACTGATTGCGCGTGGAGCGCGTATGGCCGAGCGGTTGGATGCGGAATTTTATATACTCTACGTCAACCGCGACCAGGACAAGAGCGCGGAACGGCAGCGATCATTGCAGGCCAACCTTCAATTTGCCACGAATCTAGGCGGAAATATTGTGCAACTAAACGGCTCGAGCATTGCTGCAGCCACGGCTGAATTTGCATTGCAGCATCGCGTTACACAGGTAATTTTCGGACGGTCGGCCCTGAAAGGACTCAAGAAGTATCTCTACTTTTTGGCCATCCAGCGATTCATGTCAACTGCTCCGCACTGCGATCTGCATATTGTTACCCAGGAGGCATAACGGATTGCGCATTCTTGTGGTCGATGATGAAGTCCAGATTACCCGCGTATTGCGGGCAGCCCTTGAGAGCAATGGATACGAAGTTTCCATTGCCCGGAATGGGGTGGAAGCCATAGCACTTTATCTTGAGACCTCGCCTGATCTGGTCATCACGGATCTCTCCATGCCGGAGATGAATGGCGTTGAACTCACGCGCGAAATCCGCCAACGCGCTCCCACGCCCATCATTGTTGTCTCCGTGCGTAATCAGGAGAGCGCCAAAATCCAGGCGCTCGATGAGGGAGCGGACGATTACATTACCAAGCCTTTCGGCATCCAGGAACTACTCGCACGCGTGCGGGTGCAGCTACGCAGGTCGCTGGATCAAGAACCGCTTGCCACACACATAGAGGCCGGTGATTTCGAAATCGATGCCGAGAAGCACCTGGTAAGAGTTCGCGGCGATGAGGTGCATCTAACTCCGAAGGAATTTGATCTGCTGCTGCTGTTTGCCCGCAGCCCGGAACGCGTTTTGACGCATAGAACGTTGCTGAAATCGATCTGGGGGCCTGTCGGCATTGACCAGCCGGAGAACCTGCGCGTTCTTGTTGGCCAGCTCAGGCGCAAGATCGAGCGAGATCCTGCCCACCCATACATCGAGACCGAACCCTGGGTCGGTTATCGATTCCGTCCCGGCGATTGAGCCTCGGGCTTCTTTACGCTTTCTTTATATGTTCTTCGCGGATTTCTTACGCGCTCGGGCGTTCTACTGAAATGGTGCGCTCAAGTAACTGACGGGAGAACCCATATGTGGGACATACTGTTCATCTTCCTCACCTTTGCCTGCTTCGCTGCAGCCGTGCTCTACGTGCGTGCCTGTGTGCGGATTAAGAGAGAACGCAATCATGCTTGAAAACATAGGCCTTCTGATTCTTGCCGCGGCATTGATGGTCTATCTGTTTGTCTGCCTGTTGAAGCCGGAGAAATTCTGATGACGCTGAACGGATGGCTGCAGATCGCTGTCTTCTTCGCCCTCGTGCTGCTCGGGGCGAAGCCCATGGGCAGCTATATGACACGCGTCTTCGAGCGCCGCAGGACGTGGCTCGATCCGGTACTGCTCCCTTGCGAACGGCTTCTCTACAAGCTGACTGGAGTCAACCCAGAACAGGAGATGCGCTGGACTGCCTACTGCGTTTCCATGCTGGTGTTCAGTGCGGCGACGCTTCTGCTTACTTATGTGATCGAGCGGGTGCAGCAATATCTTCCTCTGAATCCGCAGCATCTGGGCGCGGTTGCTCCCGATCTGGCCTGGAGCACTGCCATCTCCTTTACGACGAATACGAACTGGCAGGCTTATACACCCGAGAGCACGATGAGCTATCTGACACAGATGCTCGGGCTGGCAACGCACAACTTCTGGTCGGCGGCCGTGGGCATCTCGCTGGCCGTGGCGTTCATTCGCGGCATCTCACGGCGCGAGGCGCGCACGCTGGGTAATTTCTGGGTGGACATCACACGCGCCATTCTGTGGGTTCTGGTGCCGATCTGCGTGGTGTTTTCGCTGGCGCTGGTTTCGCAGGGAGTCGTGCAGAATTTCCATTCCTACAACACGGCTCATCTTCTGGAGCCGCAGAAGCAGGTTGTTACCGGCGCTGACGGAAAGACCACGACGACCACTATCGCTACGCAGACGATTGCGCAGGGTCCGGTCGCCTCACAAGAAGCTATCAAAATGCTGGGCACGAATGGCGGTGGATTTTTCAATGCGAACAGCGCGCATCCCTTCGAGAACCCCACGCCGCTCACCAACCTGCTGGAGATGATTGCTATTTTCCTGATCCCGGCAGGTCTTACTGTCACGCTCGGGCAGATGACCGGCTCGCCGCGGCATGGATGGGCTGTGTTCGGAGCCATGTCCGTGCTTTGGTTCGCCGGAGTGTTCCTGTGCTACTGGGCGGAAGCGCAGCCGAATCCTCTTTTTCACGGAGTTGACCAGCATGTTTCGGCGCTGCAATCGGGCGGCAACATGGAAGGCAAGGAGGTTCGCTTCGGTATTGCGAATTCGGCTCTTTTCGCTACCGCGACAACTGACGCGAGCTGCGGAGCAGTGAATGCCATGCACGACTCGTTCATGCCACTGGGCGGCATGGTTCCTATGGTGAACATCATGCTGGGCGAGATTGTCTTCGGCGGCGTGGGCGCGGGTATGTATGGCATGCTGATTTTTGTCATCATCTCGGTATTCATTGCGGGACTGATGGTCGGACGAACGCCGGAGTATCTCGGCAAAAAAATTCAGGCTTACGATGTGCAGCTCGCGATGCTTTACCTGCTGATCTTTCCTATTGTGATCCTTATTTTCTCGGCGATCTCGGTTCTGTCGCCAGGGATGGGACTTTCGGCTCTGACCAATCACGGGCCGCATGGGCTCTCCGAGATTCTTTACGCCTACACTTCGGCTACCGGAAATAATGGATCAGCCTTTGCCGGGCTGAGTGCCAATACGTACTGGTACAACATTTCTCTGGGCTTCGCGATGTTCATGGGCAGATTCCTGATGATTGTTCCCATGCTTGCAATTGCCGGAAACCTTGCGGGCAAGAAAATTGTTCCGGCATCTTCCGGAACCTTCCCCGTCACCACGCCGCTCTTTTCTGTCCTGCTCATCAGCGTTGTTCTGATTCTCGGCGCTCTCACCTTTTTCCCAGCGCTCAGCCTTGGCCCAGTTCTCGAACACCTGCTGCTGCATGCAGGCCGCACCTTCTAGGAGACATACCACTGTGACTTCTTCCGGCAAGTCTCATTCGCTGTTCAATGCATCCATTGTGCGCCGGGCGGCTATCGATTCGCTGCTTAAGCTGAATCCGGCGAAGATGATGCGCAACCCCGTCATGTTTGTTGTGGAGGTGGGCAGCGTACTCACCAGCGCGCTACTTTTCCTGCCGTCGGCACGCGCGCATGGTGCATTTCATTTTGATCTGCAGATCACCTTGTGGCTCTGGTTCACGGTTCTTTTTGCGAATTTCGCTGAAGCGATGGCTGAAGGACGCGGCAAGGCGCAAGCCGATGCGTTGCGCCGCGCCAAGTCAGAAACGACAGCACACCGCATTATGGACAGCGGAGTCGAAGAGGTCGCAAGCTCACTGCTTCGCGCCGGAGACAATGTACGCGTGGAAGCCGGCCAGATGATTCCGGGCGATGGCGAAGTGATCGATGGCGTCGCCTCGGTTGATGAGTCGGCGATCACCGGCGAGTCCGCTCCCGTCATCCGCGAAGCCGGAGGAGATCGCTCGGCGGTGACTGGAGGCACACGTGTCCTCAGCGACATCATCCTTGTCCGCATCACTTCCAACCCAGGTGAGACGTTTCTCGATCGCATGATCGCGCTGGTCGAAGGAGCAGAGCGGCAAAAGACTCCGAATGAAATCGCACTCAACATTCTGCTTGCGGGACTCACCGTTGTCTTTCTGCTTGCGACCGTTACGCTGCAACCCTTCGCCATCTACTCCGGAGCGCCGCAGACGGTCTTCGTCCTGGTATCGCTTCTCGTCTGTCTTATACCGACCACCATTGGCGGCCTGCTCTCGGCAATCGGCATTGCCGGAATGGACAGGCTTGTACAACACAATGTGCTGGCCACCTCAGGACGCGCCGTGGAAGCCGCGGGGGATGTCAACACGCTTCTGCTGGACAAGACCGGAACCATTACCATTGGCAACCGCCAGGCGGCAGAGTTCCTGCCTGCGCCCGGCGTTTCTCCGGAGCAGCTTGCCGACGCGGCCCAGCTTTCCTCATTGCCGGATGAGACTCCGGAGGGGCGCTCGATTGTTGTGCTTGCGAAGGAGCGTCATGGCCTGCGTGGCCGCGAGCTCTCGCAGCTTAACGCGCACTTTGTTCCCTTCAGTGCGACTACGCGCATGTCCGGCATTGACCTTAGCGGGCGCAGCATTCGCAAAGGAGCGGTCGACGCAATCACCCGCTATTTGCAAGAACACGGCGAACCGATGCCGGACGAAGTGGTTGCCATGGTCGAACAGATTGCACGCAGCGGCGGCACTCCACTTGTTGTAGCCGAGAATGGGCGCGCCCTGGGAGTTATTCATCTGAAGGATATCGTCAAAGGCGGCATGAAGGAGCGCTTCGAGCAGCTTCGCGCCATGGGTATCCGAACGATTATGATCACCGGCGACAACCCGCTCACTGCCGCCGCGATCGCCCGTGAAGCCGGCGTCGATGACTTTCTCGCCGAAGCCAAGCCCAAGGACAAGATGGACCTGATTCGGCGAGAGCAAGCTGAAGGCAAGCTTGTCGCGATGACTGGAGACGGTACGAATGATGCTCCGGCGCTCGCGCAGGCGGATGTTGGCGTGGCCATGAATAGCGGAACACAGGCCGCCAAGGAAGCAGGCAACATGGTGGATCTCGATTCGAACCCCACAAAGCTTATCGAGATCGTTGCCATCGGCAAGCAGTTGCTCATGACACGCGGCGCGCTCACTACTTTTTCCATTGCGAACGATGTGGCCAAGTACTTTGCCATTATTCCGGCCATGTTCGCCGGAGCCTTTCCGGTGCTTGCGGCACTGAACATCATGCACCTGCACACGCCACGGTCCGCCATACTCTCGGCCATCATCTTCAACGCCGTGATCATTGTTGCGCTGATTCCGCTGGCGCTGCGCGGCGTCAAATACCGGCCCGTTTCAGCCGCTGCCCTGTTGCAGCGCAATCTGCTGATCTATGGGCTGGGC
>JBARHV010000057.1:0-25428 GCA_049799415.1 Silvibacterium sp.
TGCAATGTCTTTCAAATCCGCCTTATGAATATCCCCCAACCCAAGCTGAGCCCAAACCTTCGCCGCCGCCTCCGGAATCACCGGATACACCAGCGTAGTGATGATCCGAATCGACTCCGCCGCCGTGTAGAGCACCGTGGCGCGAAGCGTGCGCTGCTGCTCATCCGTCAAACCCTCCGCCTGCTTCCACGGAGCGCTCGCCGTTAAATACCCGTCCGTCGCCGCCACAATCGTCCACGCCGCCTCCAGCGCGCGTGAAAAGTCAAACATATCCAGCGACTGTTCCACCACGACTACCGTCGCCGGAATCTCCGTCGCCAGCGACCCCGCCTGCAGCCCAGCGCTTTCCGGCACCACCCCATCGAAATACTTCCCAATCATGGTCAGCGTGCGGCTCACCAGGTTCCCATATCCATTCGCCAGGTCTGAGTTGTACCGCCGCACCAGCGCATCGAACGAAAAGCTTCCGTCCTGCCCGAACACCACCTCGCGCAGCAGGAAATACCGCAGCGCGTCCGCGCCCAGCACCTCGAGAATCGTCTCCGCCCGCACAATGTTCCCGCGCGACTTCGACATCTTGCTCTCTTCAAACAGCAGCCATCCATGCGCCACCACGCTCTTCGGCAGCGGAAGCCCGGCCGCCATCAGGAACGCCGGCCAGTATACGCAGTGGAAGCGCGTGATCTCCTTGCCGACGATATGCAAATCTGCGGGCCAGTATTTTTCAAACTTGGCCACGTCCGCAGGATCGTCACTGCCATATCCGACCGCAGTCATGTAGTTGGCCAGAGCATCCAGCCATACATAGATCACGTGCTTTTCGTCACCGGGAACCGGAATCCCCCACCGGAAGCTCGTCCGGCTTACCGACAAATCCTTCAGCCCCGCGCGGACGAACGAAATCACCTCATTGCGCCGCGTCGGTGGACTGATAAACTCCGGATGCGCCTCATAAAACTCCAGCAGCGTGCGCTCAAACGCCGACAGCTTGAAGAAGTAATTCTCCTCGTTCACCGTCTCCGTTATGCGCCCGCACTCCGGGCAGGGCGCGCCCGGCGGCACATCCACATACGCTTCGTCGCTCACGCAATACTGTCCCGTGTACGAGCCCTTATAGATGTAACCGCGCTCTTGCAGCAGCGTAAACAGCTTCGCGACACCGCACTTGTGCCGCGGCTCCGTCGTCCGGATAAAGTCGTCGTAGGTCAACCCCATCCGGTCCCACAGCGCGCGAAACTGCGCTGAAACCTCATCGGTGAACGCCTGCGGCGAGCACCCGGCTTTTTCCGCCGACCGTTCGATCTTCTGTCCGTGCTCGTCCGTGCCGGTTAAAAAAAACGTATCCACGCCCAGCGCGCGCTTCCGCCGCGCAATCACATCGGCGACCACCGTTGTATAGGTCGTGCCAATATGAGGCCGCGCGTTGACGTAGTAAATCGGAGTCGTAAGGTAGAACTTGTCTGTCATGAAAAGTGGAAAAAAGCCCCAATCTCCTTCATCTTAACAGGGATGCGCCATCTGCCTGCGCCGAGGCGCGCACTCTGAACATGTAAAATCAGAATGAAAATCAAAGCTTTTCTCAGAAGATTGCAGGCCACTCCGCGTGTATTTGAAAGAACAAAAAAAGCTCGAAGCCCGTCTCCGCTCCGTCCTTCGCGAAAAATTCTCCACCGAGCTGGAAACCCTCGCCATCGAGCAGCCTCCCGAAATCAAATTCGGCGAATACGCCCTGCCTCTCGCCTTCGAGCTGGCGCGCCGTCTCAAGAAGGCTCCGCGCAAAATTGCAGAAGAGATCATCGCCGCGCTTGGCGCCATCGAAGGCTTCGCCGCCTTCGAAGTTGCCGGGGCCGGATACATCAATGCCCGCCTCGACCGCGCCGCTGCCGCCAAAGCCATTGCCACCGGCACAGAAATTGAAACCGCGGGCCAGCCCGGCCATGTCATTGTGGAGCACACCAGCATCAACCCCAACAAGGCCGCGCATGTCGGCCATCTCCGCAACGCGATCCTGGGAGACACCTTCGTTCGCCTGCTCCGCGCCGCAGGCCGGAAAGTCGACGTGCAGAACTACATCGACAACACCGGCGTCCAGGTCGCCGATATCGTCGTCGGCCTCCAGCACATCGAAAAAAAATCTCTCGCCGATGTCGGATCGCTCCTCGCTGAGCTCAAGTCCAAAGGCGAGCGCATCGACTACTACTGCTGGGACCTCTACGCGAAGACCTCGCAGTGGTACGACGCCGACGCCTCGCACAAGCCGCACCGCATCCAGGATCGTCTCGACACCCTCCACGCCATCGAACGCGGCAACAATGATACTGCCGCCATCGCCGAGCTTATCTCCACCGCCGTCCTCCGCCGCCATCTTGAAACCATGCTGCGCCTCGGCATCGAGTACGACTTCCTGCCCCGCGAAAGCGAAATCCTGCACCTGCATTTCTGGGAGAGCGCCTTCGAGCAGATGAAATCCAAAGGTGTGCTCTACTTCGAGACCGAAGGCAAGAACAAAGGCTGTTGGGTCATGAAGAGGCCCGGTGCCGAGGCCGAACAGGAAGGCCCCGATGAAGACGCCAAAGTCATCGTCCGCTCCAACGGAACCGTAACCTACGTAGGTAAAGACATCGCCTACCACCTCTGGAAGTTTGGGCTACTCGGACGCGACTTCGGGTACAACAGATTCTTCCAATACCCGAACCACACCTGTTGGATATCCACCGAATCTGGCGAGCCCGACCACCCCAGCTTCGGACATGCCAACGCCATCTACAACGTCATTGACTCCCGCCAGTCTGACCCGCAGTCCAACGTCATCGAGGCCCTCCGCGGACTCGGCTACATCGATCAGGCAGCGCACTACACACACTTCTCCTACGAGATGGTCGCGCTCACCCCGCGCTGCGCCCTTGAACTCGGCTATGAAGTCTCCGAAGAAGACCAGGCCCGCCCTTACATCGAAGTCTCCGGACGTAAAGGCTTTGGCGTAAAAGCCGACGACCTTATCGACAAGCTCATCTCCGCCACACAGGCTGAAGTAGAACAGCGCCATCCCGAACTGAGCCGGAACGAACGCGACTCAACCGCCCGCGCCATTGCCGTTGGAGCGCTTCGCTACTTCATGCTCAAGTACACCCGCAATTCTGTCATCGCCTTCGACTTCAGAGATGCGCTCAGCTTCGAGGGCGAAACCGGCCCCTATATTCAGTATGCCGTCGTCCGCACGCGCAGTATCTTTCGCAAGTCTGACACTACGCCCGAGCAATCCCTCGCCGCTGTTGCATCCCTCGACCCCGCGCCGTACCTCGCCGGAGAAGACAACACCGATATCTGGCAGCTCTGGCTCCGAGCTGCCAAGACCTCGCTTCTGCTCGAGCAGTGCATCGCTACCGCCGAGCCTGCCTACCTCGCCAGGCATGCTTTCCAGCTCGCGCAGGACTTCAGCAGCTTCTACCGCAACCACCACATCCTCACCGAATCCGACCCAGCGCGCCGCGCCTTCCTGCTCGCTACCGCCGCCATTGCCCAGCGCGAGCTCATCCGTTCTCTCGATTGGCTGGGAATCGAAGCTCCCGTGGTAATGTAACCATAAGCAGTTCTCATGAGCCCCCGTTGGCTCGGTACGGACCTCGACGTCCTACTTTCGGTTGACTCACCTCTCAATCTATCCGGCGATGCGCCTCTCCCGGCACATCGATACATTGAACTCACACTGTTCATTTTTGGAGACCAAACTTGCGTAAATTTCTCGCAGCACTCATCGTGTGCTTCTTTGCACTTCCCTGCATGAACGCGCAGGACAACTTTTTCAACACCTGGCAGCACCGCGCTTCAGAATCGCAGTCGAAGCAACCCGGTTGGTCCGTCCCTCTCAACCAGCCCTACCCCATGCTGATTCAGGTCTTCCGCTTTGACTTTGCTCGCCAGATCACGCCTACCCATACGGACACGCTGAACTACGGCATCTCTAAAGGGCTGAATCTGGTTCCCGGCTACAACAGCGAAATCGACTTCTACCCTCCGCCTTACTTCGAGCACCATAGCGCGACGCGGGATGGCTTCGGAGACCCAACCTTTGGCTACAAGTACCGCATTGTCTCCGGCAATGAGTTGCACGGAAACTATGCCGTCGCCGCGCAACTTTTCGCCACCATCCCCACCGGCAGCTACTCCAACGGCAGCACCGATGCGGTCCTCACACCCACTCTCGAAGCAGGCAAAGGCTACGGGCACTTCGACGTCATCTCCACTCTCGGCGGCACCCTCCCCACCGGAGACACCGTTAAACTGGGCCGCACCGTCGCCTGGAACACCACCGCGCAGTACAAAATTGGCAAATATTGGTGGCCGGAGCTTGAATCAAACTCCACCTATTACTTCGGCGGTAAGAACGACGGCAAATCGCAGAATTTCCTCGAGCCGGGCATCACTGCGGGCAAATTCAAAATTCGCCCCCACGACAAAACCAGCCGCGCCGGATTCGCCTTCGGAGCTGGAATGCAGATCGCCACATCCCAGTTCCACTCCTACAATCACGCACTTGTCTTCACCAGCCGTTTACTTTTCTAAAACAGAAAACCCGCACCCAAAAAGCATCGAATGCGGGCGACAGTTTAGCCCCAAATAGAAAAGCGGGCGACGGTTCAAGACCGCCACCCGCTTTTTTGCTAACCGCTTCTTAGCTGACCGGACTCAAGCTGGCCGCTTCATCAGCTTCACTGTAACGGCTGTCCGTCCGCTGTCAGCATGTTCAGTTGCTGCTGGTCAAACTGCTTCACGCCATCCGGCAGCGGAGCATAGTGCAGATCGTTGGCCGCAGCCTGGCCGTCGGTCACGACATACTGCAGGAAGTCCTTCAGCGCCTGCCGCTTGTCCTTGTCCGGACCGTCCTTCGGAACAATCAGGAAGGTCAGCGTGGAAATTGGATAGGCATCCGGAGCGTTTGCCGGAGGATTGACGATTGGAGTCCGGGGATCCTTCGTCAATTCTGCCGTATAAGCATTGATCGCCGCTGTGGTGCTCGCCGTGCTCGGCGCAACATAATTTCCGGCCAGATTCCTCATGCTTGCCACCGGAAGGCTGTTCTCAAGAGCATATGCCAACTCTACATAGCCGATCGCACCCGGAGACTGCTTGATCTGTCCCGTCACGCCCTCGTTACCTTTACCGCCCAGACCCACCGGCCAGCTTACGCTCTTACCCGCACCAACCTTGGTCTTCCAAACATTGCTCACCGCACTCAGATAGGTGGTGAATGCCGCAGTGGTTCCGCTGCCCTCGGCGCGGTGCACCACAACCACCGGCTCCTTCGGCAGTGTCACGCCTGGGTTATCAGCTGCAATCGCCTTGTCCTGCCAATTCGTAATCTGCCCCAGAAAGATCCCAGTCAGCGTATCCGCAGAGAGTTGCAGAGGTTGCTTCAACTCCGGCAGATTGTAGGTAATGCAAACCGGTCCTGCCGACTCCGGAAATTGAACCACCGGCTTCATAGCAGCCAGTTGCGCGTCCTTTAGCGGATCATCCGTAGCGCCAAAGTCTACCGTGCCCGCCCGCACCTGCTGAATACCGCCGCCGGATCCGATGGACTGGTAGTTGATTTGAACATTCGGATGGGCCTGCGAAAATCCCTGTACCCAGCGGGTCATTACGGGATACACAAATGTGCTCCCCGCGCCTTCCAATGCAATCGTCTTCGGTCCCGACGACGATTTGCAGGCAGTCAGCGAGAGGGCGACAGTAGCCACGAGTGAAGCAACAATGATTCGTTTCGTCATGGATTTAGCCTATTCGCTTGAACCCGCACTTCATGTTGCAGAACATCGATATTTTGGTTAAAAAACTGTGAATTCCTGCAGCGGTTTGATTGCAATCCGTTTTCATGGAAACGACTATTAGGCCGTCCAGCCAGTCAAACCTCGTCCGCAGGCAACGCTCGTTTGCCCAAAACGGAGGACTCACCGTTGCCAACCGCAAATTAAGCGGACTGTAATCTTTCTCCGCTAGTGTGACCCCATGCGACTAAGCTTCGTTATTCCGGCTTTCAATGAAGAGGGCTATCTCGCTGGCTGCCTTGAATCTATCCTCGGCCAGACCCGCAATCTGCCTAACTCCGGCAAAGACATCGTTGAGATCATCGTCGTAAATAATGCCAGCACCGACAATACGCGCCGGGTCGCTCTCAATTATCCCGGCGTCCGCGTAGTCGACGAGCCGCGCAAGGGCCTCACCTGGGCCCGCCAGGCCGGTTTCGCTGCGAGCACTGGCTCGCTCATCGCCAATGTCGATTCCGACTGCCGCCTCACTCCCGGATGGGTGAAAAGCGTCCTTGCCGCCTTTGACGCCGAACCCTCACTCGCCGCGCTCTCCGGTCCGCTCGTCTACTACGACCTCACGCCGCGCCAGCGCTTCCTCGTTCGCGTCTTCTATATGACGGCCTTCGTCACCTACCTCATCAACCGATACGTTCTGCGGGTCGGCTCCATGGTGCAGGGTGGCAACTTCGTTCTCAACCGCGCCGCGCTCGAAGCCATCGGAGGCTTCAACCTCAATATCAGCTTCTACGGAGAAGACACCGACATCGCCCGCCGCCTCAATGAAGTTGGCAAAGTCCGCTTTACCTTCGGCCTCAAGATGTTCTCCTCCGCCCGCCGCCTCAAACACGAAGGCATCTTCACCATCGCAGCCCGCTACTCCATCAACTACTTCTGGACCACGTTCCTCAAGCGCCCCTTCACCCATACCCACCTCGACATCCGCGAGAATGACTCGCCGTCCAGGCAAGAGCTTCGCGCAACCGCTCCCGATGGTCGCGGAGAGTAGGCAAACAGAGCACACCAGCTTTACGCCATGTTTTTGTACGTCATATATTCTAAATGACTTATTGGACAAGGCGTACGCGCCCGAACGGTAATTCCCGGCCTACACCCACTCCAGGCCGGGCTGAAGATCGTTCACCTTAGGAAACGCCAGACTCAGCGGAGCCGAGATCCCCGGCCTGCGGCTCAGCCTTACAATCCGTATCGCCGCCATCAGGGCTCTGGGAGGCCGTCCCCCCACCCACATCTCGCTCAGCGGCTTCATCTCGCCATGTGCGTCCGGATGGAAGACGCGCTCATCCCACCGCTGCCATCCCGGCACGAACTGCGGAAAGTCCGTTACAGCATTCAAGGTCGAGCGCAGAATGCGCTGCTCCCAACGCACCTGGTACTGATCCATAAAATGGACGTGGCTGCACCGCTCCACGCGAATCTCTTCCACAAATTCCGTAAAGTTCGTTGCCGAGGTCAGATTCACATTCGCGTTCGGCTCCAGCCCATGCCGGTCCCCGCCCGAGATCAGCAGATGCCCCGTCTCCCGCGCCAGCATCGCAACTTCTTTATTCTCCTTCGCATGCCGCAGGCCGTTCAGCTCCAGCGCGTGAATGCGCCGTCCCGCCTCTACGATAAACCGCCGCAGCTCGGTCAAGTGTGCCGGGCCAATCTTGTACAAATCCCACAGTGGATGGTTCAGCACAATCAGCACCTGCCGCTCCGCATGCAACTCGGCGAGCATCGCCAACAGCTGCGCGTCATTCGGAGCCGCCGTATACGCCGCAAATCGCCGCATCCACTCCGCTCCATCTGCGCTCGGCACGTTGTGAATGCCGATATGAAGCACCGTCTGCCCGAATGGGGCCGACCACTCCACCGACATCGGAATATGCCGCGACGATGGAACCGTCCGCAGCAACAGCGGCGCCTCCATCGTGTCATGGTCCGTAATTGAAACCAGCGGATACAGTCCCAGCTTCTGGATCTGCTCCGACTCCACGTCGTAGGCCATCTTCGGCTGTAGCGGAGGCCGCCAGTTCGCCCGCTTGAAGTCCAGTGTCACCCCATATTTCGCATGGCAGATATTTTCATACCGCCGGTTTAAAGCCTTCCCACCCGGCAGCGCCATCCCCATCGCATGAATGAAATCGAGGCTCTCCTCAGAAAGACTCGTATGGCTGTGCAGCGAAACACCCGTCATATAAGCCGCCGTCGCCTGCGGCTCGTTCCAGTTGGTCGAGATTCTTGAAGTAGGCTGCATCTTCATACCTCCGCAATAGGTTCGAACCCGCACATAGGGTCTCGAAATCATGAGGAAGGGCTATGAATGCAATAAGAAAAGACCTTCAAAATTTTGGGTGTTCCCAGAAAGGTAATAGATTGGTTCAGAGGGAATTGCAGCGAAAACCCTATGACTCAAAAAATCCAGGTCGTCGTAGCCGAAGATCAGGCCATGGTGCTCGGCGCGCTCGCAGCGCTGCTCGAAACCGAGCCCGACATCGCCGTCTGCGCCCGCGCCGCCAATGGGCACCAGGCCCTTGAAGCCATCGGGAAGCTCAAGCCCAACATCCTCGTCACCGACATCGAAATGCCCGGCATGACCGGACTCACCCTCGCCGCCGAGGTCCGCGACCGGCATCCGCATACCCGCGTCGTCATCCTCACTACCTTCGCGCGCCCCGGTTACCTGCGCCGCGCCCTCGACGCCGGAGCCAAAGGCTATCTCCTCAAGGACCGTCCCGCCGCCGAGCTGGCCGACGCCGTCCGCCGCGTCCATCGCGGCCTCCGCGTCATCGACCCCGACCTCGCCGCCGAAGCCTGGGACAGCGGCCCCGACCCGCTCACCGACCGCGAGCGCCAGATCCTGCAGCAGGCAGGAGAAGGCAAATCCAGCCAGGAAATAGCCGATGCGCTGCGCCTCTCCGAAGGAACCGTGCGAAATTATTTATCCGAAGCAATCAGCAAACTGGGAGCCGCCAATCGCATTGACGCAGCAAGAATCGCAAGAGCCAAAGGCTGGCTGTAAAAGCAGCTACTAGCTTTCAGCTATTAGCCACGGCTGTTTCAAAAATATGTCTTGCATGAGAGCACGTCTCTTACAAGAAGCTAATCCCCGCTTCACTCACTTCTAAGTGCCACCATAGGATCAATCGCCGCCGCTCTCCGCGCCGGAAGATAACTCGCCGCCAGCCCGCAGATCGCCAGAATCGCGGCCACGGCAAACACGGTGAACACGTCATAGCCGCGGAATCCATAAATAAACGCCCGCATCACGCTGCTCGCCGCAATGGCCAGTGCAATCCCTGCTGCTATGCCAATGCCGAGCAGCACCAGCGCATGCCGGAGCACCAGCCAATGCACTTTGCTCTGCGGAGCCCCCAGCGCCAGCCGCACTCCGAACTCGCGCGTGCGCTGGCTCACCGAGTATGACAGCAGCCCATAAATTCCCGCCACGGCAATCAGCAGCGCCGCAAGTCCAAACATCCCCAGCAGCCGAGCCGCCAGCGTCTGGCCGCCCATCGAGTCGTCGACCGTCTGCCGCATCGGCTCCAGATCGTCGATGCCGATCTCCGGCTGCAGCGCATGCACCGAACGCCGAATCGCGCCTTCTGCCTCCGCCGCAGGCAGGTGCGTGCGTACCGCCACATTCATCAGGAAAGAAGACAGTACCGGATATAAGTCATCCTTCGGCGTGAGCTGCATCAGGTCGAGATCCAGCTCCGGCAGCGATGCCTGCCCCGCGGACTGTTGCCGCACATCGTCCGTAACACCGACAATCGTTCCCCACTCCCGCGATGGATTCTTCTCGTCTCCAATCTCGATCTGCTTCCCCAGCGGATCTTCATTCGGAAACACCTTCTTCACCAGCGCCTCGTTCACAATCAGCGCAATCGGCGCGTCCTGCGTGTCCACATCATTGTTGAAGAAACGCCCTTTCAGCAAACGAACCCTATACGTCGAGAAGTAGCCCGCCGTCGTCCCCCGGGTCTGCGCCCCCGGCTCGGCGCTTTGGTCCACATAGGTCCGTCCCTTCACTTTCACGTTGCTCACAAAGCTCCAGTGCGGCTGCAGCGGACGCACCGTCGTCAGCCCCGCGGAAAGAATGCCCGGCGTATGCTCCAGCTTCTCCAGCAGAGGCTGATAAAAGGTTGTGATCAGACTCGCGCTCTGCGCACTCGGCGTCGACCACCACACCCCATGCGACGGAAGGTAAAGATCGCCGCTCACCACATGCGTCGCGTCAAAGCCCATCTCGGTATGCCGCAGCGCCAGCAGCGTGCGCATCATCAGTCCGGCGGCAATCAGCAGCGCCAGCGTAAGCGTAATCTCACCCGCCACCAGCGCATCGCGCCAGAATGCCTGCCGCTTGCTCACGCCGCTCGTCACCGCGCCCTCGCGCAAGCCCTCCTGCACCGGCACATGCGCCGAGGTCCATGCCGGAGCCAGCCCGAACAGCACCGCCGAAATCACCGACGCCAGCAGCAGAAACAGCCCCACCGCTACATTAATGTGAACATCCGATCCGTACAGCACGGCCTTGGACAGGTAATGCTTCAGCACCCGCAACGCAACCACGGCCAACGCCAGCCCCGCAGCGCCGCCCGCCAGCGCCAGCAGCAGGCTCTCCGTCAAAAACTGTTGCACAACGCGCCCGCGCGGAGCGCCCAGCGCGCCCCGAATCGCCATCTCCCGCCGCCGTCCGTTGGCCCGCGTCAGCATTAGCCCCGCCACGTTCGCGCACGCAATCAGCCACACCGCAATCACCGCGATGTTCAGCGCATTCAGCGCGGGCCGCTCCGTACCCGTAAGGGAATTCCGATAGCTCTCGACCTTGATGGCATCCTTCGATTCATCCTTGGGATACTCATGCAGCAATTGCTCGTGAATGCCATTCAGCTCTGACCTCGCCTGCTCCAGCGAGACACCCGGCCGCAGCAAACCGAACCCCATCAGCCCGGCATTGCCACGGTCTGCCAGGGCCTTGTCATCCGTCGCCAGAGGAGAATAGATTGCCTCCCCTACATTCGCCGGAAACTCCACCCCCGGCCACAGCACTCCAATCACCGTATAAGGATTGCCGTCGATCGTAACCGCATGGCCAACAATCTTCGGGTCGCCGTGGAAGTCTTCCTTCCATATCCGGTTGCCCAGCACCAGCACATTGTTGTGGCCTGCGTTGCCGTCGTCGGGAGCAAACCCGCGCCCCAGCATGGGCCGCACACCCAGCAGGTCAAAGAGGTTTGTGTTGGCAACCACCTGCGGCGCAATCTTTGCATCGCCCGATCCGCCGCCCAGAGTCGGAAGCTGGAAGGTGTAATATCCGATTCCCTGCAGGGAGTGGCTCCGCGCCGCCATGTCCTGCAGATCCGGCAGCGACATGGCGTTAAAACCCTCCGATACAGCCGGATCCAGTCCACCAAACCGCACCAGCCGGTTTGCGTTCGCATACGGCAGAGACCGCAGCAGCACCTGGTCGATCACCGAGAACATTGTCGCGTTCACGCCAATGCCCAGCGCCAGAGTCAGCAGCGCCGCAACTGTAAACGCGGGAGTCTTCAGCAGCTGCCGAAGGCTATACCGAACATCTCGAAGAAGAGCCTGCATCCAGCCACCTCATGCCTCAACGATTGCACCAAAATTATCACAGCGCGGGACGGCCAGTCCCTACATTCCTTCCCCCGTAAACGGATTCACCTCATTCGCCTTCGCCGCCGTAGGATCAGCCGCCGCAGGGGCAGTTCCAGTGTTCGGCACCATAGGAGAAGCAGCCGCTTGCGCCCCGAACACCCGCAGCGGGTCGCCTGGCAACATGTGGTGTTCCGCCAGCGCAATCCGTATCCGGCGTTGCGTCTCGCGCATCGGCGCCCACTGCTGGTTGGCCTTCGTCCGCAGTTGCACCGGATAGATCACCTGCGATCCTTTGATCGCGTCCACGCCCAGCAGTGTCGGATCGGCCAGAAACACATTCTTATATGCCGGATCGTTCCGCACTCCCATCGCAACATCCAGCAGCAGAGCCATCACCTTATCCGGCTCAGCCGAAAAGTCTACTGAAACATTGATTGTCGCCACTGAAAAGTCTCGCGTCTGGTTCGCCACTATCGTAATCTGCGAGTTTGGGATGATGTACAGCGTTCCATCGTTGTCACGCACCATCGTCCGCCGCAGTGTCATGCCTTCGACCTTGCCGCCCACCCCGGCCAGCTTCACCACATCACCCACGTTGTACTGGTCCTCCACCAGAATCAGCACGCCGTTCAGGCAATCTTTCACAATGGTCTGCGCTGCCAGCCCTATCGCCACTCCTGCAACACCGGCTGACGCCAGTAGCGGCTCAAGCTTGAACCCCAGCAGCGGCAGAATCTCCAACATGGCCAGGAAAACAATAATTCCAATCCC
Source organism: Silvibacterium sp. (assembly GCA_049799415.1). GTDB lineage: Bacteria > Acidobacteriota > Terriglobia > Terriglobales > Acidobacteriaceae > Silvibacterium. The sequence goes on from JBARHV010000057.1 coordinate 12,204, forward strand.
AGTCGCCCGAATCACCGACGCCAGCGTCCGCACCTGCGAGATCGAGCGCATCCCGCCCGAGTGCTGCTCCGCCACCTTCAGCACGCGCGTCGTAATCAGCTTCAGAAACCGCGTCAGCAGCCACGCGCCGATGAGTATCACTACGATCTTCGGCAGCGCTGTGTGAATAAAGTCCTGCAGGTCCGAGAGCCACTTCTGGTCGATTGTGCTGAAAAATCCCCGCACCCCGCCCGCCACGGCCAGAACAGAATCTTTTTGTGTTGAAAGAATCATCAGTTCCTATCATTATCAGGCAGGAAGTTGAAGTGGAGCTCCTTATGCGAATCTCCCTGACGCGTACCCTTCTCAGTAGTCCTGCCGCAGCCCGCATCCCTGTCGATCGAACCCCCGCAAGGCGATTCGTGATCTCCCGAATATCGGATGCGCTCTTTCCCGCTCTGGTGCTTCTCGCCCTCTGCGCCGCTCCCGCCGCAGCCCACGCCCAGCAGACGGAAACCCCCAACACACCAGCACCCATCGTTCCCGGAGTCAACCCCGGTTACACCAGCGGACCCGACGCACCCGCCAGCCACATCGCCGACGAGATGGCCCGCCGCCGCAACGTCGACCGCCAGAAACTAATTGTCGCCGATACCGCCCACCTCCTTGTTCTCGCACAAAAACTCAACGCCGATGTATCAAAGAGCAGCAAGGACACCCTCTCCATTTCCGTCGTCGAAGAGGCCAACGAAATCGAGAAACTTGCCAAATCCATCAAGGAGAAAATGCGCGACGGTCAGTAGGAACCTGATGGTCCAGGAGCACGCGCTCGGTCAGTGATACTGCAAATTGACCGTTCAATTCCCTCCGCGGAGACTCTCTGCTGTTCACGAATAACTTCTCCGCCCTGCATCGAATCGGCGATCTATCCACACTTCAAAGCTAGTGCCCTCTTAGCCAATAAAAGGGCCGGCTCACTTCAAACCGGCATCTTGCTCCTGCATTTCATTTGGCAGGCTTCTTCCGCACTGCCCGTTGTGTTTTGCTGACTGCTGAAATTCCTCGTCGGCCTTTTGCGTTCAGCGGGCGCTTCCCGGCTTTCTTCTTTGCGGCCCTTGCCTCTTTCGGCATGCTCAACGTCTGACGCCGCTTTGTACTCGCTCTATCTTTGGCAGCGAGTAGATTTCGTGCCTGCTGCAGACACTCAATTTCACGGTCGATTTCAGACAAGATATGACTGACCTGCATTCATCCTCCAAAGGTGACAGGTTATTTACAAATTATTGTTGGGCTTTTGTAACTTTCCATACAACAAATGACTAGCGCATCGCCAGTATATATACAAATCATCTATATATTATCGATCTTCAAATTCATCCGGGGCATCGCGTTCAGGCCTTGGAGCTGGAATTGAATATCCGATTCGCGAGTCAGCGGGGTTATACGGCAAGTGGCCCAGCATGTTATCGCCCCGATGCTCATCCTGTGTATATCGACGCAGCTCTTTCAGGGTTTCGTCTTTGTCTCTGGCATATTCCGATGCAAGCCTGGTCAAAGCGTAAGTAACGATATCTGTATGGTGCAAAGACTGCATTCCGGGATCACGCTTGAAATTCAGCCATAGCCGGTGAACCAATTGCACATCTTCTCCCTGCAAGGTGGGAGCATGAGGACCGATGTGAAACGATTGAGCGTCGCCATCGGGCATGACCACGTAGAAAGTAAACTGCCGCTTGGGCCCTGACAACGCTTCCCAGGCCTGCCCAACGTGATAGGCCTGCTCTGCAGCCGACATCTTCGTCGAAAGACCCGATACCAGCGCTGTAACCTCCAGAGTGTTCGCTGTCTGCACAAGAGCTGCAAAAATGTCACCCGCAGGAACAACCAAAAGAGAAATATGTTTTCCAAAACTCTCCGCGACGGAAACGGCTTTGGTAAACAGCATCTGCTCGTGTTCGCTGAACAATTGCTCATCGAGGTACTCGGGGCCGCCGACGCCCATCATGCGAGCGGTCAGCACAACTACATCCTGATCGTCAGTATTTGTACGTGAAAGAGTCCACTTCAGCGCAAATGGATTCGCCGAATCCCGCACTGTTACCAGCACCGCACCCGGCCTGATATCGAGCGAGTCGCGGCCAATCTCGTCCGGGTGCTCAAGCTGGAAGTGCTCTTTCATCTGTTGCGCCGTGACAAGTTGGCGCTTCAGGTTTTTGCGTTCCGAAATGCTGAAAATAACAAAAAAAGTAATCGTAAATGCAATGCCGCTTTCCGTTGCTACGCTTTTTGTGAATAAATTCACGACCGCGGTTGACAACAGGACGAGGAAAACGGAAAGGAGTCCAATAGGTAACTCAATGCCTCTTATTTTTATATTGATTGGAACCTTCCAGCCCCGTTCGCCATGATATTTCCAGCGCAAAACCAACATGGCCAGGCTGTTGAAGGTAAAGCTCCATATAACACCAAATGCATATGCCTCACCTAAAGTTATTACATTGCCGCGAGTGACAATAATGGCAAATAACTGAAGCGCAGTGACCAGGTTGATAATGCGATAACTTGTCCCAAATCGATGATGCGGCTTGCGGAACCAATCGGTAAGCACGCCATCTTCAGCCACACGCATCAATACGCCGTTTGAACCGATAATCGACGTATTCACGGCGCCGGAAAGTATCAGGAAGCCGACAATGACGACAAATACACGGAAAATAATACGCAGTGTAAGCGGGCCAACCTCATTCATGGCGAGTCCGGCGATCAGGTTATCGCGATAAACCGGAATGCGTACTGCATCCGGAATCAGCATGACTGCGAGCAGGGAAACTATCCCCGTAAAGATAAAGCTGTAGATCGCGATAACAATTGCCGCTCGCTTCAGATTCTTGAGTTTGGGATGTTCAATCTCGCGATTTACCTGAGCCAGCGTCTCTTCGCCGCTCATAGCAAGGATGGAGTGGCCGAAGGCCATGATAATGCCGAAGATGCCGAGATCTGTCGCCAGCTTGCTGCCAGATAAAAATCCGAGTGCGTCTTTGGAAAAGTGCAGATTCGATGGACTGGGAAACGGAGGAAGTTTTGCGCCAACATGAATCGCCGACCAGATACTCCAACCAAGCAACAACACCACCATGATGGTGGTAATCTTCATGACCTCCAGGGCTTTGTCGCTGGACTCCTCAATGCCCTTGATGTTCTGCCACCAGAAATAAATAGTCACCAGAATGCAAAATAGGGCGGATGTGCCATTTACCGGCAGTTGCCGCGCCGTGTGGCCGTTGATAAGCGCCAGCGGCAGCCAGCCATGCACGGCGCCAACGTTCATCAGCTCGTTCAGTAGTCCGGTGATATATTGCCCTGCGGAAACGCCGGAGATCGGTCCCGTAAGAATGTAATCGAACATCAGGGCAGAAACGCTTACTTTGGCGAACGTTCCGCCAAGCGCTTCCTTTACGACGCGATAGACGCCGCCGCGCGTAAACATCGAACAGCTCTCGACATAGACCGCGCGAACCGCAAAGGAAAACAGCATGACTCCGAGGATGAACCAGGGCGCCGACTTACCGATTGCCTCTTCGGCAATACCGCCTGCGTAAAAAGCAGACGAGCCGAGATCGTTGAGAACGATTGCAGCGGCTCTCCAGAAAGAAATGAAGGTAAGCATGACCGAGGAAGCAACAACCAGCTTCACTCGATTGGATTGCGGGGCGGTAAAGGTTTGTTCAGAGGACATGAAGTGTGGGCGTGCTTGCTGCGTCAAGCGAACTGGGAGCCTGCCATGCCCTGACGCTCTCGCTGAGTGTAAGTCTGTACAGCGGTCCAGTCAATGAAATTTTTATGCCTCTCGAAAAGCTCGACACTACTCGCTGAAGAGCTCTCCGAAATCCTCAATAAAACTAATGACAACAACAACAGCGGAGCCGGCGAGTCCGGCAAAAAACATAATTGTCAGGACGTCCATGCAGAAACTCGCGAACATGTTCATAGGGGTATTGTATGAGCACCCGTGTGCGTTGCAAGCATTTTTGTATTCGCCCGCCAGTGTTAAACTCGGCATCGATGCCTGCAGACCACACCCTACCATCCACAAGAACAGCCCACTTCGGCATTTCTGTCGGGCTCGCATTTATCTCCGCGGTTTTGCTCGATCTTCCCTTTCCAGTTGCCGGGCCTCTTCCGCCGTGGCGGGCTGTCTTTGCATGGTTCGCTTTGGTGCCTCTGCTTTTCGCAATTCTTAGCCCTGATGATGGAATGTCACGCAAGTATCTGCAGCGCAGCGCCTTAGCAGGCTATCTGTGCGGGGTGATCTGGTACATGCTCAACTGCTATTGGATCTATCAGACCATGACGCAGTATGCAGCAGGCGTATCTCCGGCCGGCGGCGTGGGAATGCTTCTATTGTTTAGCGTCATCCTGGGACTCTACTTCGGACTTTTTGGACTCGTCCTCGCTTTTTTGCGCCGCTCTTCCGGTGGCATCCTAGTTCCTCTCGTGGCCGCTCCGTTCCTCTGGACGGCCATCGAATTGCTCGCTGCGCGCCTTACAAGTGTTCCGTGGGATCAACTGGGCTACTCGCAGGTGGACAACCTGCTGCTCACAAAGCTGGCGCCTTTCACTGGAACCTACGGAATTTCTTTCGTTCTTGTCGTAGTTAATTCCCTGTTAGCCACCGTGTTCCTCACGAAAAACATTCACCTCCGCCTGCGCATTGGAGCCGGAACAATCCTTCTAATCGTTCTGCTTCAACTCGGATCCTTCGTCCCCTCAAAACCGCCTTCAACCACAAGTTATGCGGTCCTTCTTCAGCCAAACCTCAATGTCGGCATGGATAACGTCTGGATCGGCCCGGAATGGGACGAACATGCGTCCTGGATGTTGCAGCAGAGCCTTCGCACATGCAGCCGTGCCTATGTTGGCATGCCTGCATCCGATGCTCAACTCATTACTCCACAGTGCAACGAGAATGCTCCCCCACCCGGCATTGTCGTGTGGCCTGAGGCGCAATCGCCGTTCCGCAGTAATGACCCGCGACTGATCGCATTGCTGCATCACATCGCCACCACCGTGCATGCGCCGATTGTTGCCGGCATGTTAGGCGAAGACCAGAACGGGACTTACAACTCTGCTGTCTTCACAGCGCCGGACGGTACCATCCTTGGGCGTTACGACAAGATTCATCTGGTGCCTTTCGGCGAATATGTCCCATATCGCAAGCTCTTTTTCTTTGCCCATAAGCTCACCCAGCAATTGGCAGACCTGCAACGTGGCAAGTCTCGCAAAGCGTTCCGCGTTGATGGACACTCATTCGGAATCTTTATCTGCTACGAATCGATCTTTGCCGATGAGGTACGCCAGTTTGCGCTTAACGGATCCCAGGTCTTTGTCAACATCTCTGACGATGGATGGTATGGGGACACCAGCGCACCCTGGCAGCATTTGAATATGGCTCGCATGCGTGCCGTTGAAAACCATCGCTGGATTCTGCTCGATACCAACAACGGCATCACCACGGCAGTCGATCCGAAGGGCCGCGTTACCTACAGCGCTCCGCGAAATGTCGATACCTCGCTTGTAGTTCGCTATGGATACGAAGACGATCTCACCTTCTACACTCGCCACGGCGATGTCTTCGCTTATGCATGTGGGATAATCGTTCTTGGCGCGCTACTATTTTTTGCTTCCAAGCGCCGCTTAGTTTAACGAAAAGCCAGGTCTTTTTATCGTGTTGAACGATCTCGAATTCGCCTACGCTCCTGTGCGCGACCAAGTCCGTGACCTGCGGGAGTATCTTTGACGCTGCCCGCCTTAAAGTCGAATTAGCTGCCATTGAGCAGAAGCTTTCCGACCCATCCTTGTGGTCTAATCCGCAGCTGTCTCAGCCCATCATGCGCGATCGCAAGCGCATTGAAGGGCTGCTCGCCAGCGACGCCGAATTAGCACGCAGAATTGGTGACATTGAGGCGTATTTCGATCTCGCCCGTGAAGGCGAGCTGGTCGAGAGCGACCTTGAACGGGAGATTCGATCTCTCAAGGAATACTCTGAAGCATTTGAATCGCGCACCATGCTCTCCGGAGAAACAGATCCCTTGAATGCCATCGTCGTCGTTCATCCCGGGGCCGGCGGAACCGAAAGCCAGGACTGGGCAGAAATGCTGATGCGCATGTACCTGCGGTGGGCGGAACAGCAGGGATTCAAGACCGAGATGAACGACTACCAGGACGGCGAAGAGGCTGGTATTAAATCCGCGACCTTTACCATCACCGGAGAATACGCCTTTGGACTGCTCTCCGGCGAAACCGGCGTGCATCGACTGGTAAGAATCTCGCCATTTGACCAGGCCAAACGACGGCATACTTCGTTCGCATCCGTCTTCGTTTCCCCGGAGATCGACGACTCCATCCAGATCGACATCAAACCCGACGATATCCGCACGGATACATATCGCTCCGGCGGCAAGGGCGGCCAGCATGTAAATACGACTGACTCAGCCGTGCGCATCACCCACATCCCAACCGGGATTGTAGCCGCCTGCCAGAACGAGCGGTCCCAGCACAAGAACCGCGAGCGCGCTATGAAAATGCTCCGTTCCCGCCTGTATGAATACGAACTGGAGAAGAAGCGCGTAGCAACCAAAAAGCTCGAAGACTCAAAACTGGACATTAACTTCGGCTCGCAAATTCGTTCTTACGTGTTGCAGCCGTATCGAATTGCGAAAGACCATCGCACCAAAGTTGAGGTTGGCGACGTAGACCGTGTACTGGACGGTTATTTGGACCCATTTATTCGCGGCTATCTGAAGATGCGCCGCAATGGCGGTGTCCCCGCCGTAATCGATGCCGAAGATGACATGGTATAAATTTGCGCCGGAATCGCGATGAACGAGCCATCTCTCATTCAGGAAATTCTCGCAACTTGCAAAACAATTGCGGTCGTCGGCCTTTCAAATAATGAGGCCCGGGCCTCGCACGGAGTCTCACGTTTCATGCAGTCACGAGGCTATCGAATTATCCCGGTGAATCCACGGATCGAAAGTGCGCTGGGAGAAAAGGCATATCCCACCCTTGGCGCAGCCTGCGCCGCCGTGCATGAAATTCGGCTGGTCAATGTCTTTCGTGCGCCGGAATATATTCCTGAAATCGTCGAGGAAGCGATCCAACTCAGAGTTCCCTATCTTTGGCTGCAGGAAGGCGTGGTTCACCCTGCCGCTGCCCGCCGCGCCGAGGCTGCTGGAGTTGGAGTTGTCATGAACCGCTGCATCCTGAAAGAGCGCATGGCCGCAGGCTGGCAGTAGCCCTGCCCATCATCTTCTATGCATTCTGGATTACAGTGCGCATCCCAGCGCACGCACGTCGATTACCAAAGCTCCGAAGCCGCATAAAGCGCCCACGGCCCGCGCCGATGTAGGGAGTGTGTTACGCGGTTTTTCCCGCAAGGTGACCCGGACAAAAGCACTGCGCTTTTCATCCGGTACGGCGCCCCGGGCAGAAATCTTCGATCCATAGGAGCAAATCATATGTCTCTAGGTGTCCTTAATAACATCTCCGCTCTTTACGCGGAAAACAACCTGAACCAGACGCAAGCCAGCCTGCAGAACACGCTGACGCAGCTCTCATCTGGTTCGCGCATCAACTCTGGCGCCGACGACGCTGCCGGCCTTTCTCTTGCAAACGGTCTGGATGCGAACTCCGCTGCCCTGACTCAGTCTTCCGAAAACGCCGGCGAAGGCGTAGGCCTGCTTCAGGTGGCTGACGGCTCTCTTTCCCAGGTCACGAACCTGCTGAATCGGGCGGTTACTCTGGCAACCGAAGCCTCGAACGGTACGCTCAACACCTCTCAGGACAGCGCTGCAAACTCTGAATATCAGTCCATTCTGGATGAAATCGGCAACATTGGCTCCACCACCACTTATAACGGCCAGCAGGTCTTCGGCAGCGCGACTGGGTTCGCCATCTTCACCGGTGACGGCACCGCAGGAGGCGGCTTCAGCGATACGATCAGCCTGGAAGCCCTTTCGAGCGCAGCGGTCGGAGACAGCACCGGTTCGGCTGGATTGACCTACACCTCGGGCGCCGGAACAGCAACTTCGACCCTGACGTATACGCCAGTCGTCGCGGATGCGGAAGATCTGAGCACAACCGACCTGAACAACAGTGCAGACGCGCAGACAGCGCTGAACGATGTCTACACGGCCGTGCAGGATGTGGCTGCCGAGCGCGGTTACACCGGCGCGCAGATCAACACACTGAACGCGGTCAGCAATGTCGAAAGCACGGAGCAGGAGAACGTTGTGTCGGCGGAAAACTCCGTCACGGCAACGGACTACGGTGCTGCGACCTCAGATCTCTCGAAGTACGAGATTCTGACCCAGACCGGCATCAGCGCGCTTTCGCAGGCCAACAGCACAGAGCAGGAAGTCACCAAGCTGTTGCAGTAAGCTCCAAATCTTCCTCCAGCGGGGAGCCTCGGCTCCCCGTTTTCTTTGACACCTCTAATTCCTGAACCGTATTTGCGGCCCAGGGCTTGCCGCAGATAAGGCTGAAGTTTGCCCATGAGGTGACGATAGAGGGGATATGGGAACGGTTGGGATTTCATTCGGGTCACCGACAAGCGGCCAGGGGTTCGACGTAAGCAGCACAGTGAGCCAGATTGTCGCCAATCTGCAGGCGGTCGAAACGCCCTGGAACACACAGGTCTCTACCTTACAGACGCAGGATACAGCCCTCACATCGATCGGCACGGATCTCAATACCCTCTCGAACGCGCTAACCTCACTGACTGACTTTGAGGGCGTGCTCGCGGAAAAAGAAGGTTCCAGTTCCGACGAATCGGTACTGCAATTGACCTCGGCCGCATCAACCGCCGTGGCCGGCAGCCATACCATTGTAGTTACAAGTCTCGCGCAAACGTCTTCCTACTACAGCGATGCAATCTCAAGCACGGACACATTGAGCGGCAGTCTTACGTTCACGGTAGGAAGCGGATCTGCGCAGACCATCAACATCGATTCGGCTGACAACGACACCACGATCTCATCCTTGGCCGATGCTATCGACTCAGGAAATTATGGCGTATCCGCCAGCGTTATCACAGACGGCTCTACGCAGCGGCTTTCCATCGTCAGTGATACCAGTGGAGCAGCCGGCAGCATCGCCATTTCAGGCGAGCTGAGCGACACTACAACCGGCGGCAATACAATCAACTTCACGCAGGCGCAGGCTGGGCAGGACGCCGCATTCACTGTGGATGGAATCGATGCAACCAGCTCGTCCAACACCGTTTCCAATGTCATTCCCGGCGTTACCTTTCAATTATTGAGCGCAGCACCCGATACTGATGTCCAGGTAGAGATTACGAACGACAACAGCGACGTGGAGTCTGCCGTCAGCAGCTTCGTAAGCGCCTACAATACGGTACTTGGCGACCTGAATACGCAAGAGGGTAACGACGCATCGGGCAATCCGGAGCCGCTCTTTGGAAGCCCCACGATCTCTACTCTCCAGGACCAGTTACAACAGGCACTGGACTTCACGCAATCGAGCGGAGCGGTTACTTCTCTTACCCAGCTTGGCGTCTCTGTAAACGATGACGGCACCCTGTCGCTGGATACCGATACATTGGATAGTGAATTAAACAGCAACTATCAGGACGTCGTAAATTTCTTCCAGCCCAGTGGCAGCTTCACTTCTTTCGGCGGAAACTTCACGACGGTACTCAATAATCTCGGCAACTCCACGCCAGACGGCGTGCTCACTCTCGCGCTCGCGGAGAACTCTACGCAGGAATCTACGCTGAATGCGAACATCAGCAACGAGAATTCTCTCATCAGCACGCAGGAGTCGAGCCTGACAACAGAATTGAACCAGGCAAACTACACACTGGAAGAGATTCCTTCGCAGATCGATGAAGTGAATGAGCTTTACAGCGCCATCACAGGCTACAACCAGAACTCCAACGGATAAGGGAGCGGCATGAATTATCAGCAGCAGAGCCTGACAGGTAAGAATGGCGTCGAACTGGTTGTCGCGCTTTACGACGGAATGGTGCGATTTCTCTACCGCGCTATACAAGCCATCGAAGCCAACGACGTTGTCGAGCGGCGCATTGCTATTAAGCGCACGCTCGATATCCTCATGCACCTGCAGTCGCGTCTTCGCATGGACACCGGAGGGTCGTCAGCTAAAGCGCTGGCCGAATTCTACGCGGCCATTTTCGCTCTTTGCATCGACGGATCACGACTTGCTTCAACCGCGCGTCTGAAAGAGGCCATCAGCTGCATTCGCGATGTCCGCGAGGCCTGGCACACTATTTCTCAAGATCCCGATGTCATCCGCACACTTCAGGAAAAGCAGTCGCAAGGCATACTGCGAATCCCCACGCCATCAGCAATCCCAGCTATACATGAACCCGCCTCTTCCAGCTGGAGCGCATAGCATCTTGCGAAGCTAGCCAACTTCGGCAAGCTCTTCTTCCATCTTCTGCTTTTCGTACAGGCCGAAATAATAGCCTTCTTTTGCCAGCAGCTCTTCGTGCGTACCTAGCTCTTCGATTCGGCCATTGGCCAGCACCGCGATCCGGTCGGCGTTGCGTACGGTAGAAACGCGATGGGAGATCAGAATCGTTGTTCGTCCTTCCATGCGCCGCCGCAATTCTTCCAGAATTCGCTCTTCCGTATATGTATCTACACTAGCCAGAGCGTCGTCCAGGATCAGGATTCTTGGGTTGCACACCAATGCGCGCGCCAGGGAGGATCGCTGTTTCTGGCCGCCGGAAAGGGTAAGCCCACGCTCCCCTACCATCGTCTCAAACCCGTGAGGAAACTCTTCAAACTCTCTGCGGATATGCGCGGACTCAGCGGCGTCCAGCATTTCCTGTACGCCGGCCTCTGGTACGCCAAACAGAATGTTCTCGAGGATTGTCTCGCTGAACAGAAAGGTCTCCTGCGGGACAAAACCGATGGCTTTCCGCAATTGCGCGAGTGAATATTCCCGCACTGAACGCCCATCGATCAGCACCGTACCCGCGGGAGCATCGTAAAGCCGTGGAATCAGGTTGACTAATGTGGTCTTCCCGGCCCCGGTTAAGCCAACCACGGCCAGGCTCGAACCAGCGGGAATTTTGAGCGAGATATCACGCAGTACCGCTGTGGTTCCGTATGAGAACGAGAGATGCCGAAACTCTATCTCTCCCTCGATCGGGTGTACCGCACCTGTCTTCGCATCGCGGTCATCAATCGAAGGCTCCTCCACAAGCAGTTCATGGATGCGGATGATTGATGCTGTTCCACGCTCAAACAGATTGACCACCCAGCCAAACGCTATGATCGGCCATGTCAACATGACCGTGTAGATGGTGAAAGCTGTGAAATCGCCGGCGGAGATGCGATGCGATAAGACCTCGTGGCCTCCCACCAGCACCACAATCACCATGGCAATGCCGAGCAGGAATTCCAGGGTTGGCCACAGCATGCCCATCAACTGCACCAGGCGCAGCCCACGGCGAACATATTCGCGATTTGACGTGTCGAAGGCATTGATCTGCGCCTCCTCCTGAGCGAAAGCGCGCACCAGGCGCGCAGCGGAAAAATTTTCCTGCGCCTGTGCCGAGATATCCGAAAACATCGCCTGAATCCGCTCGAAACGGTCATGTATTTTACGGCCTAAGGTTTGCACCAGAACGCTGGCCACGGGCAAAGGAGCCAGAGCGAACAGCGTGAGCATAGGGCTTATGCGCAAAAGAAAGAAGAGCGCGCCGATCGAGAAAAGCAGTGTGTTCGCGCTATACATGATGGCCGGCCCAAGCAGCATTCGCACAGCGTTCAGGTCGTTGGTCATGCGCGCCATGATGTCGCCGGTACGCCTTTGCTGGTAGTACTCCGGCGATTGCTTCTCCAACTGCAAAAACAGATCGTTGCGAAGATCGAACTCAATGTCCCGCGAAATGCCAATCAGGATCCAGCGCGTAAGAAACAGGAATACGCCCTTCGCCAATGCGATCGCGAGCAGCACACCGGCATAAGCAAGGATTTTCCTCCGCGTCACGCCGTGATGGAGAAGATCATCCATCGCAACCCCAATGATCATGGGGAAAAAAATCCAGACAGCGTTGTTCAGCAGAACCGCCAGAGCACCCCAGGCATAGCCCCGCTTGTAGCGGCGCATATAAGGCAGCAGCGGTTTCAAGCGATCAAACATATACGTCCATCCTAGGTAGACGACCGTAACAGCAAATAGCCTCCGGCCAGCGCAAACACCAAGTCCGGAGACCAGGCCGCCAGCACAGCGGGCAACATATGCACATTCCCCATTGCCTCAAAGGTCCCATCCACCACGAAATATGCAATCGCCACGCCGATAGCGACGGCAATTCCAGCCAGAGAGCCGCGCCGCCCCATCGACAATGCGAATGGAACCGCCAGAATCGCCATCACTAGCGTAATCAGCGGATAGGCGAGCTTGCGATTCAGTTGCACTCGCAATCGCATCGTATCGAAACCACTTTGGCGCAATGTGTGAATATAGGCAGCAAGCTCGTTAAAGCTCATTTCTGATGACAGCAGCTCTTCCTTCTTGAAGTACTGCGGATGCTCACGAATTTCCGGGAAGGTATTCACCACAAACGGCTGAAAGCTGCTGATCTCATCGCCGTTGAATGTTCGCTCCCATCCATTCACAAAGACCCACTGGTCAAGTCTTGGTTCCCAGTACGCGCTCGATGCATAAATTCGCTTCGAGACCGAAAATGAGCCGGGGTTGAATTCGAACACGGAGACATTCACGAAGGCATCACGGGTCGAATCGAAGAATTCGTAATAGAAGATGCGCCCGGGCTGTCCCGGTTTCTGAAGGCCGAATATCCAGTTCTGCCCTGGGTGTTCGACGGTCTGCGCAGGTTTGCCTTTGATGATGTTCCGCAAAGCCTCTTGCCTGCGGTTTGCCTTGGGCAGATAGAGTTCATCGAAAATAAACAGCGAGGTCGCAAGTACGCATGAAATTACCAGCACAGGCAGCACAATCCGATACAGGCTGATGCCTGCGGCCTTCATCGCCGTTAATTCACTCGAACGGTTCAGCACCCCGAAGACCACTAGAACCGCGATCAACACGCTCAACGGCGTAATGGTGTAGATCATGCTCGGAGTCAGATTCAGCAGGTACTCTCCCACCAGAAGCAACGGTGAGTGATTGTGGATGATGTCGCCTAAAAGCTCAAAGAAGGTGAACAGCAACATCAGCATCACAAAGG
>JBARHV010000058.1:0-2784 GCA_049799415.1 Silvibacterium sp.
GTGTGTACCCGGTCAAGCCGGCCTTGATCACGTAGTAAGGCTTGAAACGCGCGCCATCGAACCAGATGAGGCGCATGCCAATAGGAAAAACCGCGAGCCCGGGCACCGTTTCAAAGGTATTGGAAGCCCGATTTCCCCATATATAGGTTTTGCTGGGTTGGCGCAGAATCACGACTGGCAAAATCTCCGCGCTGTAGTCGACGTGCGCGCCGATGAAATTGCCCCAGGAGTGGCGATCATATTCAATGCCGCCGGTTGACAGATAGCTCCACCACGAATTGGCGAAGATGTGAATGTGGCCGACGGAATTCTGGCCTTCGAATATCAGTTCGCTTTCAACTGGGGCGCGTGTCGCAGCCACCGGCGCCGACTGCACCATCGACCCCGCCGGAAGCCAGACAATGCCGGCGGAGAGGCGACCGAAATAGTTGGGTATGCCGGCAAGGTGATACGGCTGGGATGAGGGACTTGGCTGGATGGGGTCGAAATTGGAGTGCTGGACCCCGCCCTCAACGCGGATCGCGAAATGATGACCGACAGGGGTGTCGGCGCCTCCGCCGAGGAACTCAGCCAGCGACGCGATCATGCCCGAGTTGCCGTTCTTGAATCCGGCGGTATTGGCGTCGAACCATTGGCCATTCAGGCCGCCTTCGCCGACCAGCGCCTCACCAAAGAATCGCTCGCGGTGGAACATCGCCTCATATTGTCCGCCGCCCATGACGAAAAACGCGTGCTGCGGGTCGCCGAGGTTGGTTCCGCGATACATGGAGTAATCAAATTTGAAGCGCAGGTGATGCCATTGCTGAAAAGCGATGCCCGCATTCCAGCCGCTTAGCGCGTGATGCGAGCCGGGCACTCCGTTGAACGAATTGGAGAGCCACGAGTATCCGCCGTAGACCTGAATCGGAGCGGGGCTCTCCGGCTGGGCTGCCCCAACGATGGGCGGGCAAAAAGCCGCTAGAAGCATTAGGCATAGAATTCGCATGCGCGCTCCGGACAGGGCAACTTACCAATTGGATGCCCAACTGAGTGGATCGACAACCGCTTTGGAATGAAAATGTTCGCTTCGGTAACGGACGAATGGGGCGATTGAATGGTGAAGCTGTTCACGATCGAACTTCAGTCGTATTGTGGGCGTCTGAGCCCGCCGGAGATACGCTGAACTTGGGGCAAGGGAAGAACTGTTATAGCGATAACTTTTAGAGGAATTTGGTGGAGCTGAGCGGGATCGAACCGCTGGCCTCCTCGTTGCGAACGAGGCGCTCTCCCAGCTGAGCTACAGCCCCACGACTTATCTATCTTAACAGCGTGCAGCCTTCCGCGAAAGGCACTCCGTGCCTTTCACCCTTTGGACGAGAGTAATGGCTGGGTGAGGGCGCCGCGAGCCACGAATGAGTCGGATTAGACGAGTTCGCGCCGCTCAGCGCGCGTAGGTGAAAGTGCCGCACAGGTCCGTCGATTTGGCAAGGGCATCCATGGTGAAAACAGGCACATCGGACCCGGAGAAAAATGCGACCTGCAGGGTGCGGCCAGAAACGAAAGTCGCCATCCAACGGGTGTCTTCGGTGCCGCAGAGAGTGTTGTGGTGAAGAAAGCGAGTGGCCGCCGGCACGGTGACGCTGTACAGAACGCCGGTGCGGCCCGCGTTGATGTCGGCATCGAAGGACGCGCTGACTTCGTTTGGAGTGAGCGTGCGGGCCTGCACGATGCGAAAAGTGGTGTAGTTGATGGTGATCTTGGCATTGGAGAGAGAGATGTCGCCCGTGATGGAGCCGGCGGTGGAGCTTGCGGCAGGCCAGTAGCCCTTGTCCTGCGCCGCGCAGCAGAGCGAGCAGGCGAGAGCGACAAGCGGAATGGCGCGGAGGAGGATTGAGTTCTTCACTCTTTGAGAATGATGCAGGGATTCGGACAAGTGCAAGTATCCTTCTTGATCGTTAATTACCAAAGGCAAGGCCGGGGACGATGCCCCGGCCTTTGCAGCTCCTGGTGTTGCTAGACCACCTGGACCCACCTAGAGCTGATTCGTTAAAGCTGATTCATGTTCTGCAGGAACTCTGCGTTGTTGCGCACCTTTTCGAGACGGCTGATGAGCAACTCCATCGCTTCGACAGGCGACAGCGGATTGAGCACTTTGCGCAGAACCCAGATGCGCTGCAAATCTTCTTTCGGGATAAGCAGCTCTTCTTTACGCGTGCCGGAGCGCTGAATGTCGATGGCCGGGAAAACGCGTTTGTCGACAAGCTTGCGGTCGAGAATGATTTCCATGTTGCCCGTGCCCTTGAACTCTTCGAAGATGACTTCGTCCATGCGGGACCCGGTATCCACGAGCGCAGTGGCAATAATCGTCAAGGACCCGCCTTCTTCAATATTGCGGGCCGCGCCAAAAAAGCGCTTGGGGCGCTGCAGAGCATTGGAATCGACGCCGCCCGAGAGCACTTTGCCCGATGGCGGAACGATGGTGTTGTAGGCTCGCGCGAGGCGGGTGATGGAGTCGAGCAGAATGACGACGTCGCGCTTGTGCTCGACGAGGCGCTTGGCCTTCTCGATCACCATTTCCGCGACCTGCACGTGGCGCGCCGCGGGCTCGTCAAAGGTGGAGCTGATGACTTCGCCTTTGACCGAGCGCTGCATGTCGGTGACTTCCTCGGGGCGCTCGTCGATCAGCAGTACGATGAGCACGACCTCGGGGTGGTTGGTGGAGATGGAGTTCGCAAGCGCCTGCAGCAGCATGGTTTTGCCGGTGCGCGGCGGTGCCACGATCAGGCCGCGCTGGCCCTTGCCGAC